>DASZUO010000346.1:0-3662 GCA_035547575.1 Amycolatopsis sp. | reverse complement strand
GCGCCGACGCTGTGCGAAGGCTGGGCGGCGCGGGATCTCGCGGCCCACCTCGTGTTGCGGGAGCATCGCGTGGACGCGGCGCTGGGGATCCTGCTGCCGGCGTTCGCGCCGCACACGCGGCGTGTGCAGGACGCCTATGCGGCGCGGCCGTGGCGTGACCTGGTGGAACTGGTCCGGCGCGGGCCCGCGTGGTACTGGCCGACGTCGATCGGCCCGCTCGACGAGCTGACCAACGCCGCGGAATTCCTTGTGCACCATGAGGATCTGCGCCGCGGCAGCCAGGGGTGGGAGCCGCGGCCCGCCGATGCCGTGCGCGACGCGGCCGCATGGCGCTCGGCGAGCACGACGGCGCGGCTGAGCCTGCGCAAGGCGCCCGTCGGGGTGACGCTGCGAACGGCCGACGGGCGCTCGGCACGGGTCAGGAACGGACCCGGCCCGGTGACGGTCGTCGGCGATCCGGTCGAGTTGCTGCTGTTCGTCTTCGGCCGCGACGCCGTGCGGGTGAGCTTCGAGGGCGACCCGGCCGCGATCTCCCGCCTCCATTCGGCTGCCCGCGGCATCTGACAAGGCGGCACCGGGAGCGCCGGGCGAAGCTACCGTCCGTTGTGGACGGCACCCGGGGAGCCGGCGCCCGCGCGGTGCTGGTGTCGTGCGGCGGCGGGCGTCATAATGCGCCATGGCCTACGACCGTGAGCTGGCTGACCGGATCCGGGAACTGCTCGGCGGCGAGGAAGGTCTGCACGAGCAGGCGATGTTCGGCGGGCTGGGTTTCCTCGTGCGGGGCAACATGGCCGTCGCCGCCAGCGGTCAGGGCGGTCTGATGGTGCGGGTGAACCCGGACGAGGCGGACGCGCTGACCGACGACGTGCACGTGTGCCCGATGGTGATGCGCGGCCGGGAGATGCGTGGCTGGGTGCGCGTGGACACCGAGGCCGTGGGCTCCGCCGACGAACTCGGCCGGTGGGTCGCGCGGGGGGTGTCCTATGCCCGATCGCTCCCAGCTAAGGCGCGGCGTGCGTGAGCAACGGGACGCCGTCTTCGTGCTCGTGGCCGGGGGCGCGACGGTCACCGCGTTGTGCTCGGTGCCGCTCATCATCGAGGCGGGCGGCACGACCTACCGCTGGGCCACGCTCGTGGCGGCGATCGTGGTCGCGGTCGTGTTCTGGATCGCCTACGCCCGCCGGTCGCGATAGCCATGCCGCGCCCCGAGGCGCGACGCGTCAGGAGCGGCGGCGCGGTTTCCCGCGTTTCCCGCCACGGGGCGTGCCCTGGCGGCGGTTCTTGCCGGGAGCCGGTTTCCGCGCCTCGGGCTCGCGGCGGGCCGGCTTGGCCGGCGCCGGTGGCTGGGGTCGCCCGCGGGTGCTGTTCACCGTGCGGCCGCGGACGATGCCGATCAACTGCTCCATCAGGTCCGTGGTCTCGGCCTCGGGCCAGGACAGCGCCACCCGCGACTCCGGGACGTCCGAGAGCGGCCGGTAGGTCAGGTCGCGGCGGTGGTGCAGCCGCGCGAGCGACTGGGGCACGACCAGCAGCCCCGCCCCGGCCGCCACGAGCTGGATCGCGTCGGCCGTGGTGGCCGGGCGCTCGATCGCGGGCAGGCCCGGCGGGTGGTCCCAGCCCAGCGTGTCGTCGAGGGGGTGCAGCACCACGTCCTCGGCCAGGTCGGCGGGCGTGACCTCGTCGGCCGCGGCGATCAGGTGGTCCTTCGGCACCACGACGACCGTCGTCTCGGTGTACAGCGGGATGGCGTGCAGGCCGTCGCGGTCGGCAGGCAGCCGCAGCAGGACGGCGTCGGCACCGGCGGACCGCACCAGGCCGGTTGCCTCGTGCGCCGGCACCTGGAGCAGCTCCAGCGGGACCCCCGGCACCCGCTCGCCCCACATCCGCACCCACTTGCCGGGCGTGACACCGGGAACGTAGCCGAGCCTGAAGGTCACCGGCCCAGGTTACCGGGCGTGACCGGGCCGAATATCCTGGACCGCATGACGTCGCAGAAGAGCCCCCAGACCATGAAGCCGGCGACCGCGGCGAAGAAGCTGGGCGTGTACCTCGAGGCCACCCCGGCCGAGTTCCAGGAGGGTGTCGTCTCCCGCGACGAGCTGAACGCGCTGCAGGCCGACCCGCCCGAGTGGCTGCGCGAACTGCGCCGGCACGGCCCCCATCCGCGGCCGGTCGTCGCCGCGAGGCTGGGCGTGTCCATCAGCGGGCTCGCGCGCGGCGGCATCACCGAGCCGTTGACCACGGACGAGATCAACGCGCTGAAGGACGACAATCCGGAGTGGCTCCAGCGGGAGCGCGCCACCCAGGCCGAGGTTCGCCGGGAAGCCGCGCGTGTCAAGGAGCAGCGTTCCTGACCTTTCCGACCCGCGGTGATGTCGAGATAGGCCGGCGTACCGGATTCAGTGACCGTCGAGAACCCGATTCAGACGCGGATAGACGCGGCGCGCGTTGTGCTCATACACCTGCGCACGCTGTTCCGCGGTCAACTCGAGCGCCTCGACATAGCGGCGCGTGTCGTCGAAATAGTGCCCGGTCCGCGGGTCGACACCGCGGACCGCGCCGATCATCTCCGACCCGAACAGGATGTTGGCCGGCTCGACAACCTTGAACAGCAGGTCGATGCCAGGCTGGTGGTAGACGCAGGTGTCGAAGAAGACGTTGCCCAGCAACGCCGTTTCGATCGCGGGCCGGTCGAGCATGTCGGCGAGACCGCGGAACCGGCCCCAGTGGTAGGGCACCGCACCGCCGCCGTGCGGGATGACCAGCCGCAGATCGGGAAAGTCATTGAACAGATCGGCCTGCAGCAACTGCATGAACGCCGTCGTGTCGGCGTTGAGATAATGTGATCCGGTCGCGTGGAAGTTCGCGTTGGTCACCGCGGACACGTGCACCATCGCGGGCACGTCGAGCTCACACATCGCCTCATAGAGCGGATACCAAGCCCGGTCGGTGAGCGGCGGCGACGTCCAGTGCCCGCCGCTGGGGTCCGGGTTGAGGTTGCAGCCGACGAACCCCAGTTCCCCGATGCAGCGCCGAAGCTCCGGCACCAGGTCGGCGGGGTCGACCGTTTCGGCTTGCGGCAACTGGCACACACCGGCGAAATGATCCGGATACAGCCCCACGACACGCGCGATGAGGTCATTGCAAGCCCGCGTCCAGGCGTCGTTCGCGGCGGCGTCGGGATGCTGATGCCCCATCGCGGACGCGCGCGGGGAGAAGATCGTCAGGTCGACACCACGCTCGGCCATGAGCCGGAGCTGCCCGGTCTCCAACGACTCCCGGATCTCGTCGTCCGAGATCGCCGGGTACGCCGGAACATCGTGCCCCCGCGCCGACAACTGCGCCTGCCGCCAAGACGCATGCGCGGCGGGCGCGGTGGTGTAGTGACCATGACAGTCGATGACCATGAGCCCGACCCTGACATGTGTAGACAAAATTGTCAACAATCGGGGCGGGTATGCCGGCGAGGCCTGACGACGACGGAGCCGCGAAGCCCACACCACACCTCCCCCCCCCACCCCGATTCGAAGCCGAGCAACGTCGCGGCCCGACCGCGGCGTAGGACGATAAAGGGATCGGGGTGGGGGAGATCCGGCGACCGAAGTCGCGAGGCGCACCGCCGTCACAAGACAGTCACAAGAAAGGAGGCCCGCACCGGAAAA
>DASZUO010000345.1:0-34926 GCA_035547575.1 Amycolatopsis sp. | reverse complement strand
GACTTCGGCCGCCGGGACCCTCCCCCACCCCGATCCTTTTATCGTTCTACGCCGCGGTCGGGCCGCGTCAAGACCGCCTTCGGCGCCGCTTCGCGGTGGCCTTCGGCCAGTCTGGACCCGGCAGACCGCGGCGTTGTTCGGGTTGGGATCGGGGTGGGGGGAGGTGTGGGTGGTTGGTCGGGGGTTGGTTGGACGGGGTTGGTTGGCCGGGCGGGTGGTGCTTGGTCGGGGTGGTTGGAGGTGTGGTTGGTGCTTGGTGGTTGGTGGTTGGTGGTTGGTGGCTGCTGCTCGTTTTTCGTTTCCGGGCTCGCATCTTTTCCACCCGCTGACGGCAATTTTCCTTACCCCGACAGGGGGAACTCCGTCACGGTGTGCCACGGGCCGTGCTCATCGGTCCCGGCAACCAATCTCACCCGATCGATCCTCGCGTGGATCGGTAGCGCCGCTGCGATGTCGGTCGCGGCGCGGCGTTTGCTGGCGACGTTTCCCGTGCGGCGGTCGGCGACCGTCAGATGTGGCACCGTCTCCGGGTGTTCCCCGGCATAAGGGGCGTGTGAAGGGAATCGTTCACACACTGCGCGGGTCAGGGCGCGGAAATGTTCGTCCGGTTTGGGTTCCAGCCAGACGACCTCTTCGCCGAACCATTTGACCTGCGTGAAAGCGCAGTCGAACGGGCCGATGCCGGACAGCGCCCGTGCGATCTCGTCGATGGTGCCGGCGCCGATCATGCTGGGGTGGACGAACGGGTAGAGCACCGTGACGTGTGCGGGAACGGTCGCCGGGCTCGGGCTCAAGGCGCGGCGGTGCCACGCTATCAGGTGATCCGTCTCCGGAACGGGCACGATGATGGCGCTTCTCGTCGCAGCGGGTAAGGGGACCGGCATAGATCAATCATGACGCATGCCGGTGACGTTTGTTTAGCCCTGTCCAGTGATCACAGAGCGCGTTCGTACAGCGCGGCCGCTGACTTCAGTACCGCGTCCCGCAGCGAGCCCGTGTCCGGCACCGCCGCACCGTTCGCCTGGAGTCCAATGTGGACGTAGTCGTGAAAGATCGTGGCGGCGATGCCCACGGCGTGGCGCGGGGCGAGCGGAACCAGCGGGTAGATCTCCCGCAATGCGGAACCGTCCAGCCTCAGGTCGAGTTTGGGCAGCGGGACGTTCGTGATCACCGTGTCGAACAGCAGTCCGGCCGCCTGGCCGGCGGTCTTCGTGGCGACCCTGTGCAGCGGGGACGGTATCCGCCCGGCCAGCACGGGCAGCGCGCCCGCCCCGGTGAGCGGACCGCCGGCCTTGTTGCGGTTCATCGAGCGGCGGATCTCCCGTAGCCGCTCGACCGGGTCGTCCAGGTGCACCGGCAGCTCGCACAGGTATCCCGACAGCTGGTTCGCCGCCGTGCCCGTGTCGCGGGACCGGATGCTCACCGGTACCAGCGCGCGCAGCGGGCGGCCCGCCACGCGCTGGCCGCGGTTGATCATCCACTGCCGCAGCGCGCCGGACAGCACGGTCAGGATGACGTCGTTGGAGGTGCCGCCGTGCGCCGCGCGCACCTTCTTGATCTCGGCCAGCTCCAGCCGGACGAAGCCGATCCGGCGGCTCGACGAACTGGGCGCGGCCAGCGGCGAGACCGGGTACGGGCGGGTCGCGCGCAGGATCGACGACGCGATGCTGGCGTTCTCGCCCGCCTCGTTGGCGAGGTCCTTGACCAGCGCGAACGGCGACCGGATGCGCTGTGGCGGCTCGGCGGGCGACGTCAGGAACGTCCTGGCGAACGGTAGTTCGTCCAGGAGGCCCGCGGCGACGGCGAACGCGCCGGCGCCGTCGGTGAACGAGTGGTGCAGCTTGAGCAGCAGGGCGAACCGCTCGTCGGGCAGGCCGGTGACGACCTGCACTTCCCATGGCGGCCGGCGCAGGTTCATGGGCTGCTCGATCCAGTCCGCCGCGTAGGTCGCGAGGGGGTCTTCCTCGAAACACTCGGCGAGCCGGTGCGTGTGAATGTGCGCACCGGGATCGAACCGGGGATCGTCGGTCCAGGTGGCTCCGCCGAGACCGAAGAGCGCGGGGGTGACCCGCTGGCGCAGCCGGGGTATCCGGGCCGCGCGGTCGGCGAGCAGTTTGGCGATCTTGTCCGGATCCACGGCGCGGTGCGGGTGGAAGATCGCCACCGCACCCATGTGCATCGGGGTTGTGTCCCCCTCCAAGCACAGGAATGCTACGTCGAGCCCGCTGAGCTGACGCTTAGCCATAGTCGACCCTTCTGTGGTCTCAGAACTGGAGTTGGCCACTACTGCAACGCACGGACATGACGGGAGCGTAGTCGGTGTGTTTCCGGTGCGCTAACAGGATCTCCCTTCACTCTAAAGGAGGAAGATCTGTCCACTCAGGACGAATAGGCGCCGTAATGGGTTGAATCTGCAACCATTTGGGTCACATCATGGAATTGTTTTCAGGCTTACCTTACTGCCCTGCTTCACCAGTTCGCCTGATTTCGGATCTTGGTCGATGACGATCCCGAAGCCATGGCCGTGACCTTTCGAATCCGCTTGCAGCCCGGCCGCCTGCAGCGTCTGAATGGCTTGCTGGATCGACATGCCGAGCACCGAGGGCACGGAAACCGAGTTCGACACGTACACGCCGACGCGTGTGGTCCCGTTCTGGTCGCCCGCCTTCGGGTCGGTACGTGTCACGTTACCGCCCGCGACCTCATCGGAAAATTCGGCGCCCGCATCGAACGGTTCGAAGCCTCGCGACCGCAGCGTCTGGAACGCCTGATCGTGCGACATGCCCGTGACGTCGGGAACCGGCTGCGGCGGCACGCCCTTCGACACCGCGATCTCGACCTCGCCGCCGATGTTCAGCTGAGTGCCGGGCTGCGGGGTCACCCCGATGACACCGCCCTTGGGAACCGACGAGCTGTACTGGTCGGCGCCGGCATCACGCACGGGTTTCAGCTGGGCGGCGGTGATCGCGGCTTCGGCCTCGGCGATGGATGTGCCCGCACGGATGTCGGGTACGACGGGGCGTCCGGAGGACAACGCCACCGTGATCTCGCTACCCCGTTTGGCGGAGGCGCCCGCCGCCGGAGTGGTGCCGATCGCTAGCCCGGCCGCGACGGTGTTGTGTCGCTGCTTGACGAACTTCGCCGTGAACCCCTGCTGCCGCAACGTCTGGTCCGCGGTGACCTGGTCCATGCCGGCGACCTGTGGCACGGCGACGCTCTGCGCGCCCGGCGATCCGCTGGTGAACCACCAGACACCGGTGCCGAGCAGCGCCGCGAGGAGCACCGCCACGCCGGCCAGCAGCGCGATCTTCCGGCGCCGGCCGGCAGCGCCGGTTGGTGCGGAAGGTGGAACGGGAGGCGGCACGTGGCCGAATCCGGACGGCTGGGCGGGGGAAGCCGGACGTGGCATGGCCCGCGTTCCGCGCGGTCCCGCGTTCGGGACGGCCGCGAAGGCGGGCAACGTGCGCTCGGTGTCCGGGACCGGTTCTTCCTTGCCCGGTACCGGAATGGGCACCGGCGCGATCCCCAGCGCCGCGCGAATCCGCCGTAGCTCCGCCAGGAACGCGCCCGCGTTGGCCGGGCGCGCTTCCGGGTCGCGCCGGGTCGCGCGCAGCACGAGGTCGTCGAGGGCGGGCGGGACGCCTGGCACGACACTGCCCGGCGCCGGCACGTCGTCGTTCACATGCCGGTAGGCGACCGAGATCGCGGTGTCGCCCGTGTAGGGCGCGCGGCCCGTCAGCATCTCGTACAGCACGATGCCGGCGGAGTAGACGTCGCCCCGCTCGGCGGCGTTGCCCGTGGTGACCTGCTCGGGGGCGAGGTAGGCGACGGTGCCGAGGATGACGCTCGAACTGGTGGTGCCCGAGCTGGCGACGGCGCGCACGAGACCGAAGTCGGCGACCTTCACGACGCCGGTCGGCGGGGTGCCGGTACGGCCGATCAGCACGTTCTCGGGCTTCACGTCGCGGTGCACCAGGCCCGCGTCGTGCGCCGCCGCGAGCGCCGCGAGCATCTGCTCGGCGACCATGAGCACGAGCGGCACGTCGAGCGCGCCCCGCGTGTCGATGAGGTCACGGAGAGTGCCACCGTCGACGAGTTCCATCACCAGAAAGACGTGATCCCCATCGACGCCCTGGTCGTGGACGGTGACCACGTTCGGGTGGTGCAGCCGCGCGGCCGAGCGTGCCTCACGTTCGAAGCGCTCGACGAAGGAGCGGTCGTCGGCGAACCGTGGGTCCATGATCTTGATGGCGACCGGCCGGTCCAGCCTGGTGTCGGAGCCCCGGTACACCGAGGACATACCGCCCCGTGCGATCGGGGAGCCGACCCGATAACGCCGTTCAAGGAGCGTTCCCGCCAGACTGGTGTCGGTGGTTGTCACGGAGGCGATCGTACGGATTTCCGGCAGGGTCGGGGGACACACCCCGTATCCGGCGCCGCTGCCGGATTGAAGTTTCATTACGCCGTTAGTGCGGTATTGCCCTCAGTGATGTCCGATGTGGCACAGTGTCAGCTGTGAGTGCGATTCCAGTCGCTGATGACGTGCTCGGTCCGGACGTGGCCGTCGTTCCGCTTGCCGAGGTGAGCAAGGCACTTGGACTGCCGGTCAACAAGGTGCGGCAGATGCTGCGGGATGGTCAGCTGCTGGCCGTGAAGCGCGACAGGGACCTGTACGTGCCCGCCGACTTCCTCGCCGGAGCGAGCCCGGTCAAGGGGCTTGCCGGTCTGCTGACCCTGCTGACCGACGCCGGGTTCACGCGCACCGAGATGCTCCGGTGGCTCTACAGCGAGGACGAGTCCTTGCCGGGCACGACGCCGATCAACGCCCTGCGGACCAACCACGGCACCGAGGTCAAGCGCCGCGCGCAGGCGATGGCCTTCTAACGGCCGTCCAGCGCGGCGCGGCCGGCGTGCACGGCGGCGATGCGCAGCCGCCGGGACACCGGCACGGCCACGCGGCGGGTCAGCACGTCGTAGTCGCCGCGCACGATCTCGTCCAGGATGCCTTCGTAGAGGACCAGCGCGGTGCGCACGCACGCCCGGGACTCCTTGCGCAGCAACGGAATCCCGACCGCGGCACGCCGGTAGACGGCGCGCGTGTGCGCCACGAGCGCGGCCAGCGCGCGGCGCACCCGCCGGTCGGCGCGACCATGTGCCCGGCACCAGACCAGCAGGTCGCGGTCCACGTCGAAGGCGCCGAGCTCGGCCACGGGCAGGTACAGCCGCCCGCGGTCGAGGTCTTCGCCGATGTCGCGCAGGAAGTTCGTCAGCTGGAACGCCTCGCCCAGCGCCGCGGCGGCCGGCGCGGCCTCCTCCCGCGGCCCGGGGGTGCCGAGCACCGGCAGCATCAGCAGCCCGATCACGCTCGCCGAACCGTAGGTGTACTCGGACAGGTCGGCGAAGGTCGCGTACTCGGTGACGGTCAGGTCCATCCGCATCGACCGGAGGAACGCGTCGAACAGGTGGCGGTTCAGCTCGTACCGGCGCACCGTGTCGGCCAGCGCGACGAACACCGGATCGGTCTGCGGGTCGCCGGCGAACAGCTTGTCCAGCCGCCATTCCAGTTCGGCGAGCGCGGCATCGGGATCGCTGCCCGGTCCGGGATTGTCGACCACCTCGTCGGCGATGCGCGCGAACCCGTACAGTGCATGCGTTCCCGGGCGGGCCGTGGCGGGCAGCAGGCGAGTGGCCAGGAAGAACGTCCTGCCGTGCTGGGCGTTGATCCGGCGGCAGTGTCGGTAGGCGCGCTCCAGCGGGGTCATGCGCCCGTGATCCTCGCCGCCGCGAGTCGTCCCGAGATCAACACGGGCGGGATACCCACACCCGGCGTGGTGCCGCACCCCGCGAGCACGACGTTGTGGACGCCGCGGACGACGTTGCGCGGCCGGAACGGGCCGGTCTGCGCGAAGGTGTGTGCCAGCGAGAACGGCGTGCCCGCCGCGAGCCCGCGCTCTGCCCACTCGCGCGGGGTCACCACCTCGCCGACCTCGTACTCCACGTCGAACCCTGGCAGCCCGCGCTCGGCCAGCGTGCGCACCAGTTCGTCGCGGTAGGCGGGACCGACGCGCGGCCAGTCGATCATGCCCGTCCTCAGGTTCGGCGCCGGTGCGAGCACCGAGATCACCTGGCCGTCCGCGGACAGCGTCGGATCGGTCGCGGTCGGCCGCGTGACCAGCAGCGACGGGTCGGTCATCAGGTCACCGCGGCGGATGATCTCGGTGAACGTGCGCTCCCACGCGTCGCCGAAGAAGATCGTGTGGTGATCGAGCGCCTCCCAGTCGCGCCTGGCCCGGCCGTGCAGCACGACCGCCGACGGTGAGAACTTGAGCGGGAGCGGCCGCCGCGGCCGGGTGCCGAGCAGCCGGTAGGACGTGGTGAGCTCGGTGGCGAGCACGACCGCGTCGCACTCGATGCGCTCGCCGCCGCGGGTGCGCACGGCGCGCACGCGTGAGGAAACCCTTTCCAGCCAAGCGGCTTCGGTCTTGAGCCGCAGGTGCGCGCCCGCCCGTTCGGTGGCGTCGGCGAGGACCTGCCCGACGCGGCCCATCCCGCCGAGCGGGTAGTACACCCCCGCCACGGTGTCCATGTACGGGATGACGCCGTAGGCGGCGAGCGCGTGGCGTGGATCCAGGCCGGCATACAGGGCCTGGAACGAGAACAGTCTGCGCAACCGGGGATCGCGCAGGAACCGGCCGATGCGCGGGCCCAGCCGCCCGAAACCGCCCAGCGCCAGCAACCTCACCAGTTCGGGGCGCGCGAGGTCGAGCGGCGAGTCGAAGTTCCCGCCGATGAAATGGTCCTTCTCCGCCGCGTAGAGGTCGGTGAGCCACCGCCGGAGCCTGCGGTAGCCGTCGGCCTCGCGGGGCCCGGCGAACGCGCGGATCTCCTCCGCCATGGCCTCGCCGTCGGTACGCACCGCGATCGAACTGCCGTCGGCGAACCGCGCCCGGTAGGCGGGATCCAGCCGGATCAGCCGCAGCCGGCTGGTCTCGCCGACCGCGGCGAGCGCCTCGTCCAGCAGTTCCGGCATGGTCAGCACGGTCGCGCCCGTGTCGACGGAGTACCCGTCGCATTCGCGCTGGCCGACCCGGCCGCCCGGCCGGTCGTCCTGCTCCAGCACCGTGACCTCGCAACCGGCGCCCAGCAGATGCAGCGCCGCCGACAGGCCGCCCAGTCCGGCGCCGATCACCACGACGTGCATCGTCAGTGCGTCCTCTGCGTCGCCCTGGCGGCCAGGTCCGTCAGGTGCGTCGCCGCGGGTTCGGTGAGATGCGCCCGATCCAGCGCCGCGAGCGCGGTGTAGGTGAGCTCGTCGATGCGCTGCTCGACTGCGGGCACCGCGCCCGAGTCGATCAGGATCTTGCGCACGACGTCGACGTCGGACTCGCTGAGTGCCGGTTTTCCCAGCGCGTCGGCGATCACGGCCGCCTGGTCGCCGGAGGCCTGCCGCAGGCCGAGCGCGATCAACAGCGTCCGTTTGCCCTCGCGCAGGTCGTCGCCCGCCGGTTTGCCCGTGACCGACGGATCGCCGAACACGCCGAGCAGGTCGTCCCGCAACTGGAACGCGACGCCGAGGTCGCGGCCGAACTCGCGCAGCGCCGCGATCTGCCCGGCCGCCGCGCCCGCGAGCGCGGCACCCAGGTGCAGCGGGCGTTCCACGGTGTAGGCGGCCGTCTTGAGGCGGTTGACACGCAGCGCGGCCTCCGGCGAGGTGTCGCCTGCGGCCTGTGTGCGGATGTCGAGGAACTGCCCGGCGAGGACCTCGGTGCGCATCGCCCGCCACGCGGGACGGGCCCGGTCGAGGACCTCCGCGGGCAGGGCGGCGGCGGAGAACATGTCGTCGGCCCAGGCGAGCGCGAGGTCGCCGAGCAGCACGGCGACCGCCAGGCCGAACCCCGAGGGAGGCCCCAGCCAGCGCTGCGCGGTGTGCTGGTCGGCGAAGGCGACGTGCACGGTGGGCCGGCCGCGGCGCGAGTCCGACGAGTCGATCAGGTCGTCGTGGATCAGCGCGCACGCCTGCACCAGTTCGAGGCTCGACACCACCTGCAGCACGCCGTCCGCGGCGGCGTCGGCACCGCCCGTGCCACGCCAGGCCCACCACGCGAACGTGGGCCGCAGCCGCTTTCCGCCGCGCAGCACGAACTCCGTGAGCGCTTGGACGCCGGAGGCGAAACCGGGCTCGCTCGCCTGGATCTCGGCACCCGCCTCGCGCAGGAAGCGGGCCAGTTCCCGCTCCACGTGGCGTGGCAGGTCGGCGTCGTGGTTCATGCTCCCCATCGTCGGGGTTGCGCGGCGATCGCGCGAGACCGGGAAGGTCGCGATGTGACCAAGTAGTGTGACCGCCGTGGCGACACTCGTGACTTTCCACGCCCATCCCGACGACGAATGCATCACGTGCGGTGGTGTCATGCGCCAGGCCGCCGACGAGGGGCACCGGGTCGTGCTGGTGGTGGCGACGCGCGGCGAACTCGGCGAGGTGCCGGACGGCTTTCTCGCCGACGGCGAGCAGCTCTGGCAGCGGCGCGTGCGGGAGACCCAGGCAGCGGCCGACATTCTCGGCGTCGAGCGCGTCGAGTTCCTGGGCTATCGGGATTCCGGGATGATGGGCGAACCGGCCAACGACGCGCCGGGCTCGTTCTGGACCGCGCCGGTCGAGGAGGCCGCGGGCAGGCTCGCCGCGATCCTGCGCGAGGAGAACGCCGAAGTCCTGACCTGTTACGACGACTACGGCATCTACGGCCACCCCGACCACATCCAGACGCACCGCGTCGGGATGCGCGCGGCCGAACTGGCCGGGACGCCGCGGGTGTACCAGGCCACCGAGAACCGGGACCAGATGATCCAGCGGATGAAGGAACGGGCGAACTGGGAGTCGCCCGGGTTCACGCCGCCCGACCCCGGCATTGTGGAGAACCTGGGCAAGCCCGAGTCGGAGCTGACCACCGCGGTCGACGTGACGGCATATCTCGAGTACAAGCGCAAGGCGATGCGCGCACACGCGAGCCAGATCAGCGAGGACTCGTTCTTCCTCGCGATGCCCGACGACGTGTTCGCCGTCGTGTTCGGCACCGAGTGGTTCATCCGGGCGGGCCAGGGCCCCGGCATCACGGAAACCAAGCTCATCTAGGCAGGATCGCGGCGAGGAGATCCGCCGCGCCCGCGGTCAGTTCGGCGCGGTCCGGCGGGCTGGCCGCCCCGGTGCCGGCCAGCGAGTCGAACAGCACGCCGTCGCACCACGTGATCAGCATCCGCGCGTGCCGTCCAGGGGCGGGGGAGCCGGCGTCGGCCAGCAGTGCCGTGCACGCGTCGCGGAACCGGCGGCCGACCCGGTCGTAGACGGCGCGCAACTCGGGCCGCCTGCTCGCCTCGAGCGCGAACTCGAACCGGGCGCGGGTCCTGGCAGGCGCCTCGGTCAGCATCGTGTGCAGAAACCCCGCCAGCACGTCCGGCAGCGGCCGCGCGTCACGCGGCGGCGCTGCCGCCTCGTCGAGGTCGGCCATCCGCGTGACCGCGAGCTCCAGCAGCGCCAGCCGGGTGCGCGCGTAGTACGACGTCGATCCGGGCGCCAGCCCCGCCTCGCGGTCCACGGCACGGTGGGTGAGACCGCGCATGCCCTCCCGTGCGATGACCTCGATGGCGCTGTCCGCGATCAGATCCGTTCTCGCCACACTGTGACTCTACAGGTGTAGAGTCACAGTGCATGAACCGAGCGGTGGTGATCGGCGGCGGGATCGGCGGGTTGAGCGCGGCGATCGGATTACGCAGGATCGGCTGGGAGGTGCTCGTCTACGAGCGGGCGCCCTCGTTCACGGCGGTCGGCGCGGGGATCACGGTGTGGCCCAACGCGGTGCGGGCGCTCGGCGAACTCGGGGTGTACGCCCCGTCCGCCGCCGGGCGCACGGTCGGCGTGCGTGACCACCGCGGGCGGTGGCTGATCCGCGACACGGGCTTCCCGGTGCTGGGACTGCATCGCGCGGAATTGCTCGACCTCCTGCGCGACGCGTTGCCCGCCGACGTCCTGCGGCCCGGCGTGGAGATCACCGACGTCGGCGACGTGGACGCCGACCTGGTCGTCGCCGCGGACGGCGTGCACAGCCGGACGCGGGCCGCGTTGTGGCCGGAGTGCCCCGGCCCGGTGTACGCGGGCAGTACCGCCTTTCGTGCCGTCGTGGACGAACCGGGCGACGGGGAGCTGTCGGGTTTCCTCGGTCCGGGCGTCGAGATCGGGATGGTGCCGCTGCGCGACGGCCGGCTGTACTGGTATGCCGCGCTCGCCGGGCCGCGCGGCGCCCGGCCCGACGCCAAGGCCTTCCTGCGCAAGCGCTTCCGTGGGTGGCCCGAGCCGGTGCCCGGCCTGATCGAGCGGACGCCCGCCGACCGGTTCCTCCAGCACGACCTTCTTGATCTCCGCCGGCCGGGGTCGTTCGTGCGCGGCCGGGTCGCACTGCTCGGCGACGCGGCGCACGCGATGCCCCCTTTCCTGGGCCAGGGCGGCTGCCAGGCCATCGAGGACGCCGCCGTGCTGGCCGCCGCGCTCGCCGATACCGGGGACGTGCCCCGCGCACTCGCTTCCTACGACCGGCAGCGCGGCCCGCGCACGCGCGCGATCGCCCGGCGCTCCCGGCAGACCGGCCGGCTCGGCGTGGGTCTGCGCAACCCGCTCGCGGTCGGCCTGCGCGACGCGATGATCCGGGCGCTCCCCGATCGTCTCGCGGTGCGGGGCACGACGTCGGTCACGGACTGGACTCCACCGCGGGTGTCTCGTCGAAGATCACCCGCGTGACCTCCGTGGACCGCAGGTAAGCGCCCGGCGTGTGGAACTCCCACATGCCCGCCAGGATGGGGATGTCGCGTTCCACGCCGGTGAAGCGGGTGCCCAGTCCCGAGGACGGCAGCGCCACGATGTCGGCGACGTCGGCCAGGTTCACCCAGCGCCCGACCTGCGGCGGACGCGCGGCCTCGCCCGGTTCCAGCCGCGGCAGCACCAGGCGTGGCATCGCCAGCGGGCTGCCCAGCGTGACCAGCAACGGCACGTCGAGATTCTGGTGCGCCCACAGGGTTTCGTACGCGACGACGCTGCCGAGCGAGTGCGCCAGGAGCACGTCGGGCCGGTACTTCGCGATGGCCTGCGCCACCGCCGTCCTTGCCGCCTCGCGGCGCGCCGCGTCGCTGAAGTACGTGTGCACCTCGCGCGCGAATGCCAGCCCGAACAACCGTGTGGCAGGTCCGTAGGTGCGGGCGAGCCAGTCGGCGGCTTCCAGTGGGTCGAGGCCGGGACCGAACTGCGCGACCCAGTCGGCGAGCACCGCGCGCTCCTCGGGCCCGAGCATCGCGGCGTCCTCCTCGAAGCCGGGGTAGACGTGCTGCCCGTAGTAGGCGACGCGCAGGTCGACCGACGTGGCCGGCGGGATCGCTGTGCCGAGGTGGCGGAACCAGTCCGTCGCGAGCGCATTGGCCGCGTCGTCGGCAGACCCGGTCGGCCGGTAGTAACGGTAGGTGCCGATGCCGTGCACGCCCAGTACCCGGAGCACTCGAGTCCCTTCCGACGACGACCGCGGTGTACCGCTGTAGTCGTTCGAACGCGCTCCGTCGTTACCGCTCCGAGACCGGTAAGGTCGGGGCATGTACCGGGAACGGCCGGGATCCGGGGTCGTGCGCTGCTGGTGGGAACAGCGCATGGCCGGTACGCGGCCACAGCGGGTGGTGCCGGACGCGTGCTCGGACATCATCGTCTCGGGTGATGGCAGGGCGATACTGGTCGGCCCGACCACGGACGTCGCCGTGCACGATCTCGCCCCTGGCACGCACCTGCGCGGTCTCCGGTTCCGCACTGAGGCGCTCGGGCCCGTTGTCCGGCTGCGGGCCGCCGAACTCCGCGACGCGACCGTGCCGTTGTCGGCCGTGCTGCCCGACCGGCTCGCGCGGCAGGTCGCCGAGGACGTGTGGGCGGGCCGGTTCCCGGCGGCGCTGCGCCCGGACCCGGTGGACGCGCGGATCGCCTACGCGGTACGACGGTTGTGGCAGAGCGAGTCCGGCGTCGCCGAGGTCGCCGAGGATCTCGGGGTGGCGGAACGCCACCTGCGACGGCTGTTCCTCGACCACACGGGCGTCGGCCCGAAGGCAGTCCAGCGGGTCGGGCGCTTCCAGCGTTTCCTGCACGCGGCCGACGCCGGCGGGGCGAATCTGGCGCACCTCGCGGCCGGCGCGGGGTACGCCGACCAGGCACATCTCGCGCGTGAGGTCCGCGCCCTGGCCGGCCTGGCCCCGAGCGACCTACTCCGCGAGCGCCGGGCCGCCTCCCAGACGGCCGGCCTGGGCGCGAATGGCATCGGCCAGGGCAGCCGTCGGCCCGCGCATCGCCTGGCGGCGCGCGCGCAGGATGAACTCGACCTCGCCTGGATCGGGCAGGCCGTGCCCCCTGGGTAGCTCGACGAGGCCCGGCGGCACGAGGCTGCGCGCGAACACGACCACCCCGAGCCCGGCCAGCGCCGCCGCGCGCAGCCCGTTGAGGCTGCCGCTCGTGCACGCGATCCGCCACTGCTTCCCGTTGCGCTGCAACGACTCCAGCGCCCGCTCCCGGGTGATGCTCGGCGGCGGGTAGGCGATCAGGGGCACGGGCTCGTCGCGCTCGAGTTCGATGCCCTCCCGGCCGGCCCACACCAGCTGGTCGGTCCACAGTAGACCGTCCGCGTCCTGTCCGGCCCGCCGCTTGCCGAGTACGAGGTCGAGGTCGCCCGCGCGCAGTTTCTCGTGCAGCACACCGGACAGCGCCACCGTGAGCTCCAGGTCGACCCGTGGATGCGTGCGGCGGAACTCACGCAGGATCTCCGGCAGCGGACCGACGACGAAATCCTCGGACGCCCCGAAACGGACGCGCCCGCGCAACTCCGTTCCGGTGAAATACGTCATCGCGCGCTCGATCGTGCCCAGCACGTTCCCGGCGAACCCGATCATCGCCTCGCCGTCGGAGGTGAGTTCGACGGAGTGTGTGTCGCGCACGAGCAGCTGTCGCGTCGCGGCCTGTTCGAGCTTGCGAATGTGCTGGCTCACCGTCGATTGTCGCAGGCCGAGGCGCTCGGCGGCGCGCGTGAAGCTGCGGGTCTCGGCGACCGTCACGAACGTCTTCAGCCACACCGGATCGAACATGGCGCCTGCCTATCGTGAAGCGTGATGACAGTTATGGCGGTCATCATACTTCACAATCGAGGCCAGTACCCGGATGATCGTGAGACCCGCTTTCCACGGAGAGGACCATTCGATGCGCCCCGCCGCGCTGCTCGCGAAGACCCGGATCGACCCATTCATCCTGGGGATTCTCGTGGCCGTAGGCGTCGCCGCCCTGCTGCCCGCCCGTGGGGCGGGCGCCGGCGTGGCCTCCACCGTCAGCGCGGTCGGCGTCGGCGCGCTGTTCTTCCTCTACGGCGCGCGACTGTCCACAGCGGAGGCTCTCGCCGGCCTGAAACACTGGCGGCTGCACCTGGTGATTCTCGTCGCGACGTTCGTGCTGTTCCCGCTGCTGGGCCTGGCCACGAAACTGCTCGTGCCGACTGTGCTCACCCCGGCGCTCGCCGCCGGCGTGATCTTCCTGTGTGCGCTGCCGTCCACAGTGAACTCGTCGATCGCGTTCACCTCGATCGCGCGCGGCAATGTGGCGGCCGCCATCTGCGCCGCCACGTTCTCCAGCCTCCTCGGCATCGTCGTCACGCCGCTGCTGGCCGGACTTCTCCTGACCACGAGCGGCAACGGGTTCTCGCCGCACTCGGTCGTCTCGATCGTGCTCCAGCTACTGGTGCCGTTCGTCGCGGGCCAGCTCGCGCGGCGGTGGGTCGGCGGGTTCATCACCAGGCACAAGAAGGTGCTCGGGCGCGCCGACCGGACGGTCATCCTCATCGTGGTGTACACGGCGTTCAGCGAGGGCGTCGTCGCCGGCATCTGGCACCAGCTGAGCTGGCTCTCCCTCGTCGCGCTGCTGGTCGTGAACCTGGCGCTGTTCTTCGTCGTCCTCGGGGTGCTCAGGTTCGCCTCGGCGCGGCTGGGCTTCCCGCGCGAGGACCGGATCGCGATCGTGTTCTGCGGGTCGAAGAAGAGCCTCGCGAGCGGCCTGCCGATGGCCACGGTGCTGTTCCCGGCGCACACGGTGGGGCTCATCGTGTTGCCGCTGATGCTGTTTCACCAGGCCCAGCTCATGATCTGCGCGGTGCTGGCCCGCCGGTGGGGCGCTGGAGTGCCCGACCCGGCGCCGGCACCTGTGAGCTGAGTCTTCCCTCGGCCGCGAGCGCTCTGGATACCATGGTCGGCATGACGTCGGTGGTGGAACGGTTGCAGGGCGATGGCCCGATGTTCTCGGTGGAGTTCATGCCGCCGAAGGACGCGGCCGACGAGGCGATCCTGTGGCGGTCGATCCGCGAGCTCGAGCCGCTCGACCCCGCCTACATGTCGATCACGTACGGCGCCGGCGGGTCGAGCCGGGACGGCACGATCCGCAACATCGCGCGCGCCGCCACCGAGACCACGCTGGTGCCGATGGCGCACCTCACGGCGGTGAACCACTCGGTCGCCGAGCTGCGCAACGTCATCGGCTGGTATGCCTCGGTCGGGGTGCGCAACATCCTCGCGCTGCGGGGCGACCCCCCTGGCGACCCGTACGGCGAGTGGGTCGCGCATCCGGAGGGCCTGACCTATGCCGAGGAACTGGTCGCCCTCGTGCGCTCGCTGGGCGACTTCTGTGTCGGCGTGTCCGTGTTCCCCTACGGCCACCCGCGCTCGCTGGACCTGGAGACCGACACCGAGTACCTGGTGCGCAAGTTCAACGCCGGCGCCGACTTCGGCATCGCGCAGTTGTTCTTCCAGGCCGAGGACTTCCTGCGGCTGCGGGACCGGGTGGCCGCCGCGGGCTGCGACGCGATGCTGATCCCCGGCGTCATGCCGCTGACCACGCCACGCACGCTGCGCACCACGATCCGGCTCTCGGGTGCGCCGTGCCCGCAGTGGCTGCTGGACCGGCTCGAGCCGCTGGAGGACGACCCGAAGGCGTTCCGCGCCGAGGGTCTGGACGTGGTCACCGAACTGTGCGAACGGTTGATCGCCGAAGGCGTTCCGGACCTGCACTTCTACACGTTCAACCGGTCCAAGGCCACCCGCGAGGTGGTCAGCCGGCTGGGGCTGGTGCCCGTTCGGGCGTAAACAGTTCGCCCTTCGCGGTAAGTTGCCAGCATGGCTTCCGTGCACGAGATCTGCGACCAGTTCGTCGACGACTTCGCGGCGTCCCACCCCGTCGCCGCGACGGGACTCGGCATCGCCGGCTATGACGACGAGCTGACCGACTACTCGCCGGAGGGGCACGCCGCGCGCGCCTCGCTAGCCCGGCGCGCGCTGGAAGCCGTGCGCGCCACCGAACCCGCCGACGACGGTGAGCGCGCCGCGAAGGCGGTCTTCACCGAGCGGACCGGGCTGGACCTGGAGATCCACGAGGCCGGGCTGGACGTGGCCTCGCTGAACGTCATCGCGAGTCCCGTGCAGGAACTGCGCCAGGTGTTCGACCTGATGCCCGCCGGAACGCCCGAGCAGTGGGCCACTATCGCCACCCGCCTCGGCAGGGTCGCGACCGCACTGGACGGCCTGCGCACCTCGCTGCTCGTCGCCGCCGACGCGGGCAACGCTCCGGCCCTGCGCCAGGTCACCAAGGTCGCCGAGCAGGCCGAGACGTGGGCAGGGCTGGGCGGCGAGCCCGCCTTCTTCGAGGGCCTGGTCGCCGGTGCCGAAGGGATACCGGCCTCGCTGCGATCGGACCTGGAGCGCGGGGCCCGCTCGGCGCAGGAGGCGTACGCGGAGCTGGCGGGCTTCCTGCGTGCGGAACTCGCCCCCAAGGCGCGCGTCAAGGACGCGGTCGGCGAGGACGCGTACCGGCTCTGGTCGCGGTACTTCGTGGGCGCGACGCTCGACCCGCGAGAGGCCTACGAATGGGGCTGGGGCGAGTTTTCCCGGCTGGAAGCGGAGATGCGCGAGGTCGCCGCCCGCCTCAAGCCGGGCGCGACGCTCGCCGAGACCGCGGCGGCGCTGGACGAAGACCCGCGGTACCGCGTGCGCGGCCGGCAGGCGTTCGAGTCGTGGATGCAGCAACTGTCGGACACCGCGCTGGCTGAGTTGCGCGGCAAGCACTTCGAGATCCCTGACCCGATCATGGCGCTGCGGTGCCGGATCGCCCCGCCGGGTGGCGGCGCGGGCGCGTACTACACCGGCCCCAGCGAGGACTTCTCCCGGCCGGGCACCATGTGGTGGTCGCTGCCGCCGGGGCGGGACGAGTTCTCCACGTGGCGCGAGGTCAGCACCGTCTACCACGAGGGCGTGCCGGGCCACCACCTGCAGATCGCGACGTCGGTGTACGAGCAGTCGCTCAACCGCTTCCAGCGGATGCTGGCGTTCACCTCCGGGCACGCCGAGGGCTGGGCGCTCTACGCGGAGCGGCTCATGCAGGACCTCGGTTACCTCACCGACGACGGCGAACTGTTCGGGATGCTGTCCGAGCAACTGTTCCGTGCCGGCCGCGTTCTCGTCGATTTCGGCATGCACCTGGAACTGGAGATCCCCCGCGGCACCGGGTTCCACGAGGGGCAGCGCTGGACCCCGGAGCTGGGGCTCGAGTTCATGCTGACCCGCACCATCACCGACCCGCCGCTCGTGCGCGACGAGATCGACCGCTACCTCGGCTGGCCCGGCCAGGCACCCTCGTACAAGCTGGGCGAGCGGCTGTGGCTGCAGGCACGGGAGGACGCGCGGCGCAGGCAGGGCGCCGCCTTCGACGTCAAGGACTTCCACACGCGCGCGCTGCGGCTGGGCGGCATGGGACTCGACACGCTGCGCGAACAACTGGCCGAATTGGACTGAGATGCACCGGCTTTTCCGGATCACCCCGCCGCCTCGCGTCTAGCGGGGCGAGCTTCTTCACCGAACACCGCCCCGCGTCGGTTTTCCCACGACTTCGACGCTGGAGCGATACCTCATGTCTTCATCCCTTGCCGCGCCTGTGCGCGGCCGATCGGCGGTCTCGCTGATCCTCGCCGGTGTCCTGTGGGGCACGGGCGGCCTGTCCGGAAATCTCCTTGCGGCGTATGGACATCTGCATCCGCTGGCTGTGGCGGCATACCGGTTGCTGCTCGGCGGCGCCTGCATGGTGCTGTTCGGATGGGCCACCGGACGCCTGCGCCGGCTGGTCCGGTCTCGGCCGGTGGCGTCCCGGCTGGTCCTCGCGGGCGCCCTGCTCGGCCAGTTCCAGGCGTGCTATTTCGTCGCGGTCTCGCTGACGTCGGTGAGCCTCGCGACGATGATCACGATCGGCAGCGTGCCGGTGTGCGTCACGGTGGTCACGGCCGTGCGCGCCCGGCGGCTGCCCGGTGGCGCGACGCTCGTGTCGACGGTCGCGGCCGTTGCGGGGCTGGCCCTGCTCACCTGGTCGCCCGTCGACGGTGGCTGGCAGGTCGCGGGCGGGGTGGCGTTCGCGCTGCTCGCCGGTGTCGGGTTCGCGACGCTCACGATGGTCACGGCCCGGCCGGTCGAGGGCCTGGATGCCTTGTGCACCACGGCTTTCGGGCTACTGATCGGCGGCATCGCGCTGGTCCCACCCGGACTGTGGTTCGGGATGGCGCTGCCGCCGCGGCCCGGCGTCGTGGCGGTCGCGCTGTACCTGGGTGTGGTGCCGACCGGGATCGCCTACGCGGCGTATTTCGCCGGCCTGCGCACCGCACACCCCGTGGTGGCCGGCCTGTCGGCGCTGCTCGAACCGCTGACCGCCGTGGTGCTGTCGGTGGTGCTGTTCCACGACGACCTGGGCGTCGCGGGCTGGAGCGGCGCGGCGCTGCTCGTCGCCGCGCTCGCCGTGACCTACACCGGCGGGGCGGGCGCGTCGAGGGGAAGCGGGCGGCCGAGGATCGCGAACGGCCGGGGATCGCCTGCGAAATGGTAGTTGCGCAGGACGTCGCCGAACCCCACGCGCCGGTACAGCTTCCAGGCGCGGCTCGAGCCTTCGGGTGTCGACAGCAGCACCTGCCGGTCCGGCACGCCGTCGAGCAGGCGGCGCAGCAGCGTCTCGCCGATCCCGCCGCCCTGGCTGGTCGGCTTCACGTGGATCTCGGTGAGCTCGAAGTAGTCGGTGAGCCAGTGGTCGGCGACGGTCTCGCCGTCGGTCTTCACCAGCCCGCGCCGCACCTGCTCGTGCCACCACTGGCCGGGATTTCCCTTGTAGCCGTAAGCGATTCCGATCATGGTGCCGTCGCCGTCGAGCGCGGCGACGCACCGCCACCCCTCACGCAGCGCGTGCGTCAGCCACATCGGCGCCCGCTGCTCGGCCGTGCCCGGCGGGTACCGCATGGCCTCGACGTAGATGGCCAGCGCCTCACGGAGCCTGCCGCGGAAGTCCTCCGCCGTGAAGGGCACGAACTGGGTGGACACGGTGGTCATTTCGCCTCCGCGGCCACGTCCGCGGCTTGTCCGCCGGTCAGCGCGAGCAGGCCGGCGTAGGTGGTCGGGAAGACCGTCTTCGCGTGCCCCGCCGCGGCCCACACGACGTCGAACCGCTTCAGCGCCGTGTCCACGAACGTCATCAGCCGGCCCGGGTGACCAACCGGCGCGACGCCGCCGATGACCTGACCGGTGTGGTGTTTCACGAACACCGGATCGGCCTTCTCGACGGACGACGCGCCGGCCAGTCGGGCGAGCGTGCGCGTGTTCGCCCGGTGCGCGCCGGAGGTCAGCGACAGCAACGGCGCGTCGCCACCCTCGGTGACGGCGCGGAAAATGAGGCTGTTCGCGATCGCGCCGACCTCGATGCCCAGCGCCTCGGCAGCCTGCGCCGCGGTGCGCACCTCGGCGGGCAGGATGCGGATGCCCCGCGCCGCGTCGTGCTGACCCGCTTCGGCGAGTGCCGCGGCGACCTTGGCCACCGCCGGATGGTCCAGGCTGCTCATACCGCTATGAGATCACGGACCGCCGTCGCGGGCGACGTCATATCCCCTTTCGCCTCAGCCGGCGGGCTCGAGAACCCTGTCCAGCACGCCCGTCTTGATGTCGTCGATCAGCACGCGTAGCTGCTCGACACTCATCTGGATCTTCGCCCCGAAGTCGTCGGTGATGACGACGCGCTTCTCCTCCGGTGCCGCGTGGTCGAGGTAGAGCTCGGGGCAGCCGCAGTTGCAGTTGCCGCAGAAGGTGGCGATGTGCTGCATGTACAGGCCTTTCTCGTCAGGTCGGCGTGACGGTGTGCAGGTCGGCACCCGGGCGGGAAATGTTCCCGCGCTCACTCGAACGTGTCGCCAGCCCGACCGCGAGACCGGCGACGACCACGACGATCCCCAGCCACACGAACGGTCCCGGAACCGCCCCGCCCAGCAGCATTCCCGCCAGCGCGGCGGAAATCGGCGCGGCACCGGTGAGCAGGCCCACCGGTCCGGCACCGAGCGCGGCGACGGTCGAGTACCACAGGAGAAAGGCCACAGCCGTGACGAGCACGGCCAGGTACGCGACGGCACCCCATTCCGCCGCTGTGAGCCGGACCGTGGCGCCGGGTCCCTCGGTCACCGCGCCCAGCCCGAACAGCAGCACGGCCGCGATCCACACCGAGTGCACCGAGACGCCCCACGGCCCGTGCCTGCCGAGCACCGGGACCGCCAGCAGCGTGAACCCGGCCTCGCAGACCAGCGCCAGCACTGCCCAGCCGACCCCGGCGGCGTCGGTGTGGCCCACACCCACGACGAGCACGCTGCCCGCGGTGACCACGAGGGCGGCGAGCACGATCCGCGCCCGCGGTCGCCGTCCCTCCAGCAGCGGTCCTAGCACGCCCAGCAGGACAGGCACGCACGCCACGGCCACCGCGATCACCGCCGGTTCGGCGTGCGCGACGCCGCGCACCACGGCCACGTTGAACACCACGAGGCCAGTGACCGCGACCCCGGCCAGCCACAGCCATTCCCGCCCGCGTGGCAGGGCGATCGGTACCCGCGCCGCTCTGGCCGCCGCCAGCAGGATGACGAAGGCGGCCGCGTACCGGACGGCCTGCGCGGTGAACAGCGGTCCGCCGGTCAGCAGGTGCGACACGCCCACACTGCCCCCGACGAGCGCCATCGCGGCCACACCCGTCACGACATTTCGCATGGCTCCACTGTCGGGCCACAATGGTCCAATGGGTAGGTCCAAAGATGGTCCTTCTGGCAGGTCCATAACGGGAGCGGACTTCCTCCAGCTGACCCGTCCCGCGAGCGGCCTGGCCGACTGGCTGACCAGCCGGCTGCGAACGGCGATCGCCGACGGGCGCCTGCCGGTCGGCAGCCGGCTGCCCGCCACCCGCGTGCTGGCGGACGAACTGCGCGTGTCGCGGGGCGTCGTCACCGAGGCCTACCGGCGGCTGATCGAGGACGGGCAAGCCGCCGGACGCGGCCGTGGCGGCACCGTCGTACTCGCCGCGCCCGTGGCGGCGTCTCATGCCCCGGCGCCGGATCCGCCGCCGGTGAGCGCGGTGTTCACCGAACACCCGGATCTCGACCTCTTCGAATCGCTCCGCACGATCCCGGCTCGTATCGACTTGTCTCCAGGTGTGCCCGATCTGGCCGCCTTCCCGCGCACAGCGTGGCTACGCGCCGAGCGCAAGGTCCTCGACGAGCTGTCCCCGGCCGCCTTCGGCTACGGCGACCCCCGTGGGGCGCCCGCGTTCCGCGCCGCGGTGGCGAACTGGCTGGCGCGCACCCGCGGGATCGGCGTGAGCCCGGAGGAGGTCATCATCGTCGCGGGTGTCGCGCAGGCGCTGGGGTTGCTCGCGCAAGTGTTGCGGCGCAACGGAACCAGCGAGATCGCGGTCGAGGATCCGGGATCGCTGGGCGCGCGCAGGCACCTCGAGAACTGGGGCATGACGACCACCCCGGTCCCGGTCGACGCCGCGGGCATCCAGGTCGGCGGCCTGACGTCGCCCGCGGTGGTCCTCACGCCCGCGCACCAGTTCCCGACGGGTGTCGTGCTGGACGGGCGGCGACGGCGCGAACTGATGCGCTGGACGGAAGCGGGCGGCCTCATCGTCGAGGACGACTACGACGCCGAGCACCGGTACGACCGCCCCCCGGTGCCCGCGCTCCGCTCGATGCTGGCCGAGCAGGTCTGCTACGCCGGAAGCGTCTCGAAGCTGCTTGCGCCTGCCCTCCGGGTCGGCTGGCTTCTCGTACCACGCCGGTATTTTCGCGACGTGGTCGCCGCCAAGCGGGACACCGATCTCGGCAACGCCGTGCTCCCGCAACTTGTACTGGCCGGCCTGATGACCTCCGGCGAACTCGAACGGCAGTTACGCCTGCTGCGCCGCCGGCACCGCCGCCGCCGGGACGCGATGATCGCGGCCCTCGCGGAGCATCTGCCGGGCGCCCGCGTACACGGCGGCGCGGCCGGTCTGCACCTGATGGTCACGTTCGACGCCGATGTGTCCGATGTGGACTTCGCCGCCGCGGCGATGTCGCGTGGGGTGAAGGTGCAGCCGCTGTCGTGGCATCGCCACCGCCCCGGCCCGCCAGGTCTGGTACTCGGCTACGCGGCAACCCCGCCGGCCGACATCGAGCAAGGCATCGAGATTCTGGCGAGCGTCGTGACTTGACCGCGCCGGGCTACCACCTTCGCGACTTGGCCATGCGTCGGCGTGCGGTGGTTTCCGGCCCTCATACGGTGAGCGCGGTGGCCTGCCAGCCTTCCCTGGCACTGGGGTACCGCGGCACCCAGCCAGTCGCGTTCTTGAAGCGGGCGTTGCTGACGCGCAGCGACCGGGTGAGCGAGGTGAGCCGGTCGCCCAGCAGCAGCGCCGCACGTCCCGGACCGCGTATCCACGGCGTTGTCCCGGCGGCCCGGGCGAGTGCGTCGGCGTAGTCGCGCTTGGTGAGCGGTTCGTCGTCGACGATGTTGTAGGTGCCCGCCGGGGCGTCCAGCGCGGCGGCGGCGGCCTCGCCCGCGTCCGCCATCTGGATCGAGGAGACGTAGGTGCCTGCCGGGCCCAGCATCGGCGCGACGTGGCGCCGGGCCATCGCGAGCAGCTGCTCGCTGTGTGCCGCGCCCGGGCCGTAGAACCAGCCGAACCGCAGGACGACCGCGGCGCCGGCGAAGCGTCTCGCGTTCGCCTCGGCCGCGTGGTTCCCACGCGTGCTGGGGTAGTTGTCGACCGGCCAGTCCTCGTCCACCCAGTCGGCGCCGCGGTCGCGGTAGAGCATGCTCACCGATTCCTGCAGGTAACGGCCGACGCCCGCGGCCATCGCGGCGTCGACGAGCGCGGCGGAGCCCTTGGTCCGGACCTCGTTGTTCGCCGCCCATGCCTTCGCACTGAGGAACCGGGCCATCGACGGGAGCCTGCTGGCGAGGTTGATCACCGCGTCGTGCCCAGCGAAAGCCTTGGCCAGCGCTTCGGTGTCGAATATCGAGATCCGTCGGGGTTCGGCGCCCTGTGCGGCAAGCGCGGCCGCCTTGTCCGGCGTGCGGGCGAGTGCGGTCACGGTGTGCCCGGCACGGACCAGTGCGGGGACCGCGTGGCTGCCGATCGCGCCGGTCCCGCCCGCCACGAACACCTTCATGATCCCACCGTAATGCGGTTCGCAACCCCACCGGATCGAGGCTTGTGCGAACACGTGTTCGAAGTTAGAGTTGAAGTCAGTCGAACAAGAGTTCGACACCGGTGAGGGGTCCGGTGCTGGGCGGGGGAAGCGCCCTGGCACCGGATCCTGCCACCACCGTCTGACAGGGAGGGGCCATGTCCGTAGCCGTCGCGTCCCGCGCCGGGGGTTCCCAGCCGGCGCTGCCGCTGCCGGTGCGCCCGCCCGTGGCGCCCGCCGCCGTGAGCCTGCTCAGGGAAGCTGTGCGCGGTCTCGAGGAGGCCGAGCACGCGCGGGACCCGGTGCCCAAGTTCATCTCGTCCTATCTGTCGGCGCTACGGGGAGGCGCCGCGATCCTCGCCGCACGCGGCAGGCCGCACCGTGGCCGCGCCCGCCCGGCCAGCGTGTGGCTTCTACTCGAGACGGCGGCCCCCGAGCTAGGTGAATGGACAGCCTTCTTCGCAGCGAACTCAGCCGCGAACGCCGCCGCGCAGGCAGGGATCACCCGCCGCATCACCCCCCATTCCGCCGATGAGCTGTGCAAGCAGGCCGGCCGGTTCCTCGAACTCGCCGACCGCGTTGTGCACAGCCGGCGGTCCGGTGACGCCGCGCCGGTGCGGCAGTGCGCCACGCTACCGGTGCGGCAGAGGGTCCAGCGCAGGTCATGGCCGGACAAGCTCTGATCGAGCCACGGCGGTTCCTGGACGCGCTGGGCACGGAGGCGGAACTGCTGCTGGACGCCGCGCGGCGGGTTTCGCCCACCGCGCCCGTGAACAGCTGCCCTGGATTCACGGTCAACGAGGTCGTGCGGCATGTGGGTGGTGTATACCGCTTGACCCGTGGATGGATCCTCGAAGGCCGGGCACCGCAGTGGCACCAGCAGAATCCCGTACCCGGACAATCCACAGAGGACTACCTACGTGCCGGGCTCACCGAGCTGCTCGCGGAGTTCCGCGCACACGATGCGGACACCCCGGCGGCGACCTGGTGGGCCGCGGACCCGACCTACGGCTTCTGGTACCGGCGCATGGCCCACGAGACCACCATCCACCGTATCGACCTGCAACTGGCGGCAGTGGATGCGGGCGCCGCCCGCCCGGACACGTTCCGCCATCCCGGCACACGCGAGGTCGGCCCTGCTGAGCACCCCGATGTCAACGGTGACTCGACACTACCGGGAGGTGATGAGCGTACGTCGAGCCGTGACGCCGATCCGTTTACCCCGGTCGCGGCGGACTATGCGCTCGACGGCGTCGACGAGGCGCTGGCGGTGTGGTTCGGCCAGCGGCTGGCAATGCTGGGCTTGTCCGGCACGGCCACGAAGTCGGTCGGTGTGCGCACCGGCGGCCATCACTGGATCGCCCGCGCGGGTCCCGGTTTCACGGAGGCGTGGCCGTGCTCGGGACGCGAAGCGCAACGGGCGGACGCGCTGGTGTCCGGTTCGCCCATGCAGGTGTACCTGTGGATGTGGGGCCGCCGGGACCACCGCGCGGTGACCTGGACGGGCGACGTCGACGCCGCCGGCCAACTCTGGGCACTGATGCGCCTGGCCACCCGATGACCCAGCGCGTGGGGAAGCGTTGCTGGAAGCCCGATCCCACCTCGGGCAGGTGGTTCCCGCTCGACCCGCCCCGGCTCACCACCTCGGGCAGGGTGGCCCCAGCTCGACCGCCCCGGCTCACCACCTCGGCGGTCGCCCCGCCCCAAGTCCGGCCGGTGGGCGGATGGCCGACCCACCCACCCACCCACCCACCCACCCGCCAGCCAGCCCGCCCGCCGTGACCAGCCCAGCCCGACCGACCGCGACCGGCTCGTCCCCACCCGAACGGCCGGTCCGGCCCGGCCAAATCGGCCCAGCCAAGCCGGTCCAACGCAACCAGGCCTAAAGGACGGCCCGGTCCGGCCTAGCCCGACCGAAATGCCCGGCCTGGTCCGGCCCAACCGAAAGGTCCGGTCCAGTCCAACCAACCTGGCCCAAAGGAGGGCCCGGTTCGGCCCAGCCCGACCGACCCGGTCCGGTCCGCCCCGGCCCCGACCAACCGACCGACCACCGGCCCGGTCCGCCCCGGCCCCGACCGACCACCGGCCTGGTCCGGTCCAACCAACGTGGCCCAAAGGACGGCCCGGTTCGAGCTAGCCGGTCCGGTCCGACCGATCTGGGCCGCCGGCCGCACGTGAACGGATCGGCCCGGCCGGTGAGCAGTGAATCGGCCCGGCCGGTGGCCGATGCCTTCGGCGGGGCAGGCACACCGTGCCCATCGATGTGGGCGCCGGGCGTCGGCGGCTGGCGTGGCCGGCCCCGCATTCGCTGCGGGAAGCCGTTGCCGGATCGCCGCCGCGCGGACGCTTCGCCGGCAGCCGCGTCGGCGGAGACTACTGCTGGACCACCGTCGCGACGGTGGACTGGTGCTGGACCACCGTCGTGGCTGGCGACTGTCGCAGGACCACCGGTCGTGGTGGTGGGGCATGCACTGGTGCCGTGTGCTCCCGCCGCCGCGAGCGCTGCCCGCGGCCTTGTGGGACGACCCGGCGGTCGTGGCCGTCCCACAAGGCCGCACCCGGGCCTGAAGGCGGTGTTGTCGCGGTTCACCGGCCTTGGTCATGGTCGTGTCATGCGACGTTTCCGGGCTCGCAGGCGAAGCCGCCGAGCCTGGGAAGCTGGCCGGATTCTGGGCGGTGCCGCTCCGCTGAGTGGCGACACGACGGTCCGTGCGCGAGGCGACAACGGTGTGTTGTCGCGGCTCACCGGTGCGTGCTCGTGCCGGTCCGAACCCGGGGCGAAAGGCGGGAAGAACAGCGTCTCGACCTTGCGAGACCTTGCGAGCTAGTCGTCCGAAGATCGCGTGACCAACGTTTCGGCGGCATTGCGGCCGCCGGCCGGGCTCTGACATGCACGAAACACCGGTGTCCTCGCTCGGCAACAACAATCGGCGATCGTTACGGAATGGAGATTAGCCGAGCTCAGAGGGCACAGGTCGCGGAGGCACCGGACACCGCGCAGCTGGCCGCCACAGGAAAGACCACTGCGGCCACATGGCGGCTAAGGATCAGGATGGACGACCGGCCGGGCATGCTGGCCAGGGTCGCCATCCGGATGGCCGACGTCGAATGCAACATCCTCGGCCTGACGGTGCTGCCGGTGCCCGGCGGCGTGCTCGACGAGATCGTGATCCGGCCGGCCACCGGGCTCACCAAGGAACAGCTGATCAAGGCGGTCGAGGACGAGGGATGCGAGTGCGCGGGCATCACCGACGCCGACATCCGCGAACTCGTGGACGCCTCCGCCGCGAATCTGACCTCCGCGAGCCGCGCGGTCGACGACCCGACCCGGTACGCGGACGTGCTGCGTGACGTGCTGGCGGCCGACCTGGTGACGGTGGTGCCGCTGGCGGAGGCCAATCCGGCGCGCACCGAGGGCGGGCACCGCGCGGCATTCGCGGTGGATGGGAGCAGCGCGCTGGTCGCGCGGCGGCGGTGGGCGCCGTTCGTGCAACTCGAGCTGGCGCGGGCGGACGCGTTGCTCGGACTACTGGACAGCGCGCGGGCGAACGTGTCCGGCCCGGCGGTCGCCACGTGCCTGGACGGGACGCCGGTCGTGCTGAGACTCGGGCAGCCCGGGGACGCCGATGCTGTCCTCGCGCTGCACAACCGATGTTCGCGCGACACGCTTTTCCAGCGCTACCACACGGGGCTGCGCACAATGCCGCGCCGGTGGATGCACCGCCTGCTGATGCCGCCGCGCGGGCAGAGCCTGCTGGCGGTGTGCGGTCGAGAGGTGATCGGGTTCGGTCAGCTGATTTCGGGCGGCTCGGGGGTGATCGCCGAGATTTCGCTGCTGGTGGAGGACGCGTGGCAGCGCAAAGGCGTCGGCACCGCGTTGCTGGCCCGGCTCGCCGCGATTGCCGCGAAGCGCGGCCATCGCTCACTGATGGCCGTGTCCTTGCCGGGCCGCGACGAGGTCTACCGCACCGCACTACGTGCGGGCCTCGATCCGGACTACCCGGAGGAAGAGGGACTCCTGCGGATCGGCATCCCGGCCGGCGCGGGTACCCGCGTCCTTGGGGAGTTCTGAGTAACGCGAGCACTGGGACGGCCGCGGCGAGTGATGCTCGGATCAGCCGTGGCCGGTTCCGAGCCGCGCACGCGCTCAGAGCCGGGCGCACCCGATCAGCGGTGCCAGAACCAGTCCTTCTTGCGGGCCTGTCGCAGTGCCTCGCGTTTGGGGTCCGTCGCCAGGCGGTCCAGGTATAGGATGCCGTGCAGGTGGTCGGTCTCGTGTTGAAGGCATTGCGCCAGAACGTCTTCGCCCTCCACGAGGACGGGCTCGTTGCGCAGGTCGACACCCCGCACGACGGCGTGCTTCGCGCGGGTCACCGGGAAACGCAGCTCCGGGACGGACAGGCAGCCTTCCCCGATCTCGTGTGTCGCTTCAGAGACTTCGACGAGTTCCGGGTTGATCACATAGCCGGTGAGGCCCTCGACGTCATAGCTGAACACCCGCAACCCCACGCCGATCTGCGGCGCGGCCAGCCCCGCTCGGCCCGCGGGCTGCACCGAATCCAGCAGATCGGTCACCAGCTGTTCCACGGCCTTGTCGAACCGGGTCACCGGATCGCACGCCGTCTTCAGCACCGGATCACCGAAGTACCGCAGTTCCCGCTCAGCCATCGATCGCACGCCCTCCTCAGCCGCGCGGCATTCTAAGCCCACACGTGCGCGGGTCAGGCGCGCAGGCGGAGCCCCTTGGGCGTGGCACGGAACCCCGCGTCCCGCAGCACATCCGCCAGCGCCGACGTCAAGGCGTGCTCGCCATCCGCCCGCTGCACCGCCAGCTGACCGAGCCAACCCTCCCGAACGGCACGGGACAACGCATGGGCCGCCGCCTTCAGGTTGTCCTCGTTCTCGGTGAACGACAGCAGCGAACGCCCTCCACGCTCGACATACAGCGCGGGCACACCGTCCACGAGCACCACCAGCGCACCGGCCTTGCGTGCGGGCCGGTGCTTGGTTTCACCGGCCGCCGCCGGCCAGGCAAGGGCCGCCCCGTACGGCTGCGCCGGATCGGTGGCCGCCAGCACGATCGCCTCCGTGGCACGACGGCCGCCGGACGCGTCGGAAAGCGCACGCAGCCGGTCCACCGCGCCTCGCGCCGCGAACTGTGCCGCGCCGAGTCCTTCGATGACATAGCCCCGGATGACCTGCCCCGAGTCCTCCATTCCACGAAGCACCTTGTAGATTCCCGAAAATCCACCGGTGACCCGCTCGGTTTCGAGCGCACCCCTGGTCAGTACGCCATGCCGCTCGAGGAATGCTTCCGTGCGCGCGTACGTGCGCCGCGTCGGGTCGGTCTCGCGCAGCGGCGCGAGTGCCCACCGCCCGGCCACCGTCGGCGGGCCGGTCCGCGACGGCATCGCCGGCCTGGCCGCCCGCATGCGCGCATAGCGCCCGCGTGGTGTGGACTGGCGTGGCTTGTGGGTCGCGCCCCGCCCGGACACCAGCGCACGCAGCGGGCCCAGCGTGTCGCCGGTGACGAGCCCCGCCCACACCAGGTCCCACAACGCCGTGACCACGTCGGCGTCGGCGGGCGGCGTCTCGACCAGCAGCGACGCGCGATCCACCAGCTGCCGGAAGAACAGCGCACCACCATCCAATGTGGACAGTATCCCGGCGTGCAACGGGCTGTCCGGGACATTCTCCTCGACCTCGGGCAGCAGCAGGTCGGCCACATCGGTTGGCGCCAGCGCCAGCCAGCCGTCGCCACCCGCGAGGGCACCGCACCCCGCCCACGTCACTTCGCCCGCCGTGGTCAGCTCGTCCAGCAGCGCCGGATAGTAGCCCGGCAACCGGCTGGGCAGGATCAACGACTCCACCGCACTCGCGGGCAGCGGCGCACCCGCGAGCTGCTCGACGACCGACAGTACGTCGTCTGCTGTGGGCGCGGCACGCATCCGGGCGCCCACCCCGTGCCACGACGGCAGGAACCGGCCCAGCGCGGCGGGTTCGACCGGCTCGACCTCCGCCCGCAACCGCGCCAGCGACGCACGACGGAGCCTGCGCAGCACCGCGCAGTCGCAGTACTCCACGCCCACACCGCGCGAATCCGGATGCCCCACCGGACTCAGCTCGCCGCGCACCAGCCTGCCCTCGGCGGTCAGCCGGTCCAGCACACCTGACACGACCGCCGTACCGAGCCCGAACCGGTCGGCGGCCTGCCGAGCCGGAAACGGACCGCGGGTGCGGGCGTAGCGGGCGAGTAGATCGCCGAGCGGATCCGCGACCGGCTCGGTGAACGCCTCGGGCACGCCGATCGGCAGCGCCACGCCGAGCGCGTCCCGCACCCGCCCCGCGTCCTCGATCGAGAGGTTCCGTTCCGTGCCGGCGATTCGGACCCGGATCACCCGCCGCTGACCGGCCAGATCGGACAGCCATTCCGGACGGATCCCGCGCGCGGCGGCCTCCTCATCGGACAGATCCCCGAGGAACCGCAACAGGTCCGCGGCATCCTCGGGCCCGCGCGCGTGCCGGTCCGGTTCGAGCCGCTGCAGCGACCGTTCGACCTCGGTGACGACCTCGGGATCGAGCAGCTCCCGGATCGCTTCCGTGCCAAGGAGTTCCGCCAGCAACGCGGAATCCAGGGACAGCGCTGCCGCGCGCCGCTCGGCCAGCGGCGCGTCCGTTTCGTAGAGGAACATCCCGACGTAGCCGAACATGAGACTGCGCGCGAACGGCGACGCCGACTGCGTCTCGACTTCGACCACGCGCACCCGCCGCGCCCGGACGTCCGCCATCAGCTCCCGCAGCCCACCCACGTCGTAGACGTCCTGCAGGCATTCCCGCATCGCTTCCAGCACAACGGGAAACCGCTCGTACTTCGACGCGACCGCGAGTAACTGCGACGCCCGCTGCCGTTGCTGCCACAGCGGTGTGCGGCGCCGCGGATCGCGGCGTGGCAGCAGCAGTGACCGGGCCGCGCACTCCCGGAACCGTGCGGCGAACAGCGCCGAGCCGCCGACCTCCGCGACGATGATCTGCTCGACCTCCTCCGGCTCGATCAGCACGTCGTCGGCCGTGACGGCGATGTCGGACCCGTCGAGGTCGAGCGCATCGGGCAGGCGCAGCACGATGCCGTCGTCGGAGTGCATCACCTGGGCGTCGACGCCGCGGTTCTCGCGCAGCCGCGCCGCGATCGCGAGCGCCCACGGCGCGTTGACCTGCGCGCCGAACTGCGAATGGAGCACGATCCGCCAGTCACCCAGCTCGTCGCGGAACCGTTCGAGCAGGATCGTGCGGTCGTTGGGCACGTGCCGGGTGGCCGAGCGCTGCTCCTCGAGGTAGGTCAGCAGGTTGTCGCGGGCACGGTCGTCCAGCCCGGCCCTGCCTGCCCGGGCCCGCGCCCCTTCGGCGTCCGATGTGGACAGTTCACGGACGAACGCGCCCAGCGCGCGTCCCAGTTCGAGCGGCCGGCCCGGCGCGTCGCCCTTCCAGAACGGCATCCGCGCCGGCTCGCCAGGGGCGGGCACGACGATCACCCTGTCGTGCGTGATGTCGGTGACGCGCCACGACGACGTGCCCAGCAGGATGGTGTCCCCGACGCGGGACTCGTACACCATCTCCTCATCCAGCTCACCGACCCGCGACCCGGCCTGCCCGTCGCTGCCCGGCGTCATCACCGTGAACAGGCCCCGGTCCGGGATCGTGCCGCCGGAGGTGACCGCCAGCCGCTGCGAGCCCGGCCGCCCGCGCAGCTGCCCGGTGACGCGGTCCCACGTGATACGCGGCCGCAGCTCGCCGAACTCTTCGCTCGGGTACCGGCCGGACAGCATGTCCAGCACCGCGAGCAAGGCGTCGTCGGGCAGCGCGGCGAACGGCGCGGCCCGCCGCACCACGGTGCCCAGCTCCTCGACCGTCCACGGTTCGAGCGCCACCATCGACACGACGTGCTGCGCCAGGACGTCGAGCGGATTGCGCGGATAGCGAACGGCCTCGATCGCGCCCGCGCTCATCCGTTCCGACACCACCGCGCACGACACGAGGTCGCCCCGGAACTTCGGGAACATCACGCCCGTCGACACCGCACCGACGTGGTGCCCCGCGCGGCCGACGCGCTGCAGCCCCGAAGCGACCGTGGGCGGTGCCTCGATCTGCACCACGAGATCGACCGCGCCCATGTCGATGCCCAGCTCGAGCGACGACGTCGCCACCACGCACGGCAGCCGCCCGGTCTTGAGCTCCTCCTCGACGCGGGTGCGCTGCTCCCGCGACATCGACCCGTGGTGTGCCTTCGCGATCGTGGCCGCCGCACCCGTGGTCAGCCCGGACTGCCCGATCGCCTCGGCCGGGTACTCCTGGTCCGGCTCGAGTTCCGTCTGCTCAGCCGCCAGCTCGTTGAGCCGCGCGGTGAGCCGTTCGGTGAGTCGCCGCGAGTTGGCGAACACGATCGTGGACCGGTGCTCGCGGATCAGTTCGAGCACCCGTTCCTCGACCGCGGGCCAGATCGACGGCCGCCGTGCCGGCGCTCCGGAGATCTCCTCCTGCGTGCCGATCCCGCCCTGGGAAGGCAGGGCGGCCAGGTCCGGCTGTTGCGGCGCGGCCGGGCCGTCGAGATTCGCCATGTCCTCGACCGGCACCTCGACCCGCACCTCGATCGTCTTCGCCGGTTTCGGCTGCACCACCCGCACCGGACGCCCGCCGCCGAGGAACGCGCTCACCTCGTCGACCGGCCGCACCGTCGCGGACAGCCCCACCCGCTGCGCCGGGCGCGCCAGCAGCCCATCCAGGCGCTCGAGGGACAGCGCCAGATGCGCGCCGCGTTTGGCGCCGGCCACCGCGTGTACCTCGTCCACGATCACTGTTTCCACGCCCCGCAACGACTCGCGCGCCGACGATGTGAGGATCAGGAACAGTGATTCGGGCGTGGTGACCAGGATGTCGGGCGGCGTGCGGCCGAACGTGCGCCGCTCCGAGGCCGGCGTGTCCCCCGTGCGCATACCGACGGTGATCTCCGGCGGGGTGGTGCCGAGCCTGCGGGCGGCCTGCGAGATGCCCGCCAGCGGCGCCCGGAGGTTCTTCTGCACGTCGACCGCCAGCGCCTTCAGCGGGGAAACATAGAGAACACGGCAGCGCCGGGCCGGGCTTTCCGGCGGCGGGCCGACAGCGAGCCGGTCCAGCGCCCACAGGAATGCCGCGAGCGTCTTGCCCGAGCCGGTGGGCGCGACCACGAGCGCGTGCTCACCCGCCTGCGCCGCACGCCACGCACCCGCCTGTGCGTCCGTGGGCGCGGCGAAGGCCCCCGCGAACCAGTCCCTGGTTGCGGGGGAGAACGAACCGAGCGCGTCACTCACGTCATCCATCATGACCCGGCCCACCGACAATTTTCTGCCGGGTCCGGCACGCACGGCGCTCCTGAGCATGGCAGCATCACGTGCCGACCTGGGTAAATACCTAAAAGGGGGAACCGGTGCGGATCCTGTCGGTGGATCTCGGGACGTCCAACACCGTGGCCGTGCTCTCGGCACACGGGATGCCGCCGCGCGTGGTGGAAGTGGACGGATCCGCCACGATGCCCTCCGCGGTCTTCGCGGCCGAGGACGGCACGCTGATGGTCGGCCGGGACGCCGAGCGCCGCGCCCGGCTGGACCCCACCCGCTTCGAACCGAACCCCAAACGCCGCGTCGACGAGCAGACACTGCTGCTGGGCCAGGACATCGTGCCCGTGAACGAGACACTCGCGGCCGTGCTGCGGCGGGTGCTCGACGAGACGACCCGCCAGCTCGGCGGCGAACCGCCCGACGAGGTCCGGCTCACCCACCCCGCACAGTGGGGCCCGGTGCGGCGCAACGTCCTGCTGTCGGCGGGGCGGCTGGCGGGGATCCGCGGCAAGATCCACCTGGTACCCGAACCCGTCGCCGCGGCCGCGCACTTCGCGTCGTTCCCCGGCCGCGCGCTGGCGCCTGGGCAGGCGCTCGCCGTGTACGACCTGGGTGCCGGCACGTTCGACGTCGCCGTCGTGGGCGCGACCCAGAACGGGTTCACCGTCCTCGCCGAGGACGGCCTGCCCGACCTCGGCGGCCTCGACGTCGACCAGGCGCTGATGGTGCACGTCGGGCGCGAGGTGTCGCACCGTGACCCGCAGCGCTGGCAGCGGCTGCTGCGTCCCGAGTCCACGGCCGACCGCCGCACACGCCGCGCGTTGCAGGAGGACGTCAAGGCCGCCAAGGAGGCGCTGTCCCGGCATCCGCAGACCGAGGTGCCGATGCCCGAGCCGTTCGCAGACGTACTGGTCACGCGTGGTGAGCTGGAGGCGCTGGTCCGGCCGTCGATGCTGCGCAGCGTCGAACTGCTGGGCCGGACCGTCGCCGCGGCCGGGCTGACGCCGGACCGGCTGGCGGGCATCTATCTCGTCGGCGGGTCGAGCAGGCTGCCGCTGGTCGGGTCGATGATCGCCGAGAAGCTCGGCGTGGTGCCCGCCAGCCTCGATCAGCCGGAGACCGCGGTCGCGCTGGGTGCGCACCATGTCACCGGCGACGGGATCAGCATGCGCACCCAGAACGTCGAGGGGCAGGTCGCCGCCAGCGGGAGACCGGCGTACGGTCCGCCGCCGCAGGTCGCGTCGATTCCCGGCGGTTACCAGGGCGGCTACCGGTATCCGGCGCCATCGAACTTCCCCAGCTTCCCGGTCAGCCCGCCGAAGAAGAGCAGGAAGAAGGTGGTCGTCGGAATCGCGACGGGTGTGGTGGTGCTGCTCGCGGCGGGGCTGACGTACCTGCTGTGGCCGTCGACCTCGGCGGCCACGACGTTCACCGCCCAGGACTGCGCGACGCCCGGAGAAGCGGACGGCAAGGGCTTCACAGGCTGTCTGCGCCAGCTCGCCGGGACGATCGCCGACACGAGCCAGTGCGCGCCGGGAGCGGGCAGCGGCGACATCGCGCCACCGGCCGGGCAGAACATCGGCGTGCTGACCACCTGTTCGGCGCCCGCGCTGGCGGGGGCACAGATCACCTACATCCACGGTACGTCCGGGGCCACGATCAAGTCCTACACCGACCGCCTGCTCGGTTCGGTGGGCGGCGACCAGGTGCAGGCGCCGTGGAAGGGCAACGGGCTGAGCGGCAGCTACGCCTCCGCGGCCGGGCAGGCGTCGGCGGTGCTGGTGTTCACCGTGACCGACCGGCCGCTGGCGGGCGTGATCTATCAGAAGACGGCCGGCGGGCAGGCTCCGCTCACACCGTCCAAGCTCGCGGACTATTTCGAGCAGACGGTGCAGCCGGGCACCTAGGTCACTTGCGCCTGGCCCACAATGCCCGCAGCGCCACGACCAGCGCGGCGACGAGGACCGCGACCGAGGCGATGGTCAGCGCGGTCGACCCCCAGGCCGGGACGTCCTGCTGGGCGAACATGCTGCCAAGGGTAGCCCTCGCTCGGCTGCCGCTCGCGGTGCGCGGCTACGCTGGTTTCCGATGCGTATCACCGTTTTCCGAAGGTTGATGGCCGACGAGTTCGGCCCGGGCCGTGCCGAGACCCTGGCGAAGGACCATGTCCTGAGCTCGCTGGGCGGGCGCACCGTGGAAGAGGCGCTGGCGGCGGGCGTCCCCGCCAAGGAGATCTGGCGTGAGGTCTGCGAAGCGTTCGAGATACCCGCTGAGCGGCGCTGAGGACTACCGCCACAAAAATTTCCACCCAAGGTGTGTCAGTCCTTGCGTCGAACACGTGTTCGGCTATCGTATTGTCCACATCGGGGTCAGCGATCCACAGATTGATCGCCGCGGTCTGGAATTGTCGGCCCCCGCCCGTAGTGTCGGGCCCAACAGCTCAAAACACGTCAAAGCAAGCCCCACAGGCTCCCGACCAGCGAGGTGGAACTCATGCCCGCAGCAGCACCCGACAAGGACAAGGCGCTCGAGCTCGCGCTCGCGCAGATCGACAAGCAGTACGGCAAAGGCTCCCTGATGCGCCTCGGCGACAAGGGGCACGTGCCGATCGAGGTGATCCCGACCGGCGCCATCGCGCTGGACGTCGCACTCGGCATCGGTGGCCTGCCCCGCGGCAGGGTCGTCGAGGTCTACGGTCCGGAATCCTCCGGTAAGACCACTGTCGCGCTGCACGCCGTCGCCAACGCGCAGAGGGCCGGCGGCATCGCGGCCTTCATCGACGCCGAACACGCGCTCGATCCGGAGTACGCCAAGGCCCTCGGCGTCGACACCGACGCGCTGCTGGTGTCCCAGCCCGACACCGGCGAGCAGGCGCTGGAGATCGCGGACATGCTGATCCGCTCCGGCGCGCTCGACATCCTGGTCATCGACTCGGTCGCCGCGCTCGTGCCGCGCGCCGA
>DASZUO010000344.1:0-13238 GCA_035547575.1 Amycolatopsis sp. | reverse complement strand
GCCGCAACCCGGTGCCAGACTTCATCCCGTGCGCGCGCATCAGCGACCTGCTGCTGCGGCCCGGTGCGGAGATCCCGTACGACGGCGGGCGAATCCGGCTCCCGGAGACCAAACTCGCCTACTGGGCAGGCGGAAACCCGTTCCACCACCATCAGGACCTGCGACGGCTGCGGCGCGCACTGTCCCGTTTGGACACGTTCGTGGTGCACGAGACACATTGGACACCGACCGCCCGGCACGCCGACGTGGTCCTGCCCGTCGCGAGCACGCTGGAGCGTGACGACGTGGCGGCCGGCGCGGGCGACAGCCGCCTGCGGGTGGTGCCCCAGGCGGTGCCGCCGCACGGCCAGGCACGCGAGGAGCTGTGGATCTACACCCGGCTCGCCGCACGGCTGGGCGCGGATTTCGCCGAGGGCCTGGACTCGCGGCAGTGGCTGGAGCGGATCTATGAGGAGTGGCGCTGCAGTCCCGAAGCGCCGCCCGCGCCGCCGTTCGCCGAGTTCTGGCGCGACGGCGGCGTCGCGCTGCCGCAAAAGCCTTACCGCGACCCGGTTTTCGCCGCCTTCCGGGCAGATCCCGTGGCCAACCCGTTGCAGACGCCGAGCGGCCGGATCGAACTGTTCTCCGAGACGCTGGCCGGTTTCGGGCTGCCCGATGTCGCGGGGCACGCCGTGTGGCGGGAGCCGACGCAGTGGTGGGCTTCCCCGCAGGCGGCGGAGTTCGACCTGCACTTGTTGTGCAACCAGCCGTCGCACCGCCTGCACAGTCAGCTGGACATGGGCGCCGCCAGCCAGTCGACCAAGGTGGCCGGCCGGGAGCCGGTGCGGCTGCACCCTGCCGACGCGGCCGCCCGCGGCCTGGCCGAGGGCGATGTCGCGCTGGTCCGCAGCGCGCAGGGAAGCCTGCTCGCCGGTGTCGTGGTCAGCGATGCGCTGCTGCCCGGCGTGGCGCAGATGCACACCGGCGCCTGGTTCGACCCGAGCGCCCCGGAGATCGCGGACTGCGTCAACGGCAACGTCAACGTGCTCACCCGTGACGTCGGAACCTCGGCACTGACCCAGGCCACCAGCGGCGCCCACGTGCTGGTCGCCGTCGCGCGTTACGAAGGTCCGCTTCCCCCGGTGCGGGCCTACGAACCGCCGCCGCTCATGCGCTGAGGTCAGGCACCGAGCACCCGGCGGCCGGCGGCGACGAGCGCCGCGTCCTCCTGCGGCGGGTGGACGCGTACGCAGAGCACGTCGCGAAGGTGCCGTTCGAGCGAGTTCCGCCGCGACAGCGCCGGGTTGCCGAGTGCCGCCACGGCGGTCTGCACGGCTGCCACCACCGCACGGGCGATCGCGACCTTGATCACCGACAGCTGCGGCAGAACCGGCGCGTCGCCGGCCTCGATGCGGTGCAGGGCCCCGTAAAGCAGGGTTTCCGCCTGCGCGATCTGGAGGTCGATCTCGCCGGCGACCGACTGGATGCGCTCGGTGGTGGCGATGGGCCTGCCAAGCGCGCCAGGCACCCGGGAACGGGCGAAAGTCACGAACGCCTGCCGTGCCGCCCTTGCGACGCCGATGTAGAGCGCCGGGTGGCCGAAACTGCCGGGCCCGGCCGTCGCCGCCGGGTCGCGGTAGACGCCGTCCGGCCCGCGCGGGATCTCCACGAACGCGTCCTCGGGAAGCTCGACGCCGCGGTAGATCACGTCGTGGGTGTTCGAGGCGCGCAGCCCGAGGTGGTCCCACGTGTCGACCCACGTGATGCCCGGCAGGCCGCCGGGCACGAGCACGTGACCGACACGCGGCTGGTGGTCGCCCGGCTCGTCCGCGACGGCCCACACGACGTGGTAGGCCAGTGCCGGACCGCCGGTCGCGTAGGACTTGTGGCCGTCGAGCACCCAGCCGGACCGGGTTCGCCGGACCGTTGTCCTCGGCAGTCCGCCGCGGGCGGGGGCGCCGAGTTCGGGTTCGGCGCGGATGGCGTTGACGGGAGCCGGCCCGGCCGCCGACCGCGCCAGCAGGTCGTCGTAGAACGGCTTGGGCCAGTGCGCGTTCGCGGCCTGCCCGGCGTGCGCCATGAGGGTGTTCGCCACGATCAACGCGACCGACGGGTCACCCTCGCCGAGTGCGGTGAGGATGCGGGCGGTCTCGCGGGGCCCCACGCCGGGTCCGCCGTACCGCGCCCCGACGGTGGCGGTGAGCAGCCCGGCTCGATGCGCCGCGGCGAGGCCCCGTGCCGGCACGGCCCCGCTCTGGTCGTAGGACGGCGCGGTCTCGGCGACTTCGGTCGTGACTCTCGCCAGCGCCTCGTCGGTGAGGTCGGGCACGGGCAGGCCGGGCACCTCGGTCGTGGTCACCCTTGCCCCGCGGTCGCATAGCGCCGGTAGTCCTCGGCGTAGTTGCCGAGGTGCTCGGCCTGCAGGGTGCCGCGCCTGCCGCTCGCCTTGCGGTGCGCCAGTTCCTGGCGCACCAGCGGAAGAACGTGGCGACCGTAGTCGACGGCGTCGGCGAGGGTGTCGTAGCCCCGGATGCTCACCAGGTCCGCGCCGCGGTCGACGTAGTCGAGGATGGCGGCGGCGACGGTCTCGGGGGAACCGACGAGTGCGGTGGATGCCCCGGCCGCGTTGGTGACGGCGGCGGTCCGCGTCCACAGGGCCCGATCGTAGAGTTCGGCCCGCTCCGCGAAGGCCAGCGCCCGCTGCGAACCGACGTTCTGGGGCGCGCCCTGCTGCTGAAGCTGCTTGCCGAACGCGGCCCGCTGGAAGGTGTTCGCGATCTTGCCGATGTACTCGTGTGCCTTCTGCCAGGCCAGTTCGTCGGTCCTCGCGACGATCGGCCGGAAGGTGACCCAGATGCGCGGCAGGGTGGTGCGGCCGGCGGCCCTGGCGATCGCGTGGACGCGGTCGATCTCGCCGCGCAGGTCGTCCAGTGGCTCGCCCCAGAAGCTGAAGATGTCCGCCTTCTCACCCCCTGTCCGGAACGACTCGTCGGACTGGCCGCCGATGGAGATGGGGATCGGCGAGGCATAGGGCGCGAAGCCGGGACCGAAGCCGTCGAACTTGTAGAACTCGCCCTGGTGGCTGAACGGCTCCTTCTCGGTCCAGGCGCGCCGCAACAGGTCGATGAACTCGGAGGTACGGGCGTAGCGGCGGTGTTTGGGCAGGTAGTCGCCCTGCCGAGCCTGTTCGGCATCGTTGCCGCCGGAAATCAGGTGGACCACGGCCCGGCCTTCGGTGAGCTGGTCCAGGGTGGCCAGTTGCTGGGCGGCGACCAGCGGGAAGACCGTGTTGGGGCGCACCGCGACAATCGGCTTGATCCGCTCGGTGAGCTGGCCGACGGCCGAGGCGACGACGAACGAGTCGGCGCTGGACGAGCCATAGGGAAGCAGCGTGTAGTCGAATCCGCCGTCCTCGAGGGCGCGGACGTAGGTGCGGAAGAACTCGAGGTCGATGCCCCGCGTCGGGATCGGGTTCAGCTCGGTCGAGGGGTTGAGGTGCGACAAGCTGATGAACTCGACCTCGCCAGCGGCGGTCTCGGGGATCGTCTGGTCGAAGGCAGGTGCGCTGGTCATGATCGGACCGTATGACTCCGCGGCCGGGGGCGTCCAAGACAAGAACGGGATCGAAACCGATAGGCCGCGGTTATCGAGCCGGCCGACAGGCGCCGGACGACGGCCAGCTCAGGCCCCCCGCGCGGCGCCCGCCACATTGGGGACGAGCTGCAGGTGGGGTCGCTGCGAGAAGAACTCCACGCCGGCCGCGAGCGCGGTCTGCGCGACGCCGGCCGCCAGGCCGCGGCGGGCGATCAGCCGCAACTGCGTGGTGCCGGCCTCGGGAAAGTCGGAGCGCACACCCAGCCCGGACGGGCGGCCGCCGGCACTCGGCAAGAGCGCCACGCCGAGGCCCGCCCGAACACCGGCGAGCACGCCCTCGAGCGTCGTGGACTGGGCGGTCACCTCGACCTGGTGGTCTTCGCCCGCGAGCACGGACAGCGCCCGTTCACGCAGGCCGCAGGGCTCCTCGAACGCGATGAGCGGCACCGTCTCGCCAGGCCCCGGCGGGGTCCACCCGCGGGCGGCATACCAGACCAGCGGGAGCCGGCCGACGAGATGCCCGGTGCCCTGGCCGCCCGGGTCGAGGACGAATGCGAAGTCCACCGAGCCCTTGCGCACCGCCTCGGTCAGCTGAGTGGAACGCCCGATCTCGAACCGGGTGGCACAGTGCGGAAACGCGGCCTGCAACGCCCGGATCATCTCCGGCAGGATCTGCTCCGCACTGTGCTCGGTCGAGCCGACGATGAGCGTCGGGCTGGGTTCGGCTTCGAGCCGCCGCAGGGACGTGTCGTGGACCTCGATGATCCGTCGCGCCTCGGCCAGCACCCGCTCGCCCTCGGGCGTGAACCGCATGTTCCGCCCGTCGCGCTCGAACAGCTTGCGCTTGAGACCGCGTTCGAGAAGCCGGACATGCTGACTCAACGCCGGCTGGCTGATGTGACGCACCGCGGCGGCCTTGCTGAACCCACCGCACTCGGCGATCGCGACCAGGGTGCGCAAGTGTTCCAGGTCGAGCGAGTTCGTCATGACCTCGATTAGAGCCGATACGCGCCGTGCCCGAGATGCCTGACCGAAATATGAGACGGCCTCGTGCCGCGGGCCGGGAGACGGCAGAGTAACGGATCACAGCGGCGCGAGAGGCGGGGGGATGGACCAGCACGATCTCACTGACGAAGTCGCCTACGACCGAGCCCGGCTGAACCGGCGCACGATCCTGCGGCTCGCCGCGCTCGCGGCCGGTTCTGTTCCGTTGTGGACGGTTCCGGCCGCGGCGGACACCGGGCCCATCGTGAAACCCCTGCCCCCGGACAAGTTCTTCGTCTACGGCAGCAACGCCGAGATGCGCTGGGAAGCCATGGCGGGCGAAGGCGATCTCGTGCCGATCGACCGGTTCTTCGTGCGCGACCACACACGCACCCCGCTGATCTCCGCCGACACGTGGCGCCTTCAGCTGTTCGGCACCGGCCTGCGTGGTGCACCGGCCGCGGACAAGCCCGTCGAGCTCACCTATCAGGACCTGCTCGACATGCCCGCCGAGACGGTCACGGCCCGGATCGAATGCGCCGGCAACGGCCGGAGCTTCTTCACCACGCAGCAGAACCAGACCGTGTCGGGCACCCCGTGGCTGCTCGGGGCCGTCGGTGTCGCGCGGTGGCGAGGCGTCCCGCTGGCCACCGTGCTCGAGCGGGCAGGACTGACCCGCTCAGCGGTGGATGTCATGCCGCAGGGCCTCGACCCGGACTACGTCACCGGCGGCGTCAACCTGGGTCCCGTGCGACGCCCGCTGCCCGTCCGCAAGGCGCTGCAGGACGTACTGCTCGCCTACGAGATGAACGGCGAACCGCTCCCGCCCGACCACGGCTTTCCCGTGCGGCTCGTGGTGCCGGACTGGATCGGGATGGCCTCGATCAAGTGGGTCGGCCGCATCGAGGTGTCGGATACCCCGCTCGCGTCGCCGTGGAACACCCAGTACTACCGGCTTTTCGGGCCGGACTACCCGCCTGAAGGCGAACTGGTCACCAAGCAGAACACCAAGAGCGCCTTCGAACTGCCGTGGCACGGCACACTCGCCGCCGGTCGTACCCACGAGCTACGCGGGCGCTCGTGGTCGGGCACGGGCGGCATCGCCGCGGTCGAGGTGAGCACGAACGGCGGCCGCACCTGGCGGCGCACCACCCCGCGCGGACCCGACCGCGGCTGGCACCGCTGGTCCCTGCCCTGGCACCCACCCGGCCGGGGCTCCTACACACTCCGCGCCCGGGCCACCGATCTCACCGGCACGCCACAGCCCGACGTCGCGCCCTACAACACCCAGGGCTACCTCTTCGGGGCCGTGGTCGACCACCCGGTGACGGTGTCCTGAAGCGGACAGCCCCGACGAGGACGGTCGCTAGTTGACCTGTTTCGTCGTGCTCGGCGGACGGAAGGCAGCACAAACCCATTTGGCACCGCGAGACTGCTTAAAACAGTTCAATTTTGGTGATGTCGCAACGCCTTGACACAAATCGCGAACGGGCAACACGAATGCGAAGCGGAACCGGCTCGTTATTGGCCGTCGTAGCTGGCACTCGAGTGCTCGCCGGATTCTCCGTGACCCCAGGCCTATGGCAGCTCCTCTGCTTCGCAGCAACCGTTCTTGGAGACTGTTGAGCCCCTTGCTAAAGGATCGTCTTATAGCAGCTTCATGGTGCTCGCGGCCCGCATCGTCACTCAACACGGCGCGACGGCGCCTTGAGTGCCGACCGCGCACCACCCCGGATGTTCCCGCAGCCACTGCTTCTGCGCCGACTTCACATCACTGGGCGTCAGCCCGCGCGCGGCATTCACGCACCCACCGGTCTGACACTTGACGTTCGTGCCTGGTTCGTAGCATTGATTCTCGTCACGCAAGCACGCATCCCGGCTATGAGAAGGCGCTCCGGCCTTGGTGGTCCTCGTCGTACTCCGGGTCGCCGGCTTCGTGGTTGACGACGGTGATGGAACAGCGCTCGACGGCGGGGGTGGTGCCGGTGCCGGCGTGCTGCTCGTAATGGTCACGGCAGGACCCGCGGGGCTGGGAGTTTCGCCTTGGGAAGGGTCACACCCGAGTACCAAGGCAAGCAGCATCGCGACCGGGGCCAAGAGGGTCAGGCGCAGCACGACAAGGAAGTCGTGCTGCGGTGGCACAGCGTTACTGGAGGCGTCGGCGGCCCCAGGGTCCCACGTAGAGCATCCGCCGCACGCGTGCCTCACCGGATTCGCAATAAGGGCACTATACGATTCGCCGGGGGGAAAGTCCGTCCTCTTTGGACCCTTCGGTCAGGAGCGCCGCCGGCGAGTTCACCACCACGGGTAGGCCGGCGGCAGATCCGATGCGGACACCTGAAACTCGGGCGCGCGCTTTTCGAGGAAAGCTGCGACCCCCTCCTTCCCATCCGCGACAGAGGTGTAGAACATCGCGAGCGATTCCACGCGATGCGCCTCCAGCGGATCGGGCAGCGCCGAGTTGCGGTACATCATCTGACGGGCGAGGGCGGTCGCGATCGGCGAACGGTTCGTCGTGAACTTGCGCGCCACGGCATACGCGGCGGGCAACAGGTCGTCGGGCTCGTGCACCGAACGGACCAGCCCGATGTCCTGCGCGTCGGATCCGGGAATGATTTCAGCCGAGTACATCAGTTCCAGTGCTCGGCTCATGCCGACGATGCGCGGCAGGAACCACGTCGAGCAGGACTCGGGCACGACGCCGATTCGGCCGAACACGAAGCCGATCCTGGCCGCCGACGAAGCGAGCCGCACGTCCATCGCCAGCGTCATCGTCGCTCCCACGCCGACCGCCGGGCCGTTGATGGCCGCGACGACCGGCTTGGTGCAGTTGTAGACGGCGAGCGTGACCCTGCCCCCGGTGTCGCGCACGCCCCGCGCGATCGGTGGTTCGTCGAGGCGCTCCCGCAGGTCGGTCATCGCCGGACGCAGGCTCTCGTCCAGCCCGAAGACGTTGCCGTCGACCGAGAGGTCCATGCCGGCACAAAAAGCGCGCCCGGCTCCAGTGACCACCACGGCCGCGACGGAATCGTCACCGCCGGCGCGCTCGAACGCGTCGACCAGCTCGTCCGCCATCGTGACCGTGAAGGCGTTGAGCTGATCGGGCCGGTTGAGGGTCAGGGTGAGGATGCCGTCATCGACGGCATAGTCGAGGGTTTCGTAGGACATCGGTCTCCTTGTCTGGCATACAGGGCACTGTACAAACGGGCTCCACGCTGCGCCGCCACTTGCCCACTCCACAACTTATAGGCCACTATTGGTTCCATCATGACTGATCCACACATGCCCGGGAGGCGGCCGCATGCCTGACTTCCGGGCCGTCGGCGCGCGGGTGCGCAACTGGGGACGCTGGGGCGCGGACGACGAAATCGGTACCCTGAACTTCCTGACGTCCGAGCGGGTGGCCGCAGCGGCCCGGCTCGTGCGCTCCGGGCTGCGTTACGACCTGGGCATTCCGCTGGACGACCGCGGCCCGCAGACCGGCCGGCGCCGCACCAACCCGCTGCGGTTCATGCGCGCGCTGGGACCGGAGCAGGTCGGGGACCATGCCTTCCGGTACGCCGACGACTACGTGTTCATGCCGTTGCAGGCAGGCTCCCAGTGGGACGCGCTGGCGCACGTGTACTACGACGACCTGATGTACAACGGGCGGCCGGCGACGGAGACGCTCTCGGTCGCCGGCGCCGCGCACCTGTCGATCGACCGCATCCGCGGCGGGATCGTCGGGCGCGGCGTGCTCCTCGACGTGGCCCGGCACCTGGACACCGGATGGCTCGACGCCGGGCAGCCGATCACGCCGGAGCTGCTCGACGAGGTGGTGAGTGCGCAGGGCGTGCCGGTGGGCGAAGGCGACATCCTCGCGATCCGGACCGGCTGGCGGCGCAAGTTCGTCGAGGAGGCGGACCCCGACTCCTTCATGGCCGGCGAGCCAGGGCTCACCGTGGAGTGCGCCTACTGGCTCCACGAACACGGCGTGGCAGCCGTGTGCAGCGACAACTGGGCGATCGAGGTGCTTCCCACCGGTGTCGACGAACGGCTGCCGTTTCACCTGGTGGCCATCCGCGACATGGGCCTGACGCTCGGCGAGATGTTCGACTTCGAAGCCCTCTCCGCCCAGTGCGCGGCCGAGCGTCGTTTCGAGTTCTTCTTCTCGGGCGCGCCATTGCGCTTCACCGGCGCCGTGGGCTCGCCCGTCAACCCGATCGCACTGTTGTGACCACAACACGGAGGACACACTAGAGATGCGCTACCGCAAGCTCGGCCGTACCGGCGTCGAGGTCAGCACGCAGTGCCTGGGCGCCATGATGTTCGGCGCCATGGGCAACCCGGACCACGACGACTGCGAGCGCATCGTTCATCGCGCGCTGGACGCCGGGATCAACTTCGTCGACACCGCGGACGTGTACTCGCGTGGCGAGAGCGAGGAGATCGTCGGGCGGGCGTTGAAGAACCGGCGCGACGACATCGTGCTCGCCACCAAGTGCTTCAATCCCATGGGCGGCGACCGCAACCAGCGCGGCGGCTCCCGCCGCTGGATCATCCGCGCCGCCGAGGACAGCCTGCGCCGCCTCGGCACCGACTACATCGACCTGTACCAGGTGCACCGTCACGACTGGGACACCGACCTCGAAGACACCCTCTCGGCACTGACCGACCTGGTGCGCCAGGGCAAGGTACGGTATCTGGGCTCGTCGTCCTTCCCGGCGGACTGGATCGTCGAGGCGCAGTGGGCCGCACAGCGGCGCAACACCGAGCGGTTCGTCTGCGAACAGCCCCAGTACTCGATCTTCGCCCGGTCGATCGAACGGGACGTGCTACCCGCATGCCAGCGGCACGGGATGGGCGTCATCCCCTGGAGCCCGCTCGCCGGCGGCTGGCTGACCGGTAAATACCGGCGCGACGAGCCCGCCCCCGCCGACTCACGGTTCGCCCGTCGCGGGACGATCGCGCGCACCCCGCTCGAACAGGACCCGGCCACCCCCGTCAAGCACGACGCACTCGACAAGCTGCGCACCATCGCCGACGACGCCGGGCTGACCCTGACCCACCTCGCGTCGGCGTTCGCCGGCACCCACCCGGCCATCACGGCGACCATCATCGGACCGCGGACCATGTCACAACTCGACGACTCGCTCGCCGCCGCCGACGTCACCCTCTCCACCGACGTCCTCGACGCGATCGACACCGTCGTGCGGCCCGGAACCGACATCGCGGGCATCACCCACTTCAGCGGCAACCCGTCCCTCAAACCCGCCAACCGGCGCCCCCGGTAGCGAGCCGCCATCCCGTCACAGGCCGAGCGATTTGGCGATGATCGTCTTCATGACCTCGCTCGTGCCACCGTAGATCCGGGCGACCCGTGCGTCCGCGTAGAGGCGGGCGATGGGGTACTCGAGGATGTAGCCGTAGCCGCCGTGCAGTTGCAGGCAGCGGTCCACGACCCGGCCCTGCATCTCGGTGCAGAACAGCTTAACCCGGGCGGCGTCGACCGGGGTGAGCTCGCCCTCGACATGGGCGGTGACCGCCGCGTCCACCATGACCTGTGCCGCTTCCAGCTCGGCGGACATCGCCGCCAGCTCGAACTTCGTGTTCTGGAACTCGGCGACCGGCTTGCCGAACACCTGCCGCTCGCGCACGTACCCGATCGTCTCGCCCAGCGCCGCGCGGGCGTTGGCGACCGAGCCAACGGCGATCGCCAACCGCTCCTGAGCGAGGTTGCGGCGCAGGTGGTCGAACCCCGCGCCCTCCTCCCCCAGCAGGTTCGCGACAGGCACCCTGACGTCGGCGAACGACAGCTCGACGGTGTCCTGTGCGGTGAGGCCGAGCTTCTCCAGCTTCCGGCCCACCGTGAAACCCGGCATTCCCTTCTCCAGCACGAGCAGCGAGAGGCCGTTGCGACGGTTGGCAGGGTCGGCCGAGGTGCGCACCACGGTGACCACCAGGTCCGCGTGGTATCCCCCGGTGATGAACGTCTTGGCGCCGTTGACGACGAAATGGTCGCCGTCGCGGACCGCCGTGGTCGCGATACCGGCGAGGTCGGAGCCGGCACCCGGCTCGCTCATCGCGATCGCGGAGTAGAGATCTCCGGACGCGAGACCGGGAAACCACCGGGCACGCTGCCCGGCGTCGGCGAGGCCGAGGAAGTACGGCAGGACCACGTCGAGGTGGGTTCGCAACCCGCCGAGGACGACCATGGCCCGTGCCGCCTCCTCCTGCAGCACGACGTTGTAGCGGAAGTCCCGCTGCCCGCCGCCACCGTGCTCCTCCGGGACGGCGAAACCGAGCAGTCCCAGCTTGCCCATCTCGCGGAACAACTCGCGCGGCACGAGCCCCTCCCGCCGCCAGTCTTCGTAGTGCGGGACGACCTCGCGGGCGAGGAAGTCGCGGACCAGGACACGAAAGTCCTCGTGATCGGTAGTGAATAGACGACGCTGCATGCGCAAAAGAGTATACTTATTCCGGAGGATTGGAAACCGTTCGCCCGGTGCCCGGTCGTGTCCCAGTGAGTTTCCTAAGTCAACCCCTGGTCGTTGTTGATCTTTTTGGTGGTGTGGTGAATGGCTGGGTGGTAGCAGGTTTTGTCGCGCCAGCAGGCCCAGATGATGCGCAGCCAGGCGCGGGCGAGGATGCGCACGGCGTGGGGGTGGCGTTTGCCGCGGGCTCGGGCGTCGTCGTAGATCGTGGCGGCCCAGTCGCTGCTGTGACGGCTGTTGTCGGCCCAGGTGGTGAGGGCTTGGCGGGCGCGCCGGTTGACCGCGTACCGGAAGTTGACCGACCGGTGTTTGCCGGATTCTTTGGTGACCGGGGCGGCGCCGGTCTCGGCGGCCAGTTGCGCGCAGTTGGTGGCGCGTTCGAGCATCGGGCCGATCTCGCCGATGATCTGGCCGAGGTTGATGGTGCCGATGCGGGGCAGACCGGCGATCAGCTCGGCCCACGGGTGGGTTTTGGTGGCTTCGGCGATGGCGGTGTCGAGTTCGGAGATGGTGGCGCGGATGGCCCGTATCAGCCGCGCCTGCAGGCCAACCAGCCGGGCGAGGGTGCTCTGCCGGAGTCGGGAGGTTGTGATCGGGGCGGCGCGCAGTCGTTCCAGCAGCACGCTGCCGGGACGCCTGCCGGAATAGCTGTGGCGTTTGCAGAACGCCTCCAGCCGGCCGGCGGTCAGCCCCGCCGCGGACTCGGGTGTGGGGTAGCGGTCCAGGAAGGCCAAGGCGATGTCGGAATCCAGGCTGGCGAAGATCGCCTTGCCGCCGGGCCAGTGCTCGTCCAGCAGCGCGGCGAGCTGGTTGACCGCAGCGACACGGGCCTCGACGTGGTCGGCGCGTTGCCGGGTCAGCGCTTGCAACTCCAGCGTCTCGGGCAGGGTGGGGGCCAGCGTCCGCAGCTGGTGGCCATCGGTGCGCAGGTAGTCGGCCAGTTTGAACGAGTCACCAGGGTCGTTCTTGGCTCGGGCCGCACCCCAGTGGGGGCGGACGGCGTTGAACGCGTTGGGGTGTATGGGAATCACGGGGTGCCCGGCGGCCAGCAGCCGGTCCACCACCAGGCCCCGGGTGGTCTCGATCGCCACCGGCAGACCGGCTGGGTCACCGTGGCGACGCAACCGGGCCAGAGTACTGACGATCCCGGTCTCAGTGTGGGCCAGCGCCCACCGGTCGATCCTCGCCCCATCGGTACCGACCACGGTCACATCGTGCGACCCGGTCGCCCAGTCCCATCCCGCGAACACGTGCGCGGTACTCCTTCGTCAGTGGTGAAGGACCCGCTCGGTCGTGAGGACGCCCGCCGGAAGCTCATTAATCGGCCCTCGACCAGGTCGGGGCATGTTCCTAAGGCCGGTAAGGCGGCCTCAGCCCGGCGGGGCTGGCAGTACTCACTGTGGCCGTCAAGCGGCACGCAAGCTAGGCCATGCACCCACCGGGACCGAAGGGTCACAACCCTATCCGTTCGGGCTGCAACAGGGATGGTGGCCTAATGAGCAAGATCGCCAACTCGCCGACCTGGCCACCCGTCTGGGTTACGCTGCCTCCCGGAGGTGTCTGCATCATGGAGCTCTGGGAACTGACCGCACGGGAACGGGTCCGGGACAATTACGCGGCCTACACGCACGCCGGGGATCGCGGGCGGCTGGACGATCTCGCGGCCGTCTTCGCCGAGGACGGCGTGCTGCACGTCGCGGGGCAGGAGCCGGCCGTGGGACGGCAGGCGATCATCAGCATGCTGACCGGCGCGGTGGAACGCGGGTCGACGCCGGACGACCAGGGACGCCGGGGGCTCGTGCGGCATTTCATCGCGAACATCCGCTTCGAGGAGATGACCCGGACCGAGATCCACACCGCCGCATACTTCCTCGTTGTCACCGGACGGGGGCCCGACCACTGGGGCCGCTACCGGGACCGCCACGTCGCCGTTGGCGACGAATGGAAGATCGCACACCGCTACGTCCGGATCGACACGGTCATGCCAGGAGCGACCTTCGCAACGTGACGGTGTGACCTCGCACCTACTGTGCAGCCGGGCGTTTGACAGCCGAGGAGGCCGAGCGTCTACTGAAAAAGGGCGTTTTCGCACGTTCGGCAAGGAGATGATCGCGTCGTGGGGTCACCGGTTTTTCTCGGCCCGCTGCATCCGCGTCACGGGACGCACGCGCCGACCAGCGGCACGCCGGCCAGGGCGCCCGGCTCGGT
>DASZUO010000343.1:0-8196 GCA_035547575.1 Amycolatopsis sp. | reverse complement strand
GCAGGTCGGCTGCGGACCGTATCCGCCTACTTTCGGTCGGATCAGTAACCTGTACCCGATGCGTATCACCATTTTCCGCAGGTTGATGGCGGAGGAGTTCGGGCCGCTCCGCGCCGAGACCCTGTCGAAGGATCACGTGCTCAGCTCGCTCGGCGGCCGGACCGTGGACGAGGCACTGGCCGCTGGCGTCCCCGCGAAGGAGATCTGGCACGAGGTCTGCGAGGCGTTCGACGTGCCCGCGGAGCGCCGCTGACCGGCCGAAGCCAAAATTTCGCGGCCCAGGGCGTGTCACTCCTTGCGTCGAACACGTGTTCGGCTATCGTGTTGTCCACATAGGGGTCAGCGATCCACAGATTGATCGCCGTGATCTGGAATTGTCGGCCCCCGCCCGTAGTGTCGGGCCCAACAGCTCAAAACACGTAGAAGCAAGCCCCACAGGCTCCGACCAGCGAGGTGGAAGTCATGCCCGCAGCAGCACCCGACAAGGACAAGGCGCTCGAGCTCGCGCTGGCGCAGATCGACAAGCAGTACGGCAAGGGATCGGTGATGCGCCTCGGTGACGAGGGCCGCGCGCCGATCGAGGTCATCCCCACCGGGGCCATCGCGCTGGACATCGCGCTGGGCATCGGGGGCCTGCCGCGCGGCCGTGTCGTGGAGATCTACGGCCCGGAATCCTCCGGTAAGACCACCGTCGCGTTGCACGCCGTGGCCAATGCGCAGAAGGCGGGCGGCATCGCGGCCTTCATCGACGCCGAGCACGCGCTCGACCCGGAGTACGCCAAGGCCCTCGGCGTCGACACCGACGCGCTGCTGGTGTCCCAGCCCGACACCGGTGAGCAGGCGCTGGAGATCGCGGACATGCTGATCCGCTCCGGCGCGCTCGACATCCTGGTCATCGACTCGGTCGCCGCGCTCGTGCCGCGCGCCGAGATCGAGGGCGAGATGGGTGACTCGCACGTGGGTCTGCAGGCCCGCCTGATGAGCCAGGCACTGCGGAAGATCACCGGCGCGCTGTCCAACTCCGGCACCACCGCGATCTTCATCAACCAGCTGCGCGAGAAGGTCGGCGTCATGTTCGGCTCCCCGGAGACCACCACCGGTGGTAAGGCGCTGAAGTTCTACGCGTCGGTCCGGCTGGACGTCCGCCGCATCGAGACGCTGAAGGACAGTGGTGAGGCCGTCGGCAACCGCACCCGCGTCAAGGTCGTGAAGAACAAGGTCGCCCCGCCGTTCAAACAGGCCGAGTTCGACATCCTCTACGGCCAGGGCATCTCGCGCGAGGGTTCGCTCATCGACATGGGTGTGGACCAGGGCATTCTGCGCAAATCCGGCGCCTGGTACACCTACGAGGGCGACCAGCTCGGCCAGGGCAAGGAGAACGCGCGCAAGTTCCTGCGCGAGAACCCGGACATCGCCAACGAGATCGAGAAACGCATCAAGGAGAAGCTCGGCATCGGCCCACAGCTCGACGCCGAGGACGCCGCCCCCGCGCCGGTCGACTTCTGATCTGGGCGAGGTGCGCTCGCAGAAAGCGCTCGCCTTGGAACATCCGTTGGGGCTTCTGGGGGCGCCCCCAGACCCCACGGCGGGAGCTTCTTGCGTTGGCGAGCGTCGGGCGTGTTGTGCGTGGACCAGCACCGATTCCGCACGCGCCGCACGAGTAGGCGACTGGCTTCGGTTGGGTGAGTAGCCCGGTCTTTGTGGCCGCTGCCATGTTGCCGGTGAGGTTTGGAGGGGTATGGCGAGGATCGATCCGGTGGAGTTGTCGCCGGAGGAGGCGTGGAAGAAGGCCAAGGAGGTCTGCTTCGACCTGCTGGCTGCCCGGCCGCGCACCCGCGACGAGCTTCGGCAGGCCTTGCGGCGCAAGGGATTCGACGAGGAACTTCGCGAGCGGTTGCTCGGCAAGCTGGACGCGTCCGGCTTGATCGACGACGCCGCCTTCGCTGAGCAGTGGGTACGTTCTCGCCACGCCTACCAAGGGCTGGCAAGGAGCGCGCTGGTCGCCGAACTCAAACGCAAGGGCGTCGACAGTGACATGGCGGCGCAGGCGGCAGGCGAGATCGACCGCGAGTCCGAGGAACAACGTGCCCGCGAGTTGGTCCGCAAACGCCTCCGCTCCATGACGAACGTCGATGAGCAGGCCGCCACCCGCCGCCTGCTCGGCACCCTCGCGCGCAAGGGCTACCCGCAAGGCCTGGCCTACGCGGTGGTCCGGGACGAGTTGAGAAACGCAGGCGCCGAATCCACCCTCTTGGACGACGCCGTCTCCGACTGACACCCTGCGGCAGTCGACAGCCTGCGCCGCAGAAGTGCGCTGCCGACTGGGGGAGCGCCGGTCGCCGGACGGTGATCGGCGCACCGCTGATCGATGCGCTTGGCGGTGGGGTGTTGGCGGCACCGCCAGATGATGCCGTTGCCGGCCACGCTGCTCTGGGTCAGCGACGCCGCTTGGGACTGGGCAACGCGGCTCGTGGGCGGTGGTGTGGGTGACCTGTGTCGGGGCGCCGACTGCTGCCAGCGTCCCTCCATGCGGCAGGCCGCAGGTCCGGCGCAGGCGATGCACGGCGCCGGGGTGCCTCCTGGCGTCGAGTCGTACCCGCCAGGCGCGGGCCGTCATGACGACCGCCGCGCTAGATCCGGGCTGCCGGACGTGGATCGCTACAGATCGAGCCGCCAGCCCCGGCCCGCCAGGGGGCTGCCGGTCCCGGGTCACCCGGATCGCGCCAGATCGGGCTGTCGACCCTCGGGCCGGATCGCCGCCCGACCGAGCCGCCAGACCGGCCTCCGGGATCGCTGCGGCCGCGACGCCGCTTCGGGAGGCTGCCGGGGAGGGCCATTCGCTCGACGGTCCCGGCACCGGTGCGCCGTAGGCGGGCCAGGCGAGCGTTGCGGTCACTCCACAGCGATCGCGGCGCCGTCGGGGCCGAGGCGGCCGGCCTTCAGTGCGGGGCCCAGCGGTTCGCGTACCCACCAGTCGCCGGTGGCGCGCCGTTCCTGCGGCGTCGTGAAGCGATAGCGGAACAGGCGTGCCCGCACGAATGCCGGGCGCTCACCATGGAAGGGGTCGTGCTTCAGCAACTTCAGCGTGGCCCGGTCGGCGGCCAGCAGTTTCTCGGCGAGTGGTTGCAGCCACGACTCGCTGTAGCTGGATGACAACGACGCGAACCACATCAGCCAGTCCAATCTCAAATGGTACGGCGCGATCTGCCGTGGGCGACGATGCGGATTGCCCGGCTTGCCTTTGAACTCGTACTCGTGCCACACCGTGTCGGGCGTGATCTCGGGGTCTTCGGTGCCTTCGATGATCACCTCGTGCCGGACCTTGGTGATCATGCCGAACGCGCCATACGTGTTCACCAGGTGCAGCCGGTCGAAACTGTAGTTCATGATCTGCCGCCGGGAGAACAGGTTCCGGGCCGGGCGGTAGCTCAACGCGAGCAGCCCCGCGGTCACGACCATTACGACGACAACGAACCACGTAGGGGGTTCTGCCAGTGCTGGAGTGGGAAAACGCAACAGCGAACTGTCTAAAGAGGACACAGCGAGCGTGATCGTCAGTATGTTCAGCCACGAGAAGTTGCCGCTCAGGACCAGCCATGCCTGCGTGACGATCACCAGCGATCCCGCCACGCCCGACGCCGGTTGCGGCGCGAACAGCGCGAACGGCACCACCAGTTGCGTGAAATGGCTGGCCACCAGCTCGACCTTGTGCAACGGCTTCGGAAGGTGATGGAAATACCAGCTGAGCGGTCCCGGCATCGGCTGCGTTTCGTGGTGGTAATACAGGCACGTCAAGTCACGCCAGCACGCGTCGCCGCGCATTTTGATCATTCCGGCGCCGAATTCGACACGGAACAACAGCCACAGCAACAACCACAGCACCGGCACGGGCGGTGCCATGTCCGCCGGGCCGAGGAAAACGGCCAGGAAGCCCGTCTCGAGCAGCAGCGATTCCCAGCCGAAGGAATACCAGATCTGCCCCACATTGACGATCGACTGGTACAGCACCCACGGCGCCGCCCACGCGATCATCGACGCCCACACCGGCGCCGAGTCGAACAAGCCGGCCAGCAGCGCCACCGAGACCGCGACGCCGGCCCATGCCACCGTCGCGAACAACCGGTCCGAATACCGCCACTGAAACAGGCTGGGCGCCCGCCGGAACGGCACGCGCAGCACGAACTCGGGTACCGGCAGCAAACCACGTGCCCCGATCAGCGCCCGGAACTGGTTCGCCGCCACAAGGAACGCGATGAGATAAATCGCGGCGAGCATTCGCTGGAACGCGAGTCTCGATGCCCAGTAGTCAGGATCGGTGAACCAGTCCCATCCCACGGCGTTCTCCCTCGGGAGCGGTCTCGCCCGAAGGGTACTTCGCCGCGCCGACGTCGGCAGCGCTCATATTTCCGCCCTCGAACAGCAACGCCCGCAAAACAGCTCCGCCCTCGAACAGCAACACGGCGAAATCGCGGTCTGCAGCCGGGGACCGTTAGCCTCGTCTGGTGGATCCGCTGCCGTTCGACGAGTACGTGCGGTCGCTCGACCGCAAACGCATGTCGGCCGGGGTGCTGTTCCGTGATGCGGACGAGCGAGTACTGCTCGTCGAACCGTCGTACAAGGCGCAGTGGGACATCCCCGGCGGCGCGGTCGACGCCGGTGAGGCGCCGTGGGCCGCGGCGCGCCGGGAAATCCGAGAGGAACTCGGCCTCGACCGCACGTTCTCGCGGCTACTGGTGATCGACCACGTCCACGACGACGGCCGCATGCCCGAAGGGATCGCGTTCATCTTCGACGGCGGATCGATCACCGGCGACGAGGTCGACGCGCTCGACATCACCGACCCCGAGATCATCTCGGCGGCACTGGTCTCGCTCGACGACGCCGTGGCGCTGGTGAAGCCGTCCCTCACGACGAGGCTCACGGTCGCGCTCCGCGCGGGCCGGAGCGGCGAACTGGTCCTGTGCGACGACGGCACGCCGATCCGCTAGGCACCGGACGGGCGCGCGGCGAACACCATCCGGCCGGTGCTCGCCCCGCACCCGGGAGGGCCGATCGTGCAGCCGGCCGGTGCTCACCCCGCACCCGGGAGGGCCGATCGTGCAGCCGGCCGGTGCTCACCCCGCATCAGCAGGGCCGACCGCGCGGGCGGCTGAGATCACAGAGAGTTGCGGGGGCCGGTGATGTCGCACGCTCGTGAGGGTGCCCACAATGGAGGTTTCCACCCACAAGGCAGAATCGGTCCAGATGATCGTTCAAGGTGACTCCGATCACCGTAACAACCTGGCGTGTGCTACTTGTCACATTGAAAGCAGAACGGCAGAGTCGCTACCGACGGCTCGGCCGTCGAACTGACTCGGAGGTAAGTGATGTCCACCACCGAACTCTCGGAACTCCGCCGCACGATCGGGCAGTTGCGACAGTGCGTAGGCGCGCTCCGGTCGCGCTATGGCGATGCCGCGCCGGTGCGAAGGCTGGTCAACGACGTGGACCGGCTCGACATCGACGTGAAGGACTTCGAGTCCCCGATTCCGGCGCAGCCGAAGGCCGTCGACCCGGCACAGGTCGTGAAGATTCCCGACGCTCCGTACGACCCCGCGCTCTGGCGTGGGGCCGACGACGAAGGCGTCGGCGGCTACCACCGTGACCAGCGGTGAGCGCGCCGGCTGACAGCGCGGTCGGCACGGGTGTGCGGGCCGCGCGGCGGGCTCGCATCACCGAGCGCACTCTGCGCACGGACCGGTGGTGGTTGCCGCCTCTGCTCACCACGCTCGGGCTCGCGACGTTCGTCATCTACGCGACGATCCGCGCGTTCGTGCGCACCGCCTACTACGTCCCCGAGTACCACTACCTGACGCCGTTCTACTCGCCGTGCGTCTCGACGTCGTGCGTGCCCGGCGCGAGTCATTTCGGGCACTGGTTCGGCGCCTTCCCGAGCTGGCTCCCGCTCGGGATCCTCGTGCTGCCGTTCCTGCTCGGGTTCCGGATGACCTGCTACTACTACCGCAAGGCCTACTACCGGTCGGTGTGGTTCTCGCCGCCGGCGTGCGCCGTGGCCGAGCCGCACGCGCGCTATACCGGCGAGACCCGGCTGCCGCTGATCGTGCAGAACGTGCACCGCTACTTCTTCTACGTCGCGATGATCGTCTCGCTGGTCAACACCTACGACGCGGTGGTGTCGTTCCACGGCAAGAACGGCGGGGCCGGGTTCGGGCTCGGCAACATCATCATCGTGGGCAACGTCGTGCTGCTGTGGGCGTACACGCTGTCCTGCCACTCGTGCAGGCACATCACCGGCGGGCGGCTCAAGCACTTCTCCAAGCATCCGGTGCGGTACTGGATGTGGACACAGATCACCAAGCTCAACAACCGGCACATGCTGCTCGCGTGGATCACGCTGGGCACCCTCACGCTGACCGATCTGTACGTGATGCTGGTGTCCAGTGGCGTGTTCTCCGATCCCCGTTTCGTGAACTGAAGGTGGCTTTCTCCGATGACCGAGGTCGAACGGCTCAACTATGACGTGGTGGTGATCGGCGCCGGTGGCGCCGGTTTGCGGGCCGTGATCGAAGCAAGACAGCGCGGGCTGTCCGTCGCGGTGGTGTGCAAGTCGCTCTTCGGCAAGGCGCACACGGTCATGGCCGAGGGTGGCTGTGCCGCATCGATGGGCAACGCGAACCCGAACGACAACTGGCAGGTGCACTTCCGCGACACGATGCGCGGCGGCAAGTTCCTGAACAACTGGCGGATGGCCGAGCTGCACGCCAAGGAAGCGCCGGACCGGGTGTGGGAACTGGAGACCTACGGCGCGCTGTTCGACCGCACGGCCGACGGGCGGATCAGTCAGCGCAACTTCGGTGGCCACACCTACCCGCGGCTCGCGCACGTCGGTGACCGCACCGGGCTCGAGCTGATCCGCACGATGCAGCAGAAGATCGTCTCGCTGCAGCAGGAGGACCACAAGAAGTACGGGGACTACGAGGCCAAGCTCAAGGTCTTCGCCGAGTGCACGATCACCGAACTGCTCAAGGACGGCGGCCGGATCGCCGGGGCGTTCGGGTACTGGCGCGAGAGCGGCCGGTTCATCCTGTTCGAGGCGCCCGCAGTGGTGCTCGCGACCGGCGGCATCGGCAAGTCGTTCAAGGTCACCTCGAACTCGTGGGAGTACACCGGCGACGGGCACGCGCTGGCGCTACGGGCCGGCGCGACGCTGATCAACATGGAGTTCGTGCAGTTCCACCCCACCGGGATGGTCTGGCCGCCCAGTGTGAAGGGCATCCTCGTGACCGAGGGCGTGCGCGGCGACGGCGGCGTGCTGAAGAACTCCGACGGCAAGCGGTTCATGTTCGAGTACGTGCCCGACGTGTTCAAGGGGCAGTACGCGGAGAGCGAGGACGAGGCCGACCGCTGGTACACCGACGCCGACAACAACCGCCGCACCCCGGACCTGCTGCCTCGTGACGAGGTCGCCCGTGCGATCAACTCCGAGGTCAAGGAGGGCCGCGGGTCCCCGCACGGCGGGGTGTTCCTCGACATCGCGAGCCGCCTCACGCCCGAGGAGATCAAGCGGCGCCTGCCGTCGATGTATCACCAGTTCAAGGAACTGGCCGACGTCGACATCACCGCCGAGCCGATGGAGGTCGGGCCGACCTGCCACTACGTGATGGGTGGCGTCGAGGTCGACCCCGACACCGGGTCCTCGACCGTGCCGGGGCTGTTCGCGGCGGGGGAGTGCTCGGGCGGGATGCACGGGTCGAACCGGCTCGGCGGCAACTCGCTGTCCGACCTCCTCGTGTTCGGCCGGCGGGCCGGGCTGGGTGCCGCGTCCTACGTGGAGTCGCTACCGGAGCGCCCGAAGATCGGGCAGTCCGATGTGGACGAAGCGGCGCGGATCGCGTTGCGGCCGTTCGATCCGCCTGCCTCGGGTGTCGAGGAGAACCCGTACACCCTGCACAGCGAGCTGCAGCAGTCGATGAACGACCTGGTCGGCATCATCCGCAAGGCACCGGAGATCGAGCAGGCGCTGACGAAGCTCGACGAGATCAAGTCGCGCATCGGCAACGTCACCGTCGAGGGGCACCGGCAGTTCAACCCCGGCTGGCATCTCGCGCTGGACCTGCGGAACATGCTGCTGGTCAGCGAATGCGTCGCCCGGGCCGCCCTGCTGCGCACCGAGAGCCGGGGCGGGCACACCCGTGA
>DASZUO010000342.1:0-14533 GCA_035547575.1 Amycolatopsis sp. | reverse complement strand
AGTCTCGTACGCAAGGTCACTCCTTCGTCCCCGCGAGGGCGGGGGTTTTCACGACTGGGCGCCGCAGGAACAGCGGCAGCACGATGACGACGTAGGCCACCCACGCGACGGCCTGCAGCACCGTCGTTTGCTGTGAGTAGTTGAAGATCCCCTTCAGCAGCGCCCCGTACCAGGACGTTTCGGGGATCGCGCTCGACGCGTCGAACGCGAGGGTGGTCAGCCCCGGGATGAACCCGGCTTCCTGCAGGTCGTGCAGGCCGTAGCCGAGGACGCCGGCCGCGACGAACACCAGCAGCACGCCGGTGATCGTGAAGAACTTGCCGAGGTCGAACCGGATCGCGCCGCGGTAGAGCAGGTAGGCGATCGCGACCGCGATCACGATGCCGATGGCGAATCCGGCGAGCGGCTGCGCGGTGCCGCCCTGCGCGGTCTGCACGGCGGCGTAGAAGAAGACCGCGGTCTCCAGGCCCTCCCGGCCGACGGACAGGAACGACAGCAGCAGCACGGCCAGCGGGCCGACCGCGAGCGCCGCGTCCATCTTGCCGCGCAGTTCGGCGGCGATGGTCCTCGACGCCTTGCGCATCCAGAAGATCATCGCCGTCACGAAGATCACGGCGACGATGGACAGCGAGCCGCCGAGCCCTTCCTGCTGCTCGAAGGACAGCTGCGCGGTCGAGTAGGTGAGGATCGCGCCGACGGCGATCGACAACGCGACCGCGACTCCCACGCCCGGCCAGACCCAGCGCAGTGCGGACCGGCGGTCGGTCTTCACCAGGAAGGCGACGAGAATGCTCACGACCAGAGCAGCCTCCAGCCCCTCGCGGAGCCCGATGAGCAGACTGGAGAACAACACCGTGCGGCCTCCTCGATTCGAACCGGTCGCTTGTTTTTAGGTAAGGCTTTCCTTGAAGTCCAGTCCCCGATCGGTCCGATGATCTTGCGAAACCGCCCATAGCGGTCACTTGGCCCGGATTGGCGCAGGTCAGCAGGTTAGGACAGGCTTCTATAACAACTTGTCAAAGCCGGTGGCGCAGCACACAGTCACGGCTGTCCGGCGTGCGCTAGGAACGGCTCGGGGTCCGCCTGCTTTTGGCCGGGTCAGTAACCTGATCGGGTGGCCGAGCCCACCCACCCAGGGGACGTAGACGCGCGTACCTCGTCGCGCCGCTCGCCCGGACCCGTGCTGCTGGCCCTGGGGCTGGCCGCCATCGGGCTGATCCTGCTGCTGACCATCGGCGTGACCAAACCCGAACCGGCCGGAACCGCCACCCCCGCGCCACCGGCCGAGGCGACCGCACCGCCGGTCAGCGCCGTCGCGCCGGACCCCGCGGTCGCCGCGCCCGAGGACCGGCCGCGCGCGTCGGACCTCGCCGCGCTCGACAACTGGGCGCGGGGTCTCGCGCCGAAGACGAACCTGCCGGCGAACCTGCTCGCCGCCTACGGGCGCGCCGAGATGTGGCTACGCGGCGAGTCCGCGACGTGCCATCTGTCATGGGCAACGCTCGCCGGGATCGGGCAGTTCGAGGCTGCCGGATCCGGGCCACTGCCTGTGCCGTCCGGGATCTGGGACCGCTGGGCCGCGCGTGCCACGCACGACGGCAAGGCCCCGGACGCCCGCAACGCCGACGACGCCGCCTACACGGTGGGCCGCTACCTGTGCTCCAGCGGCGGGAACATGGCCACCGGCACCGGCTGGTGGCAGGCGATGCTCGGCTACACCAGATCCACCGGCGACGCGCAGGAGATCCTCACCGCGAGCAATTCCGTCGCGACCGCGTCCCGCGGCTAGCTCTGCTGCAGCCGGACCCGGGCGTTGACCTCGGAGAGCGCGTCCTGGTATTCGGGCACCGGGTTCATCGCCCACGCCATGCGCAGTTGGCCGAGCGCCTCGACGAGCCGCCCCAGCCGTTGCAGGGTGCGGCCGAGCACGAAACGCGCGTAGTGGTCGGCCGGGTCCAGCTCCAGCACCCGCGTGAACGCCTTCTCGGCATGGTTGAGCTGGGCGGAATGGAAGTAGGCGCGTCCCGCCAGCAGTTGCACACTGGGTTTGTCCGGCTCGGCTTCGAGCACTGGCCGCAGTGCCTTGAGTGCGTCCAGCGGGCGCCGGTTCTCGATCAACGCCTCGGCCTGGCGGAAGGCTTCGAACCGGTGCTCGCCCGTATGATCCCGGGCTAGGTCCTCGTCATCCATAGTCCGATCGACGTTACCGGGGAACAACGGGTTTCGGCAGCCCTTCAGCAGGGGTGCGATCACGGGCCCTGGCACCGGCATGGTGCACTAGGCGCCCATGAGCGCCGCACCACGTTATCTCGGTCTCTCGCCCTACCTCTACTACACCGACGCGACCGAGGCGCTGGACTGGCTGGTCCGCGTGTTCGGCTTCGTCGAGCAGGTGCGCTATGTCGACGCGTCCGGCGTGGTCTTCCAGGCCACGGTCGCCGCGGGCGACGCGCAGATCGTGCTCGCCGGGGTCGGTGCCGACTACTGGGAGTCCAAAGGGGTCGACCGCCCGGTCGGTCAGCTCAACGTCGTCTACGTCGATGACGTGGACGCCCAGTACGAGCGCGTCTGCGCGGCACTCGGCGACGGCACCGACGTCGCCTCGCCACAGGACCAGCCCTACGGCGCTCGCGTCTTCACGGTGCTGGACCTCGGCGGCAACAGCTGGTCGTTCTGGCAGCGCACCTCCGACACCGCCGACCTGCCACCGGGGTGGCAGGAGATCCGGGCCCACGAGTGAGCCGTGCCTCCGCCGGGTGACGCCGAGCTGCGGTTAGGCTTGGGCCGTCGTCGCCCGTGACAACCGATGAGGAGCGAAGAGTGGCGGTCATCGAGCAGGTAGGCGCCCGCGAGATTCTCGATTCGCGCGGCAACCCGACCGTGGAAGTGGAGGTGGCCCTGGACGACGGCACACTGGCGCGGGCCGCCGTTCCGTCGGGCGCGTCCACCGGTGAGCACGAGGCCGTCGAACTGCGCGACGGCGACGCCGGCCGCTACAACGGCAAGGGCGTCGAGCGCGCGGTCGCCGCGGTGCTCGACGAGATCGGTCCCGAGCTGGCCGGTGTCGAGGCCGTGGAGCAGCGGGTCGTGGACCAGAAGCTGGTCGACCTCGACGGCACCCCCGACAAGTCCCGGCTGGGCGCGAACGCGCTGCTGGGCGTGTCGCTGGCGGTCGCCAAGGCCGCCGCCGAGTCCGCCGAGCTGGAGCTTTTCCGCTATCTCGGCGGCCCGAACGCGCACGTGCTGCCGGTGCCGATGCTGAACATCCTCAACGGTGGCGCGCACGCCGACACCGACGTGGACATCCAGGAGTTCATGATCGCGCCGATCGGCGCCGAGTCGTTCCGCGAGGCGCTGCGCTGGGGCGTGGAGGTCTACCACTCGCTGAAGTCCGTCCTCAAGGGACGCGGCCTCGGCACCGGCCTCGGCGACGAGGGCGGGTTCGCGCCGAGCCTGTCCAGCAACCGCGAGGCGCTCGACCTGATCACCACCGCGATCGAGAAGGCCGGGTACGTCCCCGGCCGCGACGTCGCGCTGGCGCTGGACGTGGCCGCGACGGAGTTCTTCGCCGACGGCACCTACAGCTTCGAGGGCAGCAAGAAGACCGCCGAGCAGCTGGGCGCCTACTACGGCGAACTGCTCGACGCGTACCCGCTGGTGTCCATCGAGGACCCGCTGTCGGAGGACGACTGGGACGGCTGGGTCGCGCTGACGAACCAGATCGGCGAGCGCGTGCAGCTCGTGGGCGACGACCTGTTCGTCACCAACCCCGACCGGCTCGAGCAGGGCATCGAGCGTGGCGCGGCGAACGCGCTGCTGGTGAAGGTCAACCAGATCGGCACCCTGTCGGAGACGCTCGACGCGATCACGCTCGCCACCTCCTACGGGTACAAGAGCATGATGAGCCACCGCTCCGGCGAGACCGAGGACACCACGATCGCCGACCTCGCCGTCGCCACCGGCGTCGGCCAGATCAAGACCGGCGCCCCCGCGCGCAGCGAGCGGGTCGCCAAGTACAACCAGCTGCTGCGCATCGAGGAGACGCTCGGCGACGCGGCCCGCTACGCCGGCGACCTCGCGTTCCCGCGTTTCACGCCGGAGAGCTGATGGTGCGCAGATGACCCAGCGCGGCAGGGAACGGACTCGGCGCGGCCGCCGTGCGGACGGCGCCACGGTCCGGCGCGGCGGGGCATCGTCGCGCCGCACCGGAAACGTTCCCACCCGCCGGCCGCGGCAGGTCCGGCGGGAGCCCGCCAAGTCACGGCTGCGCCTCGGTCTCGCGACGAAACAGGGCGCGGGTGCGGCGCGGGTGCTCGGCATGTCCACCACGCGGCGGGCCGCGGTGGTGGCGATCGTGCTGTGCGCGCTGGCGTTCACGCTCGCTGTACCGCTGCGCACCTACTTGTCGCAGCGGTCGGAGATCGCCGGGCAGGAACAGCGGCAGGCCGAACTGCGGGCGGAGGTCGCGCAGCTGCAGGCGCGGCAGTCGGAGCTGAACGACCCGGCCCAGGTCGAGGCGGAGGCCCGCACCCGGCTGCGGTACGTCATGCCGGGGGAGACGCCGTACCTGGTGCAGTTGCCCGAGGACACTCCGCAGGGCCGGCAGCAGAAGGCCCAGCAGCAGGGCGCGCCCGCCGGGGCGCCGTGGTACCAGCAGCTCTGGTCCACCGTCGGCGGCTAGGTGTCGAGCGCACTGCGACAATGAACCAGTGAACAAGACCTTCGAGCCGGTCACCGACCTCGACCGGGAAGTCATCGCCGAGCAGCTGGGCCGGCCGCCGCGCGCGCTGCGCGCCATCGCGGCTCGCTGCCCGAGCGGGCACCCGGCAGTGGTCCAGACCAGTCCGCGGCTCGAGAACGGCACGCCGTTCCCCACGCTCTACTACCTCACGTGCCCGCGCCTGGCCTCCCTCGTCGGGCGGCTGGAGGCCGGCGGTGTCATGCGGGAGATGACCGAGCGCCTCGCGGTCGACGACGAACTCGCCGCCGCCTACCGTCGCGCGCACGAGTCCTACCTCGCCGAGCGCGATGCGATCGAGCCGCTCGGCCACCAGGTCACCGCCGGTGGCATGCCCGGGCGCGTCAAATGCCTGCACGTGCACCTCGCGCACACGCTTGCGTGCGGTCCCGGCGTCAACCCGTTCGGGGACGAGACACTGGCGCTGTTGCGGCCGGATTGGCCGTCCGGCGCCTGCGCTCTGTAACAACGCCGCCCATTCTCGGGATACCTCATCGGGTTACGCGGGCTTAACGCCGCTCCGGCAAGGATCGGGACCGCGGGTTCTTCCACGGGGAGGGGGCCTGGGTGTGCGGCTGACGCGCGTGCGCATCGCGCGGCGCAAGGCGCGAAGACTCGGCCTGCGCCACAAAACCGCCATCGGTGTGATCGGCGGCGTGCTCGCGGTGATCCCCGCGGGCGCCATGAGCGACGGCGCGACCGACTGGGCGAACGCTCACCCCACCGAACAGACCCGGGACGCCGCGCTCGTCGGGGGGCTCGACCCGAAACTGGTGCAGGTCAACGTCGACGGCAGCGTTGCGCAACCTGTGGTCCACACCGAACCCCTGCCCGCCGACGAACTTCCCAGCGGCCCGCTGGGCATCCCCGGCACCGCGCTGCGCGCCTACCACCACGCGGCGGACCTCATGGCCACCGAGCAGCCGAACTGCCACATCGACTGGGCGCTCATCGCGAGCATCGGCCGCATCGAGTCCAACCACGCGCGCGGCGGCTACGTCGACAAGAACGGCACCACCCTCGAACCCATCCTCGGCCCGGAACTCAACGGCGCCGCGGGCGTGGCCGCGATCCCCGACACCGACGGCGGCCGGCTGGACCACGACACGATCTGGGACCGTGCGGTCGGCCCGACCCAGTTCATCCCGTCCACCTGGAACTTCTACGGCGCCGACGGCAACGGCGACGGCACGGCCGACCCGGACAACATCTACGACGCCACGCACGCCACCGGCCGCTACCTCTGTTCCGGCGGCCTGGACCTGGCCGACCCGGCCCAGTTGCGCGCGGCGATCTACCGCTACAACAACTCCGACGTCTACGTCGACACGGTCATCCTCTGGGCCGAGGCCTACCGCAACGGCGTGGCACCGCTGCCGGACAGCACGGTGCCGATCGGCGCCCCGTCGCCGCCCGCCATGCCGGCGCTCCCGCCGGTCACGCTACCGCCGCCACCACCGCCCGCGCCGGTCACGACGACGGCGCCCGCGCCGCCGACGACAACCCCGCCTGCGACGGCTCCCTCGGCGCCGACCACAACGTCCAGCACGCCGGGCGTACCGACACCACCGACCTCGGGAACCTCGTCGACCCCACCGACCTGCACGTCGACCTCGACGAGCCCGACCTCGACGACCGTCACGACCACACCGCCGGCGAGCCCGGACCCGTGTTCCCCGCCGACCACCGGCACGACCACGGACACGAGTGTCAGGCCGACCTCGTAGGGTGGGCACCATGCCTCGGGTAGCCGCCATCGACTGTGGAACCAACTCCATCCGCCTGCTCGTCGCCGAGCTGACGGAGCGCCACGACGGGACGGTCGATCTGCGCGACCTGCACCGCGAAATGCGTGTCGTGCGGCTCGGGCAGGGCGTCGACGCCACGGGCCGGCTCGCGCCGGAAGCACTGGAGCGCACGCGGGTGGCGCTGGCCGACTACACGGCCGCCGCGCGGCGCAAGGGTGCCGAGCGGGTGCGCATGGTCGCCACGTCGGCCACCCGCGACGCGAGCAACCGGGACGACTTCTTCGCGATGACGCGGGAGGTCCTCGGTGTGGAGGCCGAGGTCATCACCGGTGACGAGGAGGCCCGGCTGTCCTTCACCGGCGCGGTCGGCGAGCAGGACCCCGACGACGGCCCGTTCCTCGTCGTCGATGTCGGCGGCGGTTCCACGGAACTGGTGCTCGGCGACTGGGACGGGCGGTGGGCGTCGGTGCGGTCGGCGAAGTCGGTCGACATCGGCTGCGTGCGGATCACCGAGCGGGCGCTGAAGTCGGACCCGCCCACGGCCGACGAGATCGCCGCGGCGCGCGAGTTCGCCACCGAGGTGCTGACCCAGGCGTTCGACGTCGTGGACGTGTCGAAGGCGAAGACGTGGATCGGCGTCGCGGGCACGGTCACCACGCTGTCGGCGGTGTTCCAGGAGCTGCCCGAGTACGACTCGGAGGCCACGCACCTGTCGCGGCTGTCGTTCGACTCGATCGCCAAGCTGTCGCAGGACCTGCTCGCCTCCGACCACGCGACCCGCGCGGCGAACCCGGTGATCCACCCGGGCCGCGTCGACGTGATCGGCGGGGGCGCGCTGATCGTCCAGTTGCTCGCCGAGCAGCTGGCCGAGCGCGGCGGCCCCGGTGAGCTGGTGGTGAGCGAACACGACATCCTCGACGGGATCGCGCTGTCGCTCGTGTGACCGGCCCGTCCGGAATGCGACTTTCGTAGGGTTTTTCCCGTCCGATCCCGTATTGCGCGGGTAAGTTCCTCTCACCGTTGGACGAGGGAGGACTTGTCGTGAGAAGAACCAGGTTGCTCGTCGCCGCGCTCGCCGTGCCGCTGATCGGCGGTCTCGCGGGCGTCGCCGCGCCCGGTGCGGCCGCGCAGACCCAGGCCGCGGAGTACACCGTGCTGGCCGAAGCCGGCCAGAGTGTCGGCGCCGCCGAGCAGGCGATCCGCGACGCGGGCGGCACCGTCCTGCACACCAATACCGCGGTCGGCCTCATCACCGCGACCGCGCCGGCCAGCGGTTTCGTCGAGCGCGTCTCGGCGAGCCCGTCGGTCTACGGCGCGGCGAAGGCGACCTCGATCGGCCAGGCGCCCAAGGACAGGGCGGCCACCAAGCCGGATGTCGCCGAGAAGGAACGCGGTTCCACCGGTAAGCGCGCCAAGCCGCCCGCGCCGGCCGGCATGGACCCGCTCGACGACAAGCTCTGGGGCTTGACGGCGGTCCGCTCGAACCTCTCCCGCACCGTCCAGGCGGGCGACAAGCGCGTCAAGGTCGGCGTCATCGACACCGGCATCGACGGCACGCACCCCGACATCGCGCCGAACTTCGACGCCGCCGACTCCCGCAACTTCACCCGCGACATCCCCACCGACGAGACCGGCGCCGTCGTCGACGGCCCGTGCGAGTACCGCGGCTGTGTCGACCCGGCCGACCACGACGACAACGGGCACGGCACGCATGTGGCGGGCACGATCGCCGCCGCTGCCAACGGATTCGGCATCTCCGGGGTCGCCCCGAACGTCAGCCTCGTCAACATCCGCGCCGGTCAGGACTCGGGTTTCTTCTTCCTGCAGCCGACCGTCGACGCGCTGACGTACGCGGGTGACGCGGGCGTCGACGTGGTGAACATGAGCTTCTACGTCGACCCGTGGCTCTACAACTGCGCCGCCAACCCGGCCGACACCGCCGAGCAGCGCCTCGAGCAGCGCACGGTCGTCGAGGCCGTCAGCCGTGCGCTGAACTACGCCTACGGCAAGGGCGTCACGGCGGTGGCCGCTCTCGGCAACGAGCACACCGACCTCGGTCAGCCACAGCCCGACGCCACGAGCCCGGACTACCCGGCCGATGCGGCGCACGGCCGCACGATCGACAACGCGACGTGCCTGTCGATGCCGACCGAGGGCCCGCACACGATCGGTGTCTCGGCGTTCGGCCCGTCGGGCGCGAAGGCGGACTACTCGAACTACGGCACCGAGCAGATCTCGGTCGCCGCGCCGGGCGGGTACTTCCGCGACTACTTCGGTACGGACATGTTCCGCACCAACGAAAACGAGATCCTCTCGGCCTACCCGAAGAACGTCGGGATCGCCGAGGGCAACATCGACGCCGGTGGCAACGTGACGCCCGAGGGTGCGGCGCTGGGCGTACAGAAGGCGGTCGCGCCGGACGGCCGGACCGGGTACTACCAGTACCTGCAGGGCACGTCGATGGCCACGCCGCACGCGACCGGTGTCGCGGCGCTGATCGTGTCCCAGTACGGCAAACCCGGTCGCGGCGGGTTCGGCCTGAGCCCGGACGTGGTGCAGCGGGTCATCGAGGGCACGGCCGCCCAGACCGCCTGCCCGACACCGCGGACCGTGGACTACCTCGACGAGGGCCGCGATGCGACGTTCACCGCGACCTGCCAGGGTTCGCCGTCGTTCAACGGCTTCTACGGCCACGGCCTGGTGGACGCGTACGCGGCGGTCACCCGCGGCTCCGGCTACGTGCGGGGCTGATGCAACCGGAGTGAGCCCGGCACCGTCAGTACGGTCATGAGACTGGCCGTACTGACGGTGCTGTTGCTCATGGCGGGCTGCGGCGCCGCCGAGCACCCGTGCACGTTGATCGGCACGAGGGTGGGCCTCGCGCTCGACGTGTCCGCGGTCGAACCCCCGGCCGCGCTCACGGCATGCTGGAGCGGATCCTGCCGCGACTACCCGGTCGACTACTACGGCTCATCGGGTTTCGCGGAGATTCCAGACCTGCCCGCCGCCCCGGTCGAGGTCAGCGTCGCCGGGCGCACCGCCGCTGTCACGCCGCGGCTGTTGTACCCCAACGGGCCCGACTGCGGGGGCGGGGGACCGCAGGCCGGCCTCGTACTCGACGAGACCGGCCTGCGCCCCCGCTAACGGTTCGAACTGCTCGCGATGAACTTCGCGAGATCCGCGGACTGCCGCACCCGCGACGGTTCGTGGACGTACATCATGTGGCCCGCCGGGTAGTACGCCGTCTCGATGTTTTCCCGCAGCTCGTCGGGAATCGCGAGATGCGCGAGGACGTGCTCGGCGGCGAAATACGGTGTCGCGCCGTCGTAGTAGCCCAGCGCGACGTGCAGCTTCAGGTGCGGGTTCGCACGCATGGCCGAGCTCAGCGACTCCACGGCGGACACCGCGCGGCCCTCGAAGTCGGAGTAGGACCAGGCCTGGTTCACGTCCAGTGACAGGATTTCGTACGGCAGGTCGTTGGAGTAGCCCAGTTCCGCGCGGACGTAGTGGTTGAACCCGGCCGAGTACGCGCCCATCACGCGCGAGACGGACGCGTCGTCGCTCATGTGCTCGCGCCCACCGTCCGGCTCCCACGTGGTGAACCGCCCGTCCATCCGGCCGGTGGCCAGCCCCTTGTCCCGCAACAGTTCCGTGAAGAACCGGACGTGTTCGATGCGCAGGTTCACCCGGTCCACATAGGACTCCTCGAGCCCGGTGAGCGACGCGAGCGTCCGCACCGCCTCGGTGCGTTCCTCCGTGGTGAGCCGCGCTCCGCGCTCCAGTGCCCACGGCAGCTCCCGCGACGCGAACTCCTCCGCGTCGGCGAGCACATCGTCCAGCGGCCGGTCGCCGTGCCTGCCATGGTAGTGCGCGATCGCCGCGTATGTGGGCACGAACAGCGGGTACGGCTTGTCGTTGCCCTCGGTGAAGCGGATCGTGCCCATGTCCAGCACGGACGAGATCAGCATCAGGCCGTTGAGGTACATGCCGTGGCGCTCCTGCAGGTGCGCGGCGAGCGCGGCGGCGCGCAGGGTGCCGTAGGACTCGCCGGCCAGGAACTTCGGCGAGAGCCAGCGGCCGTTGCGGGACGTCCAGATGCGGATGATCTCGCCGACGGACTCGATGTCCGGCGTGAACCCGTGGTAGTCGGCGGGTTTCTCGCCGCTGGCGGCGCGCGAGTAGCCGGTGGCGACGGGGTCGATGAACACGAGGTCGCTGTGCGCCAGCAGGCTGTCCGCGTTGTCGGCGATTCGGTACGGCGGCGGTTCCGGCTCGTTGACGTCGCCCGAGACCACCCGTCGCGGGCCGAGCACGCCCATGTGCAGCCAGATACTCGCGGAGCCGGGGCCCCCGTTGAACGCGAACGTGACCGGCCGCTCGCCGGGGTCGGCGTCGTCGAGGGTGTAGGAGGTCAGGAATACCTCGGCCTTGGCCCGGTGGCCCTCGAACTTGCCGTCGGTGAGCACTTCTTTGCGCAGCACGATGCGGCCCGTCTGCGCGGTGTAGTCGAGCTTGCGGCGCTTGACGGTGAGCGTGTGCTGGGTGGTGACCAGGTCGTCCGCCGGTTCTGCCGGCTTTGTCTCGGTCGTCTCCGGCTCAGTGTCTGCCATGAGCAGAATCTAGCCGTCGCGCGGAGCGCGTCCGTCGAGGGAGGTGGTGGGAGAGGGCTGGCCATAACCTTGACGCATGAAGTGCGGTTCTCTGGATGAGCTCGACGCGGCCGTCGCCGACTGCCGCCGCTGCCCGCGCCTGGTCGAGTGGCGCGAACAGGTGGCGGCGACGAAGCGCGCCGCCTACGCCGGCGAAACCTACTGGGGCAGGCCGGTTCCCGGCTTCGGGCCCGGCGACGCCTCGCTCGCCGTCGTGGGGCTCGCGCCGGCCGCGCATGGCGGGAACCGCACCGGCCGGATGTTCACCGGAGACCGTTCCGGCGACGTGCTGTTCCAGGCCCTCTACGACGTCGGGCTCGCGTCGCAGCCGGATTCCACACGGCCCGGCGACGGTCTGGAACTGTTCGGCACGCGGATCACGGCGCCGGTGCACTGCGCGCCGCCCGCGAACAAGCCGACGCCCGGCGAGCGCGACGCGTGCCGCCCGTGGCTGACCCGCGAGCTGGAGTTGCTGCGGCCGACGCTGCGTGCCGTTGTCGTGCTCGGCGCGTTCGGCTGGCAGGCGCTGCTGCCGGTGCTGAGCGACGTCAGGGCGCTGCCCCGGCCGCTGCCGAAGTTCGGGCACGGAGTAGAAGTGATTTTGCCCGGAGAGCCCGAACTGCACCTGTTCGGCTGTTATCACGTGTCCCAGCAGAACACCTTCACCGGTCGGCTCACGCCCGCGATGGTGCGTGACGTCTTCGCCAGGGCAGGCGCTGTCGCGGGGTTGCTCTGAATCGATTCGCACTGCTACGGCGACCCCGGTCACAGCTGGCCGGGGTGCACGCGCAACAGGGGTTGAAGAGTGGGAAGATACAGGCATGGCCGCAGCTAAGTCGGAACCGACCCGGATCTTGATCCTGGGCGGTGGTTACGTCGGGCTCTACACCGCGTTGGGACTGCAGAAGAAGCTCCGCGCCAACGAAGCGTCCGTCACGATCGTGGACCCGCAGCCGCACATGACGTACCAGCCGTTCCTTCCGGAGGCGGCGGCCGGCGCCATCGAGCCGCGGCACGTGGTCGTGCCGCTGCGGCGGGTGCTGAAGCGGTGCCACGTGCTGACCGCCCGCGTCAACAAGATCGAGCACGGGCGCCGGTCGGTCACCGTCGAAGCGGCCGACGGGCACATCGAGCAGCTCAACTACGACGTGCTGGTGGTGGCGCTCGGTGCGGTGTCGCGCCTGCTGCCCATCCCGGGGCTGGCCGAGCGCGGGATCGGCATCAAGACCATCGGTGAGGCCATCTACCTCCGCAACCACGTGCTCACCAAGCTCGACCAGGCGTCCAGCACGCTGGACCCGGAGCTGCGCAAGCGCCTGCTGACGTTCACCGTCGTCGGCGGCGGGTTCGCAGGCATCGAGGCGCTCGCCGAGCTGGAGGACATGTCGCGGTTCGCCACCCAGTACTACGAGAACATCGCGCCGGACGATCTGCGGTGGGTGCTGGTCGAGGCGGCCGGGCGGATCCTGCCGGAGGTGCGCGAGACGCTGGGCGTGTGGACCGTCGAGCAGCTGGAGAAGCGCGGCATCGAGGTGTACCTGTCCACCGCGGCCAAGTCGTTCGAGCACGGGCATGTCGTGCTGTCCGACGGCACGGAGTTCGACAGCGACACGATCATCTGGACCGCCGGGGTGAAGGCCAACCCGGTACTGGCCAACTCGGACCTGCCCGTCGACAAGCGCGGGCGCGTCGAGGCCACCGCCGCGCTGCAGGTCGTGGGGCACCCCGAGGTGTGGACCGCCGGCGACAACGCGGCCGTGCCGGACCTTTCGCGCACGGAGCAGGACCCGACCGCCACGACCCCGCCGAACGCCCAGCACGCCGTCCGGCAGGCGCGGCTACTGGCGAACAACATCATTCGCGTGCTGCGCGGCGGCCAGCCCAAGGACTACTTCCACAAGAACCTGGGTGCCGTGGCGGGGCTCGGCCTGCACAAGGGTGTAGCCGACGCGCTGAACATCAAGGTGAAAGGCTTCCCGGCGTGGCTGTTCCACCGGGCCTACCACCTCAAGGCGATGCCCACGTTCAACCGCAAGACACGCATCCTGCTGGACTGGCTGCTGGGTGGTCTGTTCCGCCGCGAGGTCGTGTCGCTGGGCCAGATCAACAACCCGAAGGAAGAATTCGCGCGGGCGTCGAAGTCCTGAGCATTCCGGCCTCTGGGGTCCGCGGCTGGGCACGCAGTAGTCTGTCCGTGCCCCGGTAGCCCAATCGGCAGAGGCAGTCGACTTAAAATCGATTCAGTGCGGGTTCGAGTCCCGTTCGGGGCACAAAGTTCCTGGTCAGCGGCGGCCGCGTAAACGGCGTCCTCGAGCAACTCCCCAGATGCCCAACCGGCTCTGCTACGAGGTCGCCACGGAGCAGATCAAGACGTTCCTCACCGGAGCGACGCCGTCGAACATCGTCCGTGCGCGCCCAACTGATCGGCGACGCTCCTAAGCGCGGTAAAGGGGCGGGCGCCTACTCCGAGACCCCGCGCCGATGGCTGCGAAGCTGCTGCTTGAGTGACGCAAGGTTCCAGCGGGCATGGTTGCCCGGCGTGACGTACTCCGGCTCGACCTTGCCGTCCTGCCACCATCGCAGCAGCGTCGTCCGGTTCACGCCCAGTTCCCGGGCAGCTTCACCCGTGCTGATCAGCTTCTCACGCGCCACACGTGCAGCGTTCCTTGTTGTTAACCATCGAATCTAACTGATTGCATCGTTAACCACGATATGCATCGATTGCAGCGTTATGATCAGGTCATGAAGACGAGCGAAATGAGCGGTGAAATGAGCGACAGCGATCAACACAACGTGCGCATGGGACAGCGCGCCTCCACTCTGTGCGACCGGTTGGATGACGTGATTTCTGCGCTGATGGTGGCCGACCGCGCCGCAAGCGAGGTTGCCCGCTCTGATCTGGACGTGGCCGGTGAGATGGGTTCCACCGACCACAGCGACCTTGTTCGCTGCCTCGAGGACGCGGAGTTCCAAGCCCGGACTGCCGAACGCATCGCCCACGAACACCTCGATCACGTTCGACGGGCCGCAGCGGGCAAGATCAGGAAGCCATGACCTCGCCACCGTTCGACCCCGACCCGGTGGGCTACCTGTACGAGCAGGTCACACACCACATCGCCCAGCGCATCACAAACGGCGACCTACCACCCGCTGCGCCCCCATCGAGCGAGCAGCGGCTGGCCGACGAGTACGGCGTATCCCTCGGCACCGTCCGGCACGCCACAAGACCGCTCCGTTTTCGGGGCCTCGTGATCACGGTCGGGTCCAAGGGCACCTACGTCACGGACATCGCGGGGACTGCCGACCCGCTACGGGACGAGTAACTCCAGGCCCTCGTACTCCACGAAGTCCTCGTAGTCCTTCACGTTCAGGGTTGCCAGCGCTACCTCGAACGCAAG
>DASZUO010000341.1:0-19991 GCA_035547575.1 Amycolatopsis sp. | reverse complement strand
GCGTGGCGGATCGCGACGCGGCACGTGGTGCCCAACGCCATTCAGCCGATCCTGGTGGAGGCCTCGTCGATGTTCGGGATGGCGCTGCTTTCGGAGGCGGGCCTGAGCTTCATCGGTTTCGGGGTACAACCGCCCGGTGCGAGCTGGGGCGCGATGCTCGCCGAGGCCTATGGGTTCATCGCACAGGCTCCGCTGCAGATCGCGATTCCCGGTGTCGCGATCCTGCTGTCCGTGTTCGCGTTCAACGCGCTCGGAGATTTCCTGCAAGACGTGCTGGACCCTCGCCGGCGGCTGGCGGGCGAGGGCACGGACGAGACACCAAGCGTATCGATCTCACCACTGGAAGCGGGGCGTGCGGAATGACCGGTCGGCTGGACGGCAAGGTTGTACTCATCACGGGCGCGGCGAAGGGGATCGGCCGCGGGATCGCGCGCCGGTTCGCGGTCGAGGGAGCCACCCTCGTGCTCGTCGACCGCGACAAGGACCTGGGCGAGGCCACCGCGGCGGAGCTCGTGGACGACTTCGGCGTCAAGGCGTCCTTCCGGCAGGCCAATGTCGGATACGAGGACCAGGCCTGTGACACGGTGCGGGACGCGGGCGAAACCCATGGCAGGATTGACGTTCTCATCAACAACGCGCAAGGGTTCAACGGGCTTTCGAGTCTGCTCGACAAGACGACCGGCGAGTTCGACTACTCGCTTCGCACCGGCTTCTACGCATCCTTCTGGACCACCCGCACCGCGGTGCCGTTCATGCGGCAGGCCGGCACCGGCAGCATCATCAACTTCGTGTCGCTGGACGGCATCGCCGGTGAACCGTACTTCTCCGACTACAACGTGGCCAAAGAAGCGATCCGCGCGCTGACCCGGGTGGCCGCGCGGGAGCTCGGCCCGATGGGCATCCGGGTCAACTGCGTCGCGCCCGTCGCCGACACGCCCACCATGGAGCGTTCGGAAAGGCAATGGCCCGGCTTCGCGGACAACATCCTCAGGACGCTGCCACTGGGACGCCTGGGGGACCCGGAAGAGGACATCGGTGGCGTGGTTCTCTTCCTCGCCTCCGAGGACAGCCGTTATGTGACCGGCATGACGATGTACGCCGACGGGGGGCTGTTCCTGAGCCCGCCCAGGATGATCGCGGAACCCGACACGCAGGCCGCACGACCAGAACGGCGTCTGGTGTGGCAACCCGCCAGGGACTGACCGGCCTCCCGCCCGCCACCGCAGAAGTTCAGGAGACAGCACCATGACGACCACAGAGGCAAGTGGAAAGATCGACGCGGCCGCCCTCGCCGACGCGCGGCGGTTCCTCGGCGTGAAACGTCCGTTGCGGCCGTGGAACAGCACGGTCTCCAAGGACACCATCTGGCATTTCGCGATGGGCCTCGGCGACGACAACCCGTTGTTCAACGACCCGGAGTACGCCGCGGCGACCCGGTGGGGCGGGCTGATCGCACCCCCGACCTACCTCTACTCCTGCACGAGTGGTGGCCCGCCGCCCGGGTCCACGGAGAGCGTGGACACCGACGACCTGCTGCCCGGCGTGCTGGGGCTGTGGGCCAGTGACCACTGGACGTGGCACGCGCCTACGCGCGTCGGCATGGAGTTGACGGCGACAGCCGAGTTGCACGCGCTGGAGGAACTGCCGGACAACGGTCGCGGGCCCCGGGTCCGGCAGGTCGACCGGCATTCGTTCTACGGCGACGGCACACTGCTCGCGATCTGCGACAAGACCATCATGCGGTTCGAGAAGTCCGACAGCGTGGGGCACCGCAGGATGACCGAATACGTGGCGCCGCACTACACGGACGAGGACCGGGCGCGGATCGCCGCCCAGTACCAAGCGGAGTACGAGCAACGCCGCGGAAGCAAACCACTGGACGTCGCGAGGCTGGCCGAAGGCGATTCGATCGGGCGACTGGTGAAGGGCCCGCTGACCTTGACCAACATCGTCGGCTGGCTGCTGGGCTGGGGTTCGTTCATGTGCCAGGCGCACCGCCGCCAGTACGCCTACGTGCTGGAACACCCCGGAGCCCGGCTGCTCGACGAGGCATCCGGGATGGAGGACGTCATCGAGGGGCCCCACCTGAACTCCAGGCTGGCCCGCAGCACCGGCATGCCGGCGGCCTACGACTTCGGGGGACAGCGCGTGTCCTGGATGGCCCACCTCATCACCGACTGGTGTGGTGACGACGGCTTCCTGTCCGAGATCACCGTCGACATCCTCCGCCCGAACTATCTCGGCGACACGACCTGGATCGAAGGCAGCGTGCTGTCCACCGCGTCCACAAAGGACGGATGGCGCATCGAATGCGCGCTCGTCGCGAACAACCAGCGGGGCGAGATCACCACCCGCGGCACCGCGACGGTGCTGGTGCCGGAGGTGGCGGGTGATGAGCGTGCCTGACAGCTCGCCGCGTTATGAGATGCCGACCGTCTTCGGCCCGTCGCTCATCCCGGTGCGGTCGGTGTGGGGCCGGGTCGAGATGGTCAGCATCAGCTTCACGACGACGTATGACGCCGCCCGGCGGCTCGTTCCGCCGGGCATCGACGTGGTGGGCGAGGAACCCGTGGTCACGTTCAGCCGGATGAGCTATTCGGACGTCGACTATCTCGCGGGCGGCGGATACAACGAGATCACCGTCGGGATCGCGGCGAGCGTCGCGGCCGAGGACGGTACGGTCACCGGCAACTTCATGCCGGTGGTGTGGGTGGACGAGCCGGTGCCGATCCAGATCGGCCGTGAGTCGCTCGGATATGCGAAAGTGCACGGTGAACTGCCCGAGGTTGGCAAGACGCTCGAGCGGATGGAGTTCGCCTTGTACGAACGGGGAACGCGGCTGTTGCGCGGCTCGGTGTCGAACCTGACGGCGTTGCCGCCGGACCGGCTCACCGCGATACGCCGGGCCGGCACCGACATCACCGTGCTCGGCTGGAAATACGTCCCTGGCCTGGACGGGGTGCCCGACGCCGACTACCCCACGCGTATCCCGCTGCGCTTCGACTGGGACGACGCGAGTACCGGAGAAGGATCGCTCACGTTCGACGCACCGTCGTGGGAAGCCGCTCCGGTCGGCGCACGCATGATCGAGGCGCTGCGCGAGCTTCCGGTCGTGAAGACCCGGCGCGCCCTGGTGGCGAACGGAAGCGGCTCGATCGATCGCTCGGCGGCGTCGCGGCTCTCTCCGCGGCTGGTCGGAAGCAGGCGGCATGCTCAGTGACACAGCCGAGTTCGAGCGCTTCGAGCAGGACCTTCGCCAGACTCATGCGCGGCTGCTGGCCGCGCACGCGCCCTTCACCCGGGTACGGGCGGTCGAGCCGGAGCCACCGTCGTTCGACACCGGCCTCTGTACGCGCACGGAGGGCCTCGCATGATCCGGGTCGGCGTGTCGCTGAGCCAAGTGCACCCCAGCCGGATGGAAGAGCTGGCGGTGACGGCCGACGGTCTCGGTTTCGAGTCGCTGTGGCTGGGTGAGCACCTGGTCTTCCCGATGGACATGCGCGGTGAACTCGTCCGCGGTGAGAAGCACAACGTCAAGCCGACCACACCGGTTTTCGACGTGTGCGCCTACCTTTCGTGGCTCGCCGCCAAGACCAGCGACGTGCGGCTCGGCACGTTCGTCTACCTGCTGGGGCTCCGGCACCCGTTCGTCGCGGCGCGCGCGTTCGCGACGCTCGACATCGTCTCGGGTGGTCGTGCCGAGGCGGGGCTCGGCGCGGGCTGGCTGGAGACCGAGTGGGCGGCCGCGGGACTGGACTTCAGCACGCGCGGCCGCCGGCTCGACGAGGCCATCGACGTGTGCCGCGCTTTGTGGTCTGAGCCGGTCGTCGAGCACCACGGCGAGTTCTTCGATTTCGACCCGGTCGCGTTCGAGCCCAAGCCGGTCCAGGCGCGGATACCCGTCCACATCGGCGGGGAGTCTCCGGCGGCGTTGCGGCGCGCCGCACGTGTGGCGCAAGGATGGCTCGGGCTGCGTCACACGCCTGAGTCCGCCCGCAGCCAGATCGCCCGGCTGCGCCGCTTCGAGGACGAAGCGGGCCGGTCCGCCGCACCGGTGCAGACGACGGTGATCGGTGACGTCACCGTGGACCAGCCGCTCCAGGCCTGGGAAGAAGCAGGCGTGGACCGGTTGATCGTCGCGCCCTGGACGCGCTCGCGCGACGCGGTGCGCGGCCTGGAGAAGCTGGCCCGCGAGATCTATTGACCTGGCAAGGAGATTCCGGTGGACTTCAGTCCCGTCGAACTCGACGACGACACTCTCGGGTTCTGGCGTGAATGTCGCGACGGCGTGCGGGTCCCGGAGGACGGCGCCCACCCGGCCGAGATCCGCGAGGAGCCGGCCGGCGTGGGGCGAGCATGACCGGACACGAGACCGGCACGGCCGTCAAAACGTCGTTCTGCCGGATCTGCCAGGCCTACTGCGGGATCCGGGTGACCGTCGCTGGGGGAGTCGTCGAGCGAGTAACCGGCGACCGGGACAACCCTGCATCGCGAGGATTCACGTGCGTGAAGGGGCGGGCGCTGCCCGCGCAGATCACCCATCCCGACCGCCTGCTGCATCCGCTCAAGCGCGCTGCCGACGGCCGGCTGCGGCCGGTTTCCGCGGAGACCGCACTCGACGAGGTGGCGGCGAAGATCAGGGAGATCGTCGACAGCCACGGCCCGCGTTCCTTGGCGCTGTACGGCGGAAACGGGGTCCTCGGCCACGCGGCTGGCAACGTCGTCGCGAGCCGCCTGTGGCGCGCCATCGGATCGCCGATGACGTTCAGTTCGGCCACGATCGACCAGCCAGGCAAGCCGATCGCCCATTCCATGCACGGCCGGTGGGGTGCGGGGATGGCCGCTCTGCCGGACTCGGACGTGTGGATGTTCCTCGGCACCAACCCGCTGGTCTCGCTGTGGGCCGGTACCGGAATCCAGAACCCCGGGGCCGAACTGCGCAGGGTGAAGCGGAACGGGACACGCCTGGTCGTCGTCGATCCGCGCCGCACCAGGACGGCCGCACTGGCGGATGTGCATCTGCAGATCAGGCCGGGGGAGGACGCCACGCTCCTGGCCGGGCTGATCCGCCACATCCTGGCCACGGGGCGGGAAGACGCGGAGTTCTGCCGGACGCACGTCCGGGGTGTGGGCGAACTCCGTGCCGCGGTCGATCCGTTCGATCTCGACTTCGTCAGCCGGCGGACAGGATTGGCGCGCGACGATCTTCGCGACGTCGCCGACCTGTTCTCCGCCGCGCGCCGCGCGGGCACCACGGCAGGCACGGGGCCGAACATGTCGGGCTGGGGCACGCTGACGGAATACCTGATGCTCGGCCTGCTCTCGATCACCGGCTCGTGGCCACGCGCAGGCGATCCGGTGCGCAATCCGGGCGTCCTCGTGCCCGAACGGGAATGGCGCGCCCAGGCCGAGCCGCTGACGCCGGCGTGGACCACCGGCGAGCCGGCGCGGGTCCGGAGTCTTGCTCGTACGACCATGGGCATGCCGACCGCGGCGGCGGCTGAGGAGATCCTGCTGGAGGGACCCGGCCGGATCCGGGCACTGGTCGTCATCGGCGGTAACCCCGTGGCGGCGTGGCCCGACCAGGAGCGGACCGTCGAGGCGATGCGCAAGCTGGACCTGCTCGTCTGCATCGACCTGTTCGAGACTGCGACGACCGAGTTCGCGCACTATGTGTTCGCCGGTAAGCACCCGCTGGAAGTGCCCGCTACCACGCAGTTGATGGAAGAGGCGGGTATCAGCTATCCCACGATGAGCAACTGGACCGAGCCGTACGCGATGTACACGGCCGCCGTCGTCGAACCCCCGGCCGGTGCGGAAGTCCTCGATGAGGTGGAGGTTTTCCACCACCTCGCCCGCCGGCTCGGGATTGCGTTGAAACTGCGCGGAAAGGCGCTGGACATGGAATCGCCCGTCCCGGTCGACGATATCATCGCGGCCTGCGCGCAGGGTGGACGGATTTCGTTGGAGGAAGTCAAGAAGCACGAACATGGCTACAATGGACAGTCGTCGGATGTCGTCGAGCCCGCGGTCTCCGATGCCCGTCTGGAGGTGGCGTTCGAGCCGATGATGGATCAGCTCGGACTGCTGGCCGCCTCGCGAACGCCGGGCTCCGCGTTCCCGTTCCGGTTGGTGAGCCGTCGCATGACCGAGGTGTGCAACTCCGCGATCAGGAGCATCCCCACCGCCGGCGGCAGGCCCTACAACCCGGCCTACATCCACCCGGACGACCTGGCTCAACTCGGCGTTGAAGCGGGCGACGCGGTCGAGATACGTTCCGCCCGATCCGCGATTGCCGCGATCGCCCAGCCGGCGGACGACCTGCTGCGCGGCACGGTCTCGTGCGCGCACGGCTGGGGCAGCGCACCGAAGTACGACGGCGGCCGCAAAGAAGCCGGAAGCAACGTCGGCCGCCTCATCTCCACCGACGCGGATGCCGACCCATGGTCCGGAATCCCGGTCATGAGCGCGATCCCGGTTCGGGTTCGGAAAATCCTGGCAAACGGTTCGGGCGCGACGAAGCAGGCCTGAAATGTGGTGGCCTGCGGAGCGCGCCGGACCTGCCGGGCCCACGCACGCAACGCGGGCTGACGCTGAACCTCCGGGCGATTTTCCAGCCGCGACCAGAGAGCGGCACGGGAGGTCCCGGTAGACCGTCCAGGCCGTCCCGCAGCGGCAGGACGAGTGATCTGAGGGTTCTCATCCTGCCGCTGAAAGATCCGAACCGCTAGTCCGTAGCCGGCACCGCTCGGGGAACGGCGAGGGTGTCGCTGACGCGGTCGAAGATGACCTTGACGCGGTCGCCGATCCGGACGGTGTCGACATCGGTGTTGACGACGTTGAGGATCATCCGCGCGCCGGCGCCTTGGGTGCCATCGAGCTCGACGACTGCCGAGATATACGGCACGGCGTCGACGAGGTGCGGGCCCAGAGGGTGGCGGACGATGGTGAAGCTGTAGATCGTCCCGGTGCCGGGCAGGTCCGTGTACGCGAAAGACGCGGACTGGCAGTTGAAGCACCGCGGCCGCGGCGGCAGCACGACCGTGCCGCAGCTGATGCACTTGGGCGCCGTGAGCTGCCCCTTCAGGGCGGCTGTCCAGAAGGGCTGGGTGGTCTCGTCGGCGTGCGGATCGTCGTACTTCGAGGGGAACACACCGGGTCCGGACATGCCTGTGTCGCTGGTCATGCTTACCTCCTGAGCAGGGTTCCACTGACCGGCAGGGACGCCGGACCGCCGGTGCAGAGTGCGATCTCGGCGCCCTCGACCTGGTTGACAGCGGTGCCGCGCAGTTGCTCGACGGCTTCGCGGATGTGGGTCATACCGATGATGTAGGCCTCCGAAAGGTGGCCGCCGTGCGTGTTGACCGGGATGGAGCCGTCGGGCCAGGTGTGATTGCCGGCCTCGACGAAGGGGCCGCCCTCACCGATGCCGCAGAACCCGTAGTCCTCGAGCTGCATGAGCACCATGGGCGAGAAGTGGTCGTAAAGCAGCGCGACGTCGACATCCTGCGGGCCGACGCCGGCCATCTCATACATCCGCTTGGCGACGGGACGGTGGCCCGACGAGGCGAACTCGTCGTCCGGCGCCTGGAAGTACTTGAAGATCGCCGGCCCCCAGCGTCCGGACCCGCCATTGGCCGAGCCCATGATGTAGACGGGCGTCTGGCGCAGGTCTTTCGCCCGCTCGGCCGAGGTCGTGATCACCGCGACCGCGCCGTCGGACTCCATCGTGTAGTCGAGCAGGCACAGCGGCTCGCTGATCATGCGGGCATTGAAGTAGTCGTCCATCGTCAGCGGGTCGCGCCGCAGGCTGGTCGGCCGCCGGATCGCGTTCGCGCGCTGCGAGACGGCGATGGCCGCCAGGTGCTCGCGCTTCGTGCCGTACAGCGCCATGTGCCGCTGGGTGAGCATGGCGAAACTGTTGCCAGGCGAGATTTGGCCGCTCGCGGCCGTGAACGCCTCCGACGGGTCGACGCCGCCACCGCCGTATGGATTTCCGCCCCCGCCACCTCCGCCGGGGACGACGGTTCCGCCGAGCCGGCGGGTGACCTGCTGCAGCGTCATCAGCGAGACACACACGTCAGCCATGCCGCCGTCGATGGCGGCCGCGGCCAGCCCCAGCGCGCCCGCCGCGCCGCCGCCGCCGGAGGTCAGGGTCGCCGCGAATCGCACCTCCGGGACCCCCAGCACCGAGGCCACCAGTGCCGGGTCGCACGAACTGGAGTAGATGGCGAAACCGTCCAGATCGTTGACCGTCAGCCCGGCGTCCTCCAGCCCGGCCAGGATCGCGGTGCACGCCATCGACAGCTCGGTCTCGGGTACGGACTGTCCTCTCTTGTAGTACGGGGTCGCCCCCACCCCGACTACCGCGACTTTGTCCTTGATCGTCATGCGTGTCTCCGCTCAGTCATCCCAAACCCGATACCCGATGCTTAGCCGCTGTTCGACGGGACGACAAGCCCCCAATCATTTTAACATTCACACCAGGTGACACCTTGACGTCGATTGGCCGTCTGACCTACGTTCGCTAGACGGTTTGGTTCATCAACTTCGTAGCGCGTTCACCTGGCATCGCCGTCAGCCGACGAGGAGTTGAGCAGTGGTCGCAGCACCGACCGGTAGCCGGTCCGTTCCGCGGTGGGGGACGCGGAGTATCGAGCTCGTCGGGCCGACGCTGCGGCCCGCACCGCTCATCGGGCTCGCGCGAACCCCGGCCGAGGTCGCGCCCCGGCTCGCGCCGCGACGCGGACGGCCTGCGCCCGGCCGTCAACTTCGGGACTACGCCAGCCGCCAACGGTTGAGTATCCTGTTCAAGTGATCGGTCAGGCGTCGCGAGCACGGCTGTCGCCTGGTGCGGGTTGCCCGCACCACACCCGCACACGAGAGGGAGGACGACTGCGATGCGGCAGGTACTCAGCGGTATCCGGGTTGTGGAACTGGCAGGGACCATCGCGGCCGCCTATTGCGGGAAGTTGTTCGCGGACCTCGGTGCGGACGTGCTGAAGGTGGAGCCACCGTGGGGTGATGAGCTCAGGCACGGCAAGCCGCTTCCCGGGGACCCTTCCGGCGCCGTCGGCAGCGGCGCGTTCCTGCACTTGAACACCAACAAGCGCAGTGTGGTGCTCGATCACGACGTGAAGGCCGACCGCGACCGGCTGCGGGTTCTGATTGAGGATGCGGATCTGGTGATCGAATCCCGTCCGCAGGGCCCGTTGTCGGACTGGGGAGTCGGGTGGGAATCCCTGGCCGAACGAGCACCGGGCGTGTCCGTGGTCTGCATCAGCGGCTTCGGGGTCGACGGCCCCTACGCGGGTTACTTGTGGGACGACATCGTCGTGCAGGCGATGAGCGGGGTGTTGCTGCTGCAGAACGACCCGTCCTTCGATCCGCTCCGGCTACCCGGACATGTGGCGATGTGCCTGGTCGGCCACCAGGCCGCACTGGGGGCATTGTCCGCGGTGATGTCGGCACAGTCGGGTGGTGCGGGCTCCTTCGTGGATTGCGCCGCGGTCGAGGCGTTGACAACCACGCCGGGCGTGCAGGCCGCGTTGCTGTCCTATGAGTACCGGGGCCAGCGGCTCATGCCGCCGGATGTCCTGGCGTCCGGCACCGACACGCTGATTCCGACCGGGGTATTTCCCTGCGCCGACGGGTACGTGGCCATGATGTCCACGCCGCAGCAGGTCAACGAGATGCTCGAGGTCCTCGGCGACGATGACGCTCGCGCGGCCTTCACCCATCCCGACGCCTTCAGTCGCCCGGAGACCAAGGAAGCACTTGACGTCGCCGTGTACAGCTGGCTGGCGACCCACACGCGCGCGGAGGCGACGGCGGAGGCGCAGCGGGCGGGGTGGCCGCTGGCCGGGGTGAACGTCATCGCCGAGACCTTGGCGGCGGACCACCTGCACCAGCGGGGTTTCTGGGTACACGTCGACGACCCGTCGGCGGGAGCGCTCGACCTGCCGGGGCCGTGGTGTCGCTTCGGGGAAGGCGGGTGGGCGTTGCGCCGGCTGGCGCCGTCGCTGGGCGAGCACGACAAGCAGGTCGAGCAGGAGGCGACGGCGATCGTCTCCCAGGGTGATGCGCACGCATCCCGTCCCGCTCCCGAGGTCACCGAAAGGGCCGCGAGTGCGGTCGGTCCGCCCCTGGAGGGGGTGCGGGTCGTCGACCTCACCACCGTGTGGGCCGGCCCCTACGCGACGATGCTGCTGGCCGATCTCGGTGCGGAGGTGATCCGGATCGAGAATCCGTTCGTCCTGCCGCCGACCACGAAGGGTTACTACCCTCGTCCGGTGCTGACCAACCCCGGCCGCCTCGGATCGATGTACGGTCCGCCCGCGCCGGGCCGGCCCGACCGTCCCTGGAACCGGCACGCGATGAACAACTCCATCGCCCGGAACAAGCTGTCGGCCACCATGGATACCCGACGGCGGGAGGCCAGGGAGCTCGTCATGCGCCTGGCCGAGATCAGCGACGTGTTCATCGACAGCTTCAAGGCCAACGGTCTGGCCCGCATCGGAATCCAGGTCAGCGAGTTGCAGGCCAGGAACCCGTCCTTGGTCATTGTGCGGCTGCCCCCTGCCGGGTTGACAGGGGACTGGTCCGGCTATACGGGTTTTGGCGCGCAGTTCGACGGGCTGACCGGGTTCTCGTCGATCTGTGGGCATCGCGACTCGGACCTGACCACGAGCCCGTCGACCACCTACATGGACTTCGCCTCCGGCCCGGCCGCGGCGTTCGCCACCGTGGCAGCGCTGCGCTACCGGGCCGCGACGGGCAGGGGCCAGTTCGTCGAGCTGAGCCAGAGCGAGAATGTCATCAACCACCTCGGCGACGTCTTCGTCGACTGTCAGCAAGGCGTGGAACCGGCCAGATACGGCAACCGGCATCACCGGCGCGCCCCGCAGGGCCTGTACCGCTGCGCGGGCGAGAACCGGTGGCTGGCCATCTCCGTCGGCGACGACGAGCAGTGGCGCGCTCTGGCGTCACTCATCGGCCATCCGGATCTGGCCGATGACCCCCGGTTCGGGGACGAAGCAGCGCGCCGGACGCACCACGACGAGCTCGATCGGCTGATCGGCGACTGGACGGCCCGGCAGCAGCTGATCGAGGCTTTCCACGTTCTGCAGGCGGCCGGCGTCCCGGCCGGCCCGCTCCTGGACGAGCAGCTCTTCGTCGCCGATCCGCACTTCGCCCAGCGCGGCTTCATGCAGCCGCTCACCAGCGCGGACGTCGGCACCCACCCGCATCCCGGGTTCGCGTTCCGCGGTGTGCCCCAGGTATGGCGCCGAGGGTCACCGACCCTCGGGCAGGACAACGAGTACGTCTACAAGTCCCTCCTCGGTGTCTCCGACGAGGCATACGAGCGATACCGGGCAGAGAACATCCTCAGCGAGGACTATCTCGCACCCGACGGCACACCCTACTGACGCGCAACGAAAGCCGGAGGCCGGGCGCGCAAGCTCGCCCGCGTATCGTCCGATGTGGACAGTCAAGCCGCTTGCTCTCGTAGCAGTGCTCCGCGTAGGTGACGGTGTCCGCGCGCGGCGCTACCTCGCGTGCCAGCCGCCGCTGACGCCGTCTGCATCGACCCGGATCTGCTGGCCACGCTCCCGAAGCAGGTGGTGGCGGCGACGGCGATGGACGCGCTCGCGCACGCGGTGGAATCGCTCATGTCGACCAGTCATTCGACGATGGCGGCACACCACGCCTACCGCGCGATCGAGCTGATCTTCGACAACGTGGAGCAGGCTACCGCTGGCGCGTCGGCGGCGGTCGAAGCCTGTCTGTGGGGCTCGCACCTGGCCGGCCAGGCGCTCAACGCCGGTGTGGTGGTGGGCCATTCGCTCGCCTACTGTCTCGCGCACGAGCACCCGATGCCCCACGGCGTGTCGTGTGCCATCACCTTGCCCTACTGCATCGCCTACAACAAGAACCTCGAGCCCGCATTGGCATCGACGCTGGCGAGGGCGCTGACCGGCGGCCGGTCGGACGACCTGCGCGACGCGGCCCGCTCGGTCATGGAACTCGTGCGTCGCCTTGGCCTGCCGGTCTCTCTCGACGAAGCGGGGCTGCCTGCGGAGACCGAGGCGGCGATGGCGGCCCAGTGCGTGCGCGAGTATCCGCGCCCGACGAATCCCGAGCCGCTGGACGAGCACCGCATCGAGGCGTTGCTCCGGCTGATGCGCACGGGCGATCTCGATGCTGCGTTCTCCGTGACTCCGGTGGGAGCGCGGCCATGAACGGCAGGCTGTTCAAGAACCTCGTCGGGGATCGGTTCGTCGCGGCCGAGTCCGGCGAGGAGATCGAGGTCGTCGATCCGGCGACGAACGATGTGATCGTCGGTCGGGTGCCCGCGATGTCGGCCACCGACCTCGCGAAGGTCTTCGACGCGGCGGAGCAGGGTGCGGCGGTCTGGAAACGGACCGGGCACATCGACCGCGGCGCCGTTCTGCTCCGGGCGGCCGCGCTGATCCGGGCGGACGCCGACGAGCTTGCGCGGCTGAAGGTGGCGGAGATGGGCAAGACGGTCGCGGAGGCGTCCGGCGAGGTCGCGGGCGCGGCGAAGTTCTTCGAGTACTATGGCGGCCTGGCGCGGTTGCCCTACGGCGAGCTGTTGCCCGATGCGCGTCCCGGCACCTTCGCCACGCAGATCCACGAGCCGCTGGGCGTGGTACTGCTCATCACGCCGTGGAACGACCCGTTCCTCACCCCGGCCCGCAAGCTCGCCCCAGCGCTCATCGCGGGAAATGCGGTCGTCATCAAGCCGGCGACCGACACGCCGCTCATCGTGCTCCGTCTCGCGGAGCTGCTGCGCGCGGCGGGGCTTCCCGCGGGTGTGGTGGGGACGGTGACCGGCCGGGGAGCCGACATCGGCGATGTCCTCACGGCCGATCCCCGGCTGAAGGCGATCTCCTTCACCGGCTCGACCGCGGTGGGGCTCGACCTCCAGCGGTGGACCGCCGGATCGGGGGTGCGCGTGCAGACCGAGATGGGCGGCAAGAATGCCGCCGTGGTGCTCGACGACGCCGATCTCGACCTCGCCGCGTCCGTGATCATGGCCGGTGCGTTCGCGCAGGCCGGTCAACGGTGCACGGCGACGAGCCGGCTGATCGTGCATCGGGACGTGGCCGAGCCGGTGCGCCGGCTGGTCGCCGCCAACGTCGCCGCGCTCCGGGTTGGCGCCGGCTCGGCCGAGGGGACCGACGTCGGGCCCGTCGTCAGCAAACGCGCTCAGCACGACATCCGCGACATGGTGCGAGTGGCGATCGACGAGGGGGCGACGGTCATCGCGCGTTCCCCGCTGACCGCCGAACAGCAGCGGGTGGGCGCCTTCGTCGAGCCGCTGTTCCTGGAGATCGAGCGGTCCAACTCGGTCTGGCGCGACGAGGTGTTCGGTCCCGTTCTCGGCATGGTGGTCGTGGACAGCCTCGACGAGGCGGTCGCCGCGGTGAACGGCATCAGCCGTTCGGCGGTTTCAAGGACTCGGGTTCGCCCGTCAAGGAGCAGGGGCTGGAAGCGCCGCACTTCTACACTCGCGTCAAAACCGCGGCGATCCGGACCTCGTGATAGGGGTGCTCGACACCTTCGGCCTCGGCGGCCGCCGTGCGCTGGTGACCGGCGCCGGGCGTGGGCTCGGGGCCGCGATGGCGCGTGGGCTCGCCGAGGCGGGAGCGTCGGTGGCGCTGGTCTCCCGCAGCGCGGATCAGGTGGCGGCGACGGCGGCGGCGATCGGAGACCGCGGTTTTGCGCTGCCTGCCGACGTTTCCGACCCGGAGACGTTTCCGGCGCTCGTCGACCGGGCGGAGGAACGGCTCGGCGGGCCGATCGACATCGTGTTGCATGCGGCGGGCGTGCAGCACCGGCAACCGGCCGTGGACTTCGACCGGCCGGCATGGGACGCGCTCATCGCGGTGAACTTGTCCGCGCCATTCTTTCTCAGTCAGGAAATAGGGCGCCGCCAGCTCGGCGCAGGACGTCCCGGCAGTCACATTTTCGTTGCCTCACTGGGAAGTCACATCGGACTGCGCGACGTCGTGGCCTACACGGCAGGCAAGTCCGGTCTGTGGGCCGTGGTGCGCAACCTCGCCGTCGAATGGTCGGCGCACGGGATCCGGGCCAACGCGATCGGGCCCGGCTACATCCGGACCGAGCTCACCAAGGCGCTGCTCGACGATCCCGACAGTCACCGGCGCATCCTCGCCCGCGTGCCGATGGGGCGGCTCGGCACGCCCGATGACATGGCCGGCGCGGCGGTGTTCCTGGCCTCGGACGCGTCCGCCTATGTCACCGGCCAACTGCTGATGGTCGACGGCGGATGGACCGCGGGTTGAGCGAGCGCATCGCCTTTCCGTGTGTGTCTGTCCAAAGTAGATCCCGAGCCGGTCTGGCGGCTGCCTTGCCTGGGAATGTGCGGATCTCCACCGGTGGAGCGCACAGGCCCGCCTCGCAGCGCGCCAGGGCGTCGCGAACATGATCGGCAAGGACGTCCCCGCCGACGGCAGGACGACCGGCCAAGTCGCCTTGCGTCGAGGTGTGGCTTGGCCGCTGCGCGGATCGCCACACGGAGCGGAAGCGACCGGTGATCCGCTGTCCGCGGCGGGCCGAGCTCCTCTCCGGACCCGAGGCACGCTTGCCGTTTAAGTCGCTAGCGATTAAGGTTGTCGCTGTCGACCGGCCAGGGAGGTCCGTTTGCACGTCGCCCGCGCAGTGCCCGAGCTGACCTATCCGTACCACTTCCTGGCGCGGTTGGAGAAGCGGCCGGACGGCGCGCTGGTGGTAGATCCGACGGCCCGGTACGAGGCCGGCTACGAGGCGCATCATCGCCGGGTCCTCGACCTTGCCGCGGGTATGGCCGCCGTCCTCGGCATGGAGCGCGGGGACCGGTTCGCGGTGCTGTCGGCGAACAGCTACCGCTATCTGGAGCTGTGGCACGCGGCGCTGTTCGGCGCAGCCATCATCACCCCGCTCAACGTCAGGCTCAGTGCGCCGGAGATCGCGGAGATCCTCGCCGACTCCGGCGCCACCGTCTGCTTCGTCGACCGGGACTACGCGGATCTGGTCGCTTCGGTGCGCGAGAAGACGATGCTCCGGCACGTCGTGCTCCTCGGCGACGGCGACGTGCCCTGCGATATCGGCTACGAATCGCTCCTGGCTGCCGCGGGCCGGGCGCCTGAGCCGCCCGAGGAATCCGATGTCGCGGCTCTCGTCTACACCGGCGGCACGACAGGCAGGCCGAAGGGCGTCATGCTCACCCAGCGGGCCCTCGTGCTCAACCAGTACCACGCGCACCAGGTGACCCCCACCCCGCCGGGCTGGCGGTTCCTCCAGCACGCCCCGATGTACCACGTCGGCGCGTGCATCGGGGTGCTGCGGATGTCCATGGCCGGCGGCACCGACGTGATCCTGCCGTCGTTCCGCGCGACCGAGTTCCGAGACGCGGTCCAGCGGCACCGCATTCAGTTCACGGTGCTGCTGCCCACACTGATCGCGATGATCCTCGCCGACCCCGCCTTCGCTCCCGGCGACCTGGCCTCGCTACGCCGGATCTCATACGGCGGGTCACCGATGCCGCCTGCTTTGCTCGACCGGTTGCGCGGCCTGTATCCCGACCTCGAACTGAACCAGGTCTACGGGATGACGGAAAGCGCGGCCAGCCTGACCATGCTCACCGGCGACGACCACCGCGCGGGCGGCCGGCGGCTGAACTCCGTCGGGCGGCCGCTCCCCGGCGTCCGGATCAGCGTGCGCGGACCCGAGGGCACTGCGCTGCCGGCCGGCGCCGAAGGGGAGATCTGGGCGCAGGGCGGCAACTTGATGTCCGGTTACTGGGGCAAGCCGGCCGAGACGCGCGCCGCCTTCCGGGACGGCTGGTACCGCACCGGTGACATCGGCCGCCTCGACGAGGACGGCTACCTCTTCATCTTGGACCGGGCCAAGGACATGATCGTCTCGGGCGGCGAGAACGTCTACTCGGCCGAGGTGGAGCGCGCCGTGGCGAGTCACCCGGCCGTCGCCCAGGTCGCCGTCATCGGCGTGCCGGATCCGAAATGGGGGGAGACGGTGTGCGCGATCGTGGTGCCGGCGCCGGGCGCCGGTGAGGTGAGCGCCGAGGAGATCATCGCGCACGCCCGCAGGTCGATCGCCGGGTACAAGGTGCCGAAGCTCGTCGAGTTCCGTACCGAACCGCTGCCGGTCTCGGGGGCGAACAAGGTGCTGAAGCAGCAGTTGCGTGCCACCTACCGTGATCATCTCAGCTAAGGAGGCCGAGGACATGCTGCGTGAAAGGACCGAGGTGGAGGAAGCGGTGATGGGACGGTGACCGCCCACGCCAGGACCGGCGAGGCCGACGGCATCCTGACCGTGACGCTGGATCGCGACGAGAAACGCAACGCGATCAGCCCGGAGATCACGGCCACGTTGTGGGACGCGGTACGGGAACTGTCCGGGCGGGACGAGCTGCGCGCAATGGTGATCACCGCGGTCGGCCGGTTTTTCAGTGCCGGGATCGACATGACAGCGCCGTCCGCCGCGAACGTGGCCAAGGACGGCCGCGAGTTCCGTGCCCTGTACCGCAGGCATCACCTGCTCTACGACGAGTTCGAGGCGGTTGAAAAGCCCGTGGTGCTCGCCGCGCAAGGGCCTTGCCTCGGCGCCGGACTGGAGATGGCGTGCTCCTGCGACTTCCGTTTCGCATCCGAAACCGCGCGCTTCGAACTGCCCGAGGTGCGGATCGGCATGATCGCAGGCAGTGGCGGCACCAGCAGGCTCACCCGCCTGGTCGGGCCGCACTGGGCGAAGTGGCTCGCGATGGCCGGGCGCCCGGTGGACGCCCAGCAGGCGGTCTCCATGGGGCTTGTCCACGAGGTGTTTCCCGTGGAGGGCTTTCACGAGCAGGTGCACCAGCGAGTGCGGGAGATCATCGAGCTGCCGCCGCAAGCGCTGGGTGCGGCCAAGGTCGCGGTGGACATGGTGGCCCAGGTCGACGACGGCACCGCCCGCCGCGTCGAACGGGCGCTCAACACAAGTCTGGCGTTCGGTGACGAGTTCCGTACGGCAGACGCGAAGTGGCGCTCCGGCCAGCAGTAAAGCGCTAGCCGTTAACGAAGGTGGCGGCGTGGCCGTGGTTCTGGAGGCTCCGCACCGACGATCAGCCAGGTCAGGGCTGATTGAGTCGAGTCCGGTGGCGAGCCGTCCGAACACGGGCGGCCTGCCCGGCAAGCCGACGCCCCGCGTGCTACCTTGCCGTTGAAGTCGCTAGCGAATATTCTGCCGTCGTGGGCTTCGACGATTGGGCTCCGCGCGCGGCGGCGGCAGCGGTGAGCCCCAGACCCTGCCGGCCGCGGACGGCTGGCTGGAGCGGGCCCACGCGCCCGACATCGCGGCGATGGTCGCCGCGATCGCTGCCGCTGCGCCAGGTCGCGGTCGCCGGTCCCATGAGTCCGGTCGACACCCCGTCCGCCGGCGGAAACGGTGACAGGGCACGAAGTTGGTAGTCTTCCGGCACCCGGTGCGAGCCGGACAGCGGCGGAAGGACTGTCGGTTGGCAGCGGACGGGGTTGGTGGTGTGGTGATCCTGCACGACTCTTCAGACGAGCTCGAGGGCCCGAAGATGGCGGAGGTGGTCGCGGAGAAGATCCGGGTCCGCATCGCCCGCCACGAGCTCGAGGCCGGTGACCCGCTGCCATCGGAGACAGCGCTGCTGGACGAGTACAGCGTCGCCCGGCCGACCATGCGTGAGGCGTTGCGCATCCTCGAATCGGAGGGGCTGCTGACCGTCAAGCGCGGCAAGGGCGGGGGACCGCGCATCGCGGTGCCCGGGGTGCACGGGGTCGCGAAACAGGCGGGATTCCTGCTTCAGGTCTCGGGCACTCCGCTGCGCGACGTCCTGCGCGCCCGGCGGGTGATCGAGGGCCCGGCGATCGAGGATCTGATCGCGCTCACCGATCCCGACGTCCTGGACCGCCTCGCGGAGAACGTCGAGCGGGCCCGCCAGCTGATCGACGACGTCGAGGCGATCGTCGCGCGGGGCACGGCACTGCACGACGAGTTCCACCGCATCGTCGTGGCGGCGGGGGGCGGGGACACGCTGACCCTGTTCCACGCCGTGCTGGAGCGCATCATCGGCCGGTCCAGCCGCCTCTTCCTCGGCGAGCAGGTCTCGGCGAAGGCCCGCCGCGACGCCTACCGCGTGACGGTGGCCGCGCACGCCAAGGTCGTGGCCGGGCTGCGGATGAACGACGCGGTGGCGGCCGCGGTCGCGTGGAACCAGCACCTCGGCGAGGTGGAGAAGCACATGCTCGTCTCGCTCGGCGCGACCCGGGTCATCGACCTCTTCGGCTGACAGTGTTCGTGCCCGGGTCCGGTCGCGACGTCGCTCAGACGACCAGCAGCGGGTTGACCGGGCTGCCCAGACCACCCTTGATCTGCAGCGGCGCGGCCATGAACAGGCCGCCGGTGACGCCGTCTGCGGCGATCTCGGCGAGATCCATGGACTCGATCAGCGGGATGCCCATGCGGTGCAGGAACAGGTGGTGGCAGGCGAGGGGATCGACCCCGGGCGGCGGCGGGACAGTCTCGAACGCCGGTGCGTCCATGCCGAGCACGGCCGGGTCCTGCTCGGCGACCCACTTCGCGCCGTCCGGGGCAAGGCCGGGATAGCCCTGCTCGAACAGCTCGGGGTCGCGTGCGAAGACGTCGGTCCAGGCGGTCCGGATGAGCAGGATGTCGGCCGCGGCGGGGTCGACTCCCGTGCGGGTGGCGGCGGCGTTCAGGTCTTCCGCGGTGATCGCGACACCGGGCCCGATCTCTCGCACGGCGGTGACGTCGAGCACGACGGCCTCGCCGATGATCCCGCCGTACTGATCGACCCCGCCGTGCCGGGTTCCCCCGCGCCCGACGGCGCCCTGCGCCGGGACGCCGTTGTACAGCTTGCCGTCGAACCAGGCGTGGGCCAGTCCGTCGATGTGCGTGTGCGCGTGGGTGTGCATGGTCAGCACGTCCTCGGCCCGGCCGCGGCCGGGGTCGTCCGGGTCCTGGACCTGGGTGACGACGTGCCACGTCGCGTTGCGCTTGCCGGTGATGACGCCGCGTTTGCTGACCTCCGCGCCCAGGGTGTAGACGCGACCCTGGCGCGGGGCCGCCAGAGCCCGGGCGACCCGCTCCGGGGTGAGCAGGTTCAGGGCGCCACGCTGGTCCTGCGCGCCCCAGCGGCCCCAGTTGGAGGGCAGTCCGGTTGTGGTCATGGAGTCCTTCCGATCTGTTCGCGCACCGTGTGCTCGCGGATCTTGTTCGCTCGCACCCGCAAGGCCGGGAACCGGGTCCGTGCTCGGCGCCGGCACAACGGGCCGCGCAGCCTTGCCTCCAAAAGCGCTAGCGAATATGGTCCTAACCGTAACGCCGCGGATCGACCGCGGCAAGGCCCGCCGGAGCGTGCCCGAGGGGCAGCCCGGCCCGCACGCCGGAGGACCACGTGCCCGTCACCGCCACGGAGGCAGGACCCGCCTGGGTCGTCACATTGGACTGGCCGGAGAAGCGCAACTCGCTGGGGCCCGAGGACACAGCCGAGGTGGCCGCGGCCATCGAGGAAGCGGGTGGCAAGGCCCGCTCGGCGCTGGTGCTGACCGGAAGCGGCGCGTTCTGCGCCGGAGGCGATCTGCGCGCCTTCAGCGAGGTGTCCCGGACCATGGCGGTGGAGCAGATCCGGGACACCGTCTATGGCCGCGTGCAGCGGATGGTACGGGCGCTCGCCGAGTGCCCGGTGCCCACGATCGCCGCGGTGGACGGGCCCGCCGTCGGCCTCGGCTTCGACCTCGCCCTCGCCTGCGACATGCGGTTCGTCGGGTCGGCCGGGTTCCTGCAGCAGGGCTGGGCTCGCGCCGGGCTGATCGCCGGGACCGGGGGCGTGGGCCTGCTGGAGCGTGCGGCGCCCGGGCTGCTGTGGCAGCTGATCGCCACCCAGGAGCGGCTCGGACCGGTCCGAGCCAGCGAGC
>DASZUO010000340.1:0-18849 GCA_035547575.1 Amycolatopsis sp. | reverse complement strand
GACCTCGGGCAGGCCGATGACGCTGCCCTTGACGTCCGCCGCGATGCGGTGGTGCGTGGCCAGCGCGATCTCGAGACCGCCGCCGAGCGCCGCGCCGTTGATGGCGGCGACGACGGGCTTGCCCAGCGTCTCCAGCCGGCGCAGCCGCACCTTCATCGCGTTGGTGGTGTCGGTGAGCTCCTTGGCGTCCTCGGGCGTCGCCCGGATCAGGTCGTTGAGGTCACCGCCCGCGAAGAACGTCTTCTTCGCCGAGGTGATGACCACGCCGGTGATCGAGTCCTTTTCGGACTCCAGCCGGTCCAGCACCTGCGCAAGGGACTCCTGGAAGTCGGCGTTCATCGTGTTGGCCGACTGGTTCGGGTCGTCAAGGGTGAGCACGACGATGCCGTCGGCGTCGGATTCCCAGCGAATCGTGTTGGTCATGTCCTCACACTCGCTCGATGATCGTCGCGATGCCCATGCCGCCGCCGACACACAGCGACGTCAGCGCGCGCCGGGCCTGCCGCCGCTCCAGCTCGTCCACCATCGTGCCGAGGATCATCGCGCCGGTGGCGCCCAGTGGGTGCCCCATGGCGATGGCGCCGCCGTTGACGTTGACCTTCTCGTCCGGCAGTTTCAGGTCCTTCATCCACTTCAGCACGACCGACGCGAACGCCTCGTTGAGCTCGAAGAGGTCGATGTCGTCGGTGGTCAGCCCGGCGAGGTCGAGCACCTTCTCGGTGGCCGGGGTCGGCCCGGTCAGCATGATCGTCGGGTCGGATCCGGTGATCGCGGCCGCGGTGATGCGGGCGCGTGGAGTGAGGCCGAGGTCCTTGCCGACCTGCTCGTTGCCGATCAGCACCAGCGCGGCGCCGTCGACGATGCCGGAGGAGTTCCCGCCGGTGTGCACGTGGTTGATCTTCTCGACCCAGTGGTACTTCTGCATGGCCACCGCGTCGAATCCGGCCAAGTCGCCGATGCCTTCGAAGGCGGGCTTGAGCTTGCCGAGGCTTTCGACGGTACTGCCGGGGCGGCGGTGCTCGTCGGCGTCGAGGACGGTCACGCCGCTCGCGTCCTTGACCGGCACGACGGACTTCGCGAAGTACCCGCCGGCCCACGCGGCCTCAGCACGGTCCTGCGACCGCACCGCGAACCTGTCGACGTCCTCACGCGAGAAGCCCTCGATGGTCGCGATCAGGTCGGCGCCGATGCCCTGCGGCACCGAGAAGGTGTCGTAGGACAGGACCGGGTCGCTGAACATCGCGCCACCGTCGGAACCCATCGGCACCCGTGACATCGACTCGACACCGCCGGCGACGATCAGGTCCTCCCAGCCCGAGCGCACCCGCGCCGCAGCCTGGTTGACGGCCTCGAGGCCTGAGGAGCAGAACCGGTTGAGCTGCACGCCGGCGACCGTGTCCGGCAGGCCGGCGCCCATCGCGGCCGCGCGAGCGATGTCCCCGCCCTGGTCGCCGACGGGCGAGACGACGCCGAGGACGATGTCGTTGATCCGCGCCGGGTCCAGCCCGGGGTGCCGCGCCTTGAGCTCGTTGATCAGTCCGGTCACCAGGTCGATCGGTTTCGTCCCGTGCAGGGACCCGCCCTTGTTCTTGCCACGAGGCGTGCGGATCGCCTCGTAGATGTATGCCTCGTTGCTCACACCGACGGCCCTTCTCTAGCCATAGGGGACGCTAATACTCACTAACATACTGCGCCTGAATGCCCTGGTGTCAACCTGTTGCAGTGTGATTTTCCGACGCTAGAGTGGTCTCACCATGGTGAGTGCTCGAAGCCGGCGTACCGGCGATCGGAAGGCACAGCTGGCCGAGGTCGCGGCCGAGCTGTTCCGCGAGCGCGGGTACCACGGGGTGGGCATCAACGACATCGCCGCGGCGGCCGGGCTGACCGGCCCGGCGCTCTACCGGCACTTCCCGGACAAGCAGTCGGTGCTCTCGTACGTGCTGCTCTCGGCGGTCGGGGAGATCGAGACGGAGACCGCGAAGGGGCTGGCCGCGATCGGGCGGCCCAGCGCGGAGCAGGTCGGCCAGCTGCTGACCCGGATCGCTTCCGCCTCGGTCGAGAAGCGTGGGGTCGCGGCGCTGTGGCGCTGGGAAGGGCAGAACCTCTCCCCCGAGGACCAGCGCGAGATCGGGCAACGGTCCAGCGCGGCGCTCACGTCGTGGGCGAAAGTCCTGCTGGAGGTGCGCCCCGAGCTGGCGGGTGCCGACGCGGAACTGCTGTGCTGGGCGGCGCTGAGCGTGTTCGGCAGCGTGTCCGTGCACCACACGACAGTGGCAAAACGGCGGTTCGAGCGGTTACTCGTCGACACGTGCGAACGGGTGCTCCGGGCGAACCTGCCCGAGGCCGCGACCACCACGCCGGGCCCCGCGCCGCTTGGCGTCGGCACCCCGTCGCGACGCGAGCAGGTCCTCACCGCGGCGACCGAACTGTTCGGGCGGCACGGGTTTCACGCGGTGAGCATGGAGGACATCGGGGCCGCGGCGGGTATCGCCGGGCCGAGCGTGTACCGGCATTTTCCCAGCAAGGCGAACCTCGCCTACGCGATCGGCCGGCGCGCGGCCGACCGGCTCATGCTCGCCGCCGAAGAGGTGCTGCGCACCAGTTCGGACGAGGCCGAGGCGCTGGACCGGCTGGTCGCGAGCTACGTCCGCACCATCACCGGGTCACTCGATCTTGTGGTGTCGTTCGCCATCCGCGGCGGGCCCCTCGGCGAGAGCGAGCAGGCCGAACTGCTGCGGGTCCAGCGGGACTACGTCGGGCGCTGGGTGGACCTGCTCAGTGCCGTGCGGCCCGATCTCAACGCCCGCGAAGCGAAGATCACGGTGCACGCGGCGCTCACGATCGCCAACGACCTCGCGCGCACGGGCCGGGCGCTCGCGCGGCCGAACCTGCCGGCCGAACTGATCGCCCTGCTGCGGGCCGCGCTCGGCTGAGACGCCCCGGCTCGTGGTAACCTACTCGCGAGTAGGTAACGGTCGATGGGAGTGCGACGTGGCAGCGCGCAACGAAACACCGCGGCGGAAGCGTGACGCTATGGGGGTCGGGCTCGCCGCGCTGACGAAGCTCGCCGGCAGCACGATGCTCGACCGCGCGGGACTGCGCCGGCCCATGCAGAACCTGCTGTCGTCGGCGACGCGCACCGGTTTCCGCGCCGCCGGCGCGGCCAGTCGCGGCTTCAAGTCGGCGAGCCGGGGCGGCGAAGCGACACGGCCCGCGGCCCCCGGCGACAAGGGCCTGTTCGACCTCACCCCCACCGACGAGCAGCGGATGATCGCCGAGACGGTTGCCGACTTCGCCGCCGAGCAGCTACGTCCGGCCGCCGCCGAAGCCGACGCGAAGCTCGCGCCGCCGGACGGCCTGCTCGGCCGGGCCGCGGAACTCGGCGTCACCCAGATAGGAATCCCCGAGGAGCTGGGCGGCGCGGGCACGGAGCGTTCCGTGGTGACCAGCGCACTGATCGCCGAGGCGCTCGCCCACGGCGACCTCGGGCTCGCGGTGGCCGTGCTGGCACCGTCGGCGGTGAGCACCGCGCTCGTGCTGTGGGGCGACGGGCAGCAGCAGGGCGACTACCTACCCGCGTTCGTCGGCGAGAACGTGCCCGCTGCGGCGTTCGCGTTGCAGGAGGCCAAGCCACTGTTCGATCCGTTCCGGCCGGCCACCCGGGCGCGGCGCACGCCGTCCGGTTACCAGCTCGACGGCGTGAAGTCGCTGGTTCCGCGCGCCGCGCAGGCCGAACTGTTCGTCGTGTCGGCGATGCTGGAGGGCTCCGGTCCCGCGCTGTTCCTGATCGAGTCGTCGACGGCGGGGCTGACGGTGGCGCCCGAGCCGGCGATGGGCCTGCGCGGTGCGGCGACCGGCCTGGTGTACCTGGAGAACGTGCGGGTCCCCGCAGGCGCGTTGCTCGGTTCGCCCGAGGTCTTCGCCGACGCGGTCCGGCTCTCGCGGCTCGGCTGGGCGGCGCTGGCGACCGGCACCGCGAAAGCCGTGCTGGACTACGTGATCCCGTATGTCAACGAGCGCACCGCGTTCGGTGAGCCGATCAGCCACCGGCAGGCGGTCGCGTTCTCGGTGGCCGACATCGCGATCGAGCTGGAGGGCATGCGACTCGTGACACTGCGCGCCGCGGCGCGGGCCGAACAGGGAAAGCCGTACGCGCGGGAGGTCGCGCTGGCGCGGAAACTGGCCACGGACAAGGGAATGCAGATCGGCAGCGCCGGGGTGCAGCTGCTCGGCGGGCACGGGTTCACCAAGGAGCATCCCGTGGAGCGGTGGTACCGCGATCTGCGTGCGATCGGCATCGCCGAAGGCATGGTTCTTCTGTAGAAAGGGATTTGCCGTGATCAACCTCGAGCCTCCGAAGAAGGCCGGCGCGCTGATCAACCAGGCGTATCAGGCCGCGTCGCAGGTGCTGCGCCCGATCTCGCGGACGTACGACCGCGCCGAGCACGCGTATCCGTCCGAATTGGACATGTTCGCGGCGGTGCTGGACGGGTTGAACTCGTCCGGCGAGGGCGGCGCGGGCGCGGCAGGCGTCCGCCGTTCGGCGGAGTCCGGTGCCGCCGACGGCGGAAACCGCAACGGCGGCAACCTGTCGACGGTCCTCGGCACAATCGAGATGTGCTGGGGTGACGTCGCGCTGCTGCTGTCGATGCCGCGCCAGGGTCTGGGCAACGCGGCGATCGCGTCGGTCGCGAACGAGGAGCAGCTGAAGCGTTTCGGCAAGACGTGGGCGGCGATGGCCATCACGGAACCGGACTGCGGCTCGGACTCGGCGGCGATCACCACAACCGCCGTCGAGGACGGCGACAGTTATGTGCTGAACGGCGAGAAGATCTTCGTGACGTCCGGCCAGCGGGCCGACGCGGTCGTCGTCTGGGCCACCGTGGACAAGTCCCTCGGGCGGGCGGCAATCAAGTCGTTCGTCGTGGAGAAGGGCACGCCGGGCTTCGAGGTCGTCCGGCTGGAGCACAAGCTCGGCATCCGCGCCTCCGACACGGCGGTACTGCGGTTCGACAACTGCCGCGTGCCAAGGGAAAACCTGCTCGGCAGCCCCGAGGTAAAGGGTTTTGCGGGAGTCATGCAGACGTTCGACAACACCCGTCCACTGGTGGCCGCCATGGCAGTCGGTGTCGCCAGAGCCGCGCTGGAGGAAACGGCACGCATCCTGACGGAGGCGGGCGTCGTGGTCGACTACGACAAGCCGGCCAACACCCAGCACGCCGCGGCTGCCTCTTTCCTGGAGCTGGAGGCCGCCTACGAGGCTGCGTACCTGCTGACCCTCGAATCGGCCTGGATGGCCGACAACCGCAAGCCGAATTCCCTGCAGGCATCGATGGCCAAGGCGAAGGCGGGCCGATCGGTCGTGGACATCACGCTGAAGTGCGTCGAGCTGGCCGGCGCCTTCGGCTACACGGAGGAGTCGCTGCTCGAGAAGTGGGCCCGGGATTCGAAGATCCTGGACATCTTCGAAGGGACACAGCAGATTCAGCAGCTGATCGTGGCCCGGCGACTGCTGGGCAAGTCGTCGAGCGAGCTGAAGTAGCGGGTGCCTCGTCGACGCTGGTGAAGGTCCGGTCGGCGCGGGCGGCGACGATCAAGTCGGCCACGTCGGGCGCGATCGCGCAAACCTCGGCGATCGTCGGAACCCGCGGCTATCAGGAATCGAGGAAGCTGTCGATATAGCGCCACGTCGTGCCGCGTGCCCGGCGTCCCGTGAGCACACCGAGGTGCCCACCGGGCGCCGACTCGAACCGGACGACGGGGGCGTTCTCCAGCAGATCGGTGAGGCGCTCGACCGACCGGCGCGGGGCGATCGTGTCGTTCTCACCTGCGATGATCATCGTCGGGATCTTCACGCCGGACAGGGAGATGACCCGGCCGTTCAGGTCCACCGCGCCCTCGGCCAGGTCGTTGGCGCGGAAGAAGCGGTGGTAGAGCTGCCCGAAAGTCCGTCCGGGGTAGGCGATCATGTTGTCCATGAAGTGGTCCACCGCCTCGATCTGGGCCAGGAAATCCCGGTCGTCCAGGTTGCGCAGGATCGCGAACGGCTTGGTGATCTCCTTGTTGATCCCCGCGGCCCAGAACACGCGTCCGACCACATAGGACGGTGCGCTGCCGAACAGGCGGTAGAACGGGGTCAGCAGGTGCCCGCCCGTCGCCTCGATGAGCGGGCGGAACGGGGCCACCAGCGGAATCGCCGTGAAATCGACCGGCGAGGCCACCGTGACGATCGACTCGATGGGGAGTTCGGGCCGGCCGGCGGCGGTGAGCAGCGAGAACAAGCCGCCCAGGCACCAAGCGACCAGGCGCACCCGCTGCCCGCCGGAGTCCTCGCTGACCTTGCGGATCGCGCGCGGTAGCACCTCGTCGACCCAGTGCTCGATGCCGAGCCGCCGATCCGAGAACGCGACGTTGCCGTAGTCGACCAGGTATGCACGCCGCTCGCCCGCGACCAGATGCTCGGCCAGGCTGCAGCCGCGGCGCAGATCGAAGCACAGCGCGGGCGCGGCGAGCGGCGGCACGAGCAGCACCGGGGCACCGGAAGCAGCCGGTTCCAGCCGGTACACCGACCGGTTGGGGCCCTGGTCGATCAACGTGCGCGGCACCGGCCGCAGATCGGCGACCCCGCCGCGTGCCATGCCGACGACGTTCGCGGCGGCCGCCGCGAGGCTGACCGGGGACAACGTGACACTCAAGACTGCCGCACCTTCGCTTCGTACTCCGCGCGCTCCGTCGAGTGCGCGTGCATGAACACCTTATCCGCGCCGACGACCCGCATGAACCACTCCGACAATGCACGCGGCACGAGCCTTCCGAGCCGTCCGGTGGCGTCGAGCGAACGCGGCACGAACACGTCGAACCGCGGCTCCTTCAGTGCGCCGACGATGGCGTCGGCCACATCCGACGCGCGCAGCGACTTGAACAAGCGGGTCTCGGGCAGCCCACCCGCGAGATCGGTGCGCACCACGGCGGGCATGACGCACGTAATGTCCACTCCGGACCCACGCAGCTCGTGCCGCACCGCTTCGGACAGCCCGACCACCGCGTGCTTCGTGGCACAATACGTGGCCGCGCCGGGAAAACCCGCCTTGCCCGCCATCGACGCGACGTTGACGATGTGCCCGGCCGCGCGGGGCCGCATCCGCCGGATCGCCTCGCGGGTGCCGTGAATGACCGCGTGCAGGTTGATCTCGAGCTGGCGCACGGTGGCGGCGTCGTCCTCCTGGTCGAGCGGCGCGAGCAGCATCACCCCGGCGTTGTTGATCAGCACGTCGATCGGGCCCAGCCGGCTCTCGACCTCGTCGAGGAACGCGCTGAACGCCTTGGTGTCGGTGACGTTCAGCGGCAGCGCGATCGTGTCGCCGCCGAGTTCCGCCGCGGTCTTGTCGGCTCGCGCCTGGTCCAGATCACCGATCGCGATCCGCGCGCCCTCGCGCGCGAGTGCGGCCGCGGTCGTGGCGCCGATGCCCTGGGCGCCCCCGGTGATCACGATGACCTTGCCGTTCAGCGTCTTTGCCATGAACGCCATCCTGCCCTGTGTGGCAAGGATTTACTAATCGACCAAAAGTAAGCGCACCTGTGCAGTAGGTGACGGCGCTACGGCGCGGTCAGGACCACCGGACCGTCGTCGGTGACGGCGATCGTGTGCTCGACGTGCGCGGCCCTCGTGCCGTCGACCGTACACAGTGTCCAGCCGTCGTCACCGTGGAAATACTCGTCGTGGCCGCCCGCGATGAACATCGGCTCGATCGCCAGCACCATCCCCGCCCGCAGCCGCAGGCCCCTGCCCGCCGTCCCCTCGTTCGGCACGTGCGGCGCCTCGTGCATCGCGCGCCCCACCCCGTGCCCGCCGTTGTCGGCGAGCAGTCCGTAGCCCGCCTGCCGTCCGACCACGCCGACCGCATGCGACACGTCACCGAGCCGGTTCCCCGGCCGCGCCTGCTCGATGCCGGCGGCGAGCCCGCGCTCGGTCGTCGAGATCAGGGTCAGATCCGCGGGGTCGGCCGCGCCGACGACGAAACTGATCGCGGCGTCCCCGTGCCATCCGTCGACGGCGGCGCCGAAATCGGCACTGAGGAGATCGCCGTCCCGGAGCCGGTACGCGGTCGGAATGCCGTGCACGACAGCCGAGTTGACACTGGTGCACAGCACGGCCGGGTACGGCGAGGGCGCCCACGACGGGTGGTAGTGCAGGAACGATGACTTCGCCCCCGCGTCGGAAAGCATGTCCGCGGCCAGTTCGTCGAGGTCGAGCAGCCTGGTGCCGATCCGGGCCGAAGCGCGCACAGCCTGCAGCACGTGCGCGACGAGCCGGCCCGCCTCGCGCATCACGGCGAGTTCCGAGTCCGTCTTCAACTCGATCATCGATTCACCTCATCGGTATACTTATACCGGTATTCCTATCACAGGTACGCGGGCGTGGCAAAGGGCACAGATCGACTTCCGTATGGTCTTGACGGAGAGCAATCGATGGAGATCAAGCCCGTGGACAACCCACATCGACGCCCGAACTGGCGATTCCGGCTGCTCGGCCGGTTCTCCGTCGAAGTGGACGGGCAGGCGCTGAACCTCAGCTCGGGCCTGAGCCGCACCCTGCTCGCCACGCTACTCGCACATCACGGCGAGGTGGTCCCCGCCGACCAGCTCATCGACGCCATCTGGGAGCGCCGGCCCAAGAACGCCAGCAACAGCCTGCATGTGCTGGTCAAACGGCTGCGCGCGGCGCTCGGCGACGCGGACCGGATCAAGGCCGGGCCTGGCGGCTACCGCATCGACGTCGAACCGGGCGAGCTGGACCTGCGGGAGTTCACCGACCTGGCCGAGCGCGCCAGGCAGGAGCCGGACCGGGACGCCGAGCGCGCGCACCTCGCCGCGGCGCTCGACCTGTGGAGCGGCGAACTCGCGCCCCGGCTGCTGTCCGAACCGGACCGGCACGACCTGGAGGAACGCCGGCTCGCCGCACTGAGCAGGCGGATCGAGCTGGACCTCGAGACCGGCCGCGAGTCCGACGCCGTGCCCCCGCTGCGCCGGCTGGTCCAGCGCTACCCGCTCCGCGAGCGTTTCTGGGCTCAGCTCATGCGTGCCCTGCACCAGACCGGGTCGCAGGCGGAAGCGCTTGCCGTCTACGCCGACGCGCGTGCCGTACTCGCCGACGAACTGGGCGTCGAACCGGGCGCGCAGCTGCGCGAACTCTATGCCGCGACGCTGGCGGCCGACACCGGGACCGAGTGGCGCCCGGTGTGCCAGCTGCCGCCGAGGACCGGCGACTTCGTGGGCCGTGAGGACGATCTCGCCCGGCTCGAGGAGTTCCTCGAGCCCGGCGACGAGCCGCGCGTCGTCCTCGTGTGGGGCCAGCCCGGCGTCGGCAAGAGCGCGCTCGCGATCCAGGCCGCGCACCGGATGCGCGACCGCTACCCCGACGGGCAGTGGTTCGCCACCCTCTACGACCGCCATTCCGGCCGCGCGTCCGCGCACGAACTCACCGAGGAACTGTTGCTGGCCAGCGGAATGCCGACCGGCGAGGTCCCCGCGCAGACCGGGGCGCGGGCCGCGGCGCTGCGCGCCCGTCTCGCGGACCGCCGGGTGCTGCTGGTGCTCGACGACGCCGTCGAGGCCGCGCAGATCGCACCGGCGCTGCCCGGCACGGGTGGCTGCGGAGTGTTGATCACGTCGCGGCGGTCGCTGGTGGACCTGCCCGCCGCGCACCGGCTGCGGATCGACCCGCTCGGCGAGCCCAGCGGCATCGCCCTGCTCGACCAGCTGATCGGTACGGACCGGGTCGAAGCGGAACGGGACTACGCCGGCGAGCTGGTCCGGGTGTGTGGTGCGCTGCCGCTGGCGTTGCGGATCGCGGGCGCCCGGCTGTCGCTGCGCCCCGAGGCCGCGCTCAGCGCCCTCGTGCAACGACTGCGCGACGAGCGCACGCGGCTGGACGAGCTGGCCGTCGAGGGCATGGAGGTCCGCGCCAGCCTCACCCTCAGCTACCGGGGCCTGCCGCCACCCGCGCAGGTCGCGCTGCGCCGGACGGCGCTGCTGCCGCGCACCGGGTTCCAGGCCGAGACGCTGGGCGTGCTCACCGACGGCAGCGACGGTGAACGGCTCATCGAGTCGCTGACGGCGTCCGCACTGCTCGAACCGTGCGGCACGGACGCGACGGGGCTCGCGCGCTACCGCACCCACGACCTCGTCGCGCTCTACGCGCAGGACCTCGCGGCCGATGAGGACCAGTGCGGACCGCTGCGCACGCTGCTGGACCTCCTGCTCGTGCGCGGTGCGGACGTCAACCGCGAAGCGGCGCGCTGGACCGAGGAGCTGCCGCCGTACCAGGCGCCCGGCATGCGTGAACCGCACCTGGCGCTGCCGCCGCTGCCGTGCCCGGCAGGCGTGTGGGCCGCCGCCGAACGCGACCTGCTGCTGGCGTCGATCGACCGCGCGTGCGCGGCGGGCTGGCACGCCGACGCGGCCAGGCTCGCAGACCTGGTCATCCCCGCGCTGCACCTCGGCGGCGGCTTCGACCAGCTCGCGGCGGTCCGGCGGCGGATCGCCGACACCGCGCGGGCTGCAGGCGACGAGCTTTTCGCGTGGCGCGCGGACTACGGGCGCGCGGAGGCGTCGCTGGCCGAGGACGTGACCGAGTCGGAGCGCACGTTCGTCGCGTGTGCGGAGGCCTTCGACCACCTCGGTGCCACCACGGAGTTGATCTACAGCCTCACCGGGGTGGCGTTCAGCCGTCTGATGCGCAACGAACCGGACGTGGACACCGCCGAGCGGGCACTGCGGATCGCCGAGGGCGGCGAGGACCGGATCGCGTACTGCACCGCGAGCCGGACGCTCGCCCAGACGCTGCAGCAATGCGGCCGCACGAACGAAGCGGTGTGGCTGCTGAAGAAGGCGGGCCGGGAGGCCGCGCGAGCGACGGCGCCGGCGGTATACGCGGCCGTGCTGCGGGAACTGGCCCGCGCCGACCTCCGGCTCGGCGACGTCGACGCGGCCGAGGCCGCCTGCGAGGAAGCGGCGCCGCTGCTGTCGGGCAACCCGCACGAGACCGGCTGGCTGATGCAGCTGCGGAGCCGGATCGCCACCGCGCAGGGTGACTATCCGCGCGCCGCGACGCACGCCCGCCGCTCGCACGAGATCTTCACCGGCCTCGGCGACCGCCGCGCGGCCGCGACGTCGCTGATCTGGCTGGCCGACGCCCTGTGGCACGGCGGCGAGCGGACCGAGGCGACAACGCTCGCCCGGCAGGCACGCGACACCCTGCGGGCGCTGGGCTCCACCATCTGGGCCGCCCAGGCGGAACGCATTCTCGAGGACGCCGCCCGCAGCGCCTAGGGCGTGTGATTCCGCTCTGTTTACCCTGGTCCCCTGGGCGCCGAAGGTGGCCTTGGATGCCACATAGGCGCCGACGGCCACCTTCGGCGCCTGACTCGTGTCAGCGTCGTGTCAGCGTGCCCTTGTCATCATGATCCGCGGCTGGACCGTTACCTGGGGGTCGGCCCAGCCGAAGCTCGAGTGAGGCGGCGCCGTCGTCGTCGCCGCTTCCGCTCAGCGCAGCCCCAGTTCCCGCGCGATGAGCATGCGCTGGATCTCGCTCGTGCCCTCGCCGACCTCGAGGATCTTCGCGTCGCGGTAGAAGCGGCCCACCGGGAACTCGTTCATGAAGCCGTACCCGCCGAAGATCTGCGTCGCGTCGCGGGCGTTGTCCATGGCGGCGTTGGACGACAGCAGCTTCGCGATCGAGGCATCCTTCTTGAACGGCTCCCCGCGCAGCATCTTCGCCGCCGCCGCGTAGTACGCCAGCCGCGCGCTGTGCGTGCGCACCTCCATGTCGGCGATCTTGAACTGGATGGCCTGGTAGGACCCGATCTGGTGGCCGAACGCCTCCCGCTCCCCCACGTAACGCAGGCATTCGTCGACACAGCCCTGCGCCAGCCCGACGCTCAACGCGGCGATCGCGACGCGGCCTTCGTCCAGAATGGACAGGAACTGCGCGTAACCACGTCCTTGCTCGCCGAGCAGGTTCTCCCGCGGCACCCGGCAGTCCGAAAAGGACAGGCCGTGGGTGTCGGAGGCGTTCCAGCCGACCTTGGAGTACTTGGGTTCCACGGTGAAGCCGGGCGTGCCCGACGGCACGATGATCGCGGAGATCTCCTTGCCGCCACCGGGCTTCTGACCCGTCACGGCGGTGACGGTGACGAGCCGGGTGATCTCGGTGCCGGAGTTGGTGATGAACGACTTGCTGCCGTTGATGACCCACTCGTCGCCGTCGAGCTTCGCGGTGGTCCTCGTCGCACCGGCGTCGGAGCCGCCGCCGGGCTCGGTCAGCCCGAACCCGCCGAGCGCCTCGCCTGCACACAGCGCGGGCAGCCAGCGTTCCCGCTGCTCCTTCGTGCCGAAGCGATACAACGGCATCGAGCCGAGCGACACCCCGGCCTCGAGCGTGATCGCGATTGACGAGTCGACGCGCGCGAGTTCCTCCAGCGCCAGGCAGAGCGCGAAGTAGTCGCCGCCCATGCCGCCGAGGTCCTCGGGGAAGGGCAGGCCGAACAGCCCCATCCGGCCCATCCGCGCGACCAGGTCGTAGGGGAATGCCTCGCGCTCGTAGAAATCGCCGATAACCGGCGCGACCTCGTTCTGCGCGAAGTCGTGCACCGTCTTGCGCAGCGCCTCGTACTCGTCGCCGATCCTGAAGTCGATCATGGCTGCTCCTCCGGGGTGACCACGGCCAGGGTCTCGTCCAGTGCGACCTGCTGGCCCGCTCGCACGCGCAGTTCGCTGACCACACCGTCGACCGGCGCCACGACGGTGTGCTCCATTTTCATGGCCTCGACGACGACCAGCGGCGCGCCGGCGCCGACCGTCTCGCCCGGCTCGACCTTCACAACCAGCACCACGCCCGGCATGGGACTGACGACGGGGCCGCCTTCGGTGGTCTCGCCGTGCGTGGCGAGCAGGTTCGGCCGCTCGCCGATGGCCAGGCACCGGCCTTCCCTGGCCAGCCACAGATCCCCGTCGAGCGCGCGCCGGTACCGGCGGAACTCCCCCGCACAGCGCACTTCCAGCAGGTCCCCAGCGCGCCGGGCCGAGACGTGGACAGGCTCGCCGTCCTCGACCGTCACGGTCGCGGCGTCCGGCAGCCCTTCGACGCGCACCAGCGCCTCGGTGTCGCGGGCTTTCAGCCGCAGCGTGACCCCACCGCGACCGCCGAGCCGCCAGCCGTTGGGGATCTCCCACGGATCCACGACGGACGTTTCGGGGACGAGGCGGAGCAGCCGGTCGAGCGCCGCGGCGACGAAGAACTCGTCGTCGACCCGCTCTGGGCCGAGCCGGTCCAGCAGCCGCTCGACGAGCCCGGTGTCCAGCTGTCCGCTTTGGACCTCGGACGCGTTGATGAGCGTCCGCAGGAACGAGACGTTCGTGGTGAGGCCGAGCACGGCGGTGTCGGCCAGCGCGCGGTCGAGCTTGTGCAGCGCGGCGGCACGATCCGGTCCCCACGCGACGATCTTGGCGAGCATCGGGTCGTAGTCCGAACCGACGACGACCCCTTCGGACAGCCACGAGTCCACGCGCACCCCGGCCGGTTCGTGCAGGCCGAGCACGCGACCGCCGGTCGGGATGAAGCCGCGGGCCGGGTCCTCGGCGTACACGCGGGCCTCGACGGCGTGCCCGTCGACCCGGATGTCGTCCTGTGTCATGGCAAGCGGTTCGCCGGCGGCGACGCGCACCTGCCATTCGACGAGATCCAGCCCCGTCACCAGTTCGGTCACGGGATGCTCGACCTGCAGCCGCGTGTTCATCTCCATGAAGAAGAACTCGTCGGGTGCCTTCGCGGACACGATGAACTCGACGGTGCCCGCGCCGGTGTAACCGACCGAGCGCGCGGCTTCGGCCGCGGCGGCACCCATCCGTCGCCGGGTCGGCTCGTCGAGCAGGACCGACGGTGCCTCCTCGATGATCTTCTGATGCCGGCGCTGCAGGCTGCACTCGCGCTCGCCGAGATACAGCACCGTGCCGTGGTTGTCGGCGAGGATCTGGATCTCGATGTGCCGCGGGTCGGTGACGAACCGCTCGATCAGCAGCCTGTCGTCGCCGAAGGCCGTTTTCGCCTCGCGTTGCGCGGATTCGACGGCGGCGGAGAGGTCCGCCGGGCCGGACACCAGCCGCATGCCCTTGCCGCCACCGCCCGCGGACGGCTTGAGCAGCACTGGGTAACCGACCTCGGCGGCCGCTTTCGCGAGATCGTCCACATCGGACCGGCCGGGCACCACCGGGACACCGGCCGCGGACACCGTGGCCTTCGCGTGGATCTTGTCGCCCATCGCCTCGATCGCGTCGGCGGGCGGGCCGATGAACACCAGGCCCGCGTCGGCGCAGGCGCGGGCGAAGCGCGCGTTCTCGGCGAGGAACCCGTATCCGGGGTGCACGGCCCGCGCCCCGGCATCCAGCGCGGCCCGCACGATGTCCGGAATGGACAGATAGCTGGAGATCTCGAAGGCGACGTCGGCTTCCCGCACGTGCCGGGTGCCGGCATCCACCTCGGTGTAGACCGCAGCCGTGCGGATTCCCATCCGCCGCAGCGTGTTCATCACCCGGACGGCGATCTCGCCCCGGTTCGCGATCAGGACAGTATCAAACATGATCACATCCGGAAGACGCCGTAGCCGACAGGTTCCAGCGGCGCGTTCGCCGCCACCGACAGCGCGAGGCCGAGCACCGTGCGGGTCTCCGCCGGGTCGATCACGCCGTCGTCCCACAACCGGGCCGTCGAGTAGTACGGATTGCCCTGCTCCTCGTACTGCGCGCGGATCCCGTCCTTGAAGGTCTCCTCGTCCTCGGCGTCCCGGCGCACGGCCGAGAGCACCGACGCGGCCTGCTCCCCACCCATCACGGAAATCCGCGCGTTGGGCCACTTCCACAAGAACCGCGGCGAATACGCGCGACCGCACATCGAGTAGTTGCCCGCGCCGAACGAGCCGCCGATGATGACGGTCAGCTTCGGCACCCGCGCGCACGCCACGGCGGTGACCATCTTCGCGCCGTGCTTGGCGATCCCGCCCGCCTCGTACGCCCTGCCGACCATGAAGCCGCTGATGTTCTGCAGGAACACCAGCGGAATCGAGCGTTTGTCGCACAGTTCGATGAAATGCGCGCCCTTCATGGCGGACTCGGAGAACAGCACGCCATTGTTCGCTATGATCCCGGCCTGATGCCCGTGAATCCGGCCGACGCCGGTGACGAGTGTCGCGCCGTACTCCTTTTTGAACTCCGCGAACCTGCTGCCGTCGACGACCCGCGCGATGACCTCGCGGACGTCGTAGGGCGTGCGCGAGTCGGTCGGCACCACTCCGTAGAGCTCGGCTGGGTCCACCACGGGCTCCTCGGTCGGCAGCACGTCCCATGGCCTGGGACTGCGCGGGCCGAGCGTGGAGATGATCGAGCGCACGATCTGCAGCGCGTGCCCGTCGTCGGTGGCGAGGTGGTCGGTGACGCCGGACTGGCGCGCGTGCACATCGCCGCCGCCCAGTTCCTCGGCGGTGACGACCTCGCCGGTCGCGGCCTTCACCAGCGGCGGGCCGCCGAGGAAGATCGTGCCCTGGTTGCGCACGATCACCGCCTCGTCGCTCATCGCGGGAACGTAGGCACCGCCCGCGGTGCAGGAGCCGAGCACGGCCGCGATCTGCGGGATGCCGCGCGCGGACATGGTGGCCTGGTTGTAGAAGATGCGGCCGAAGTGCTCGCGGTCGGGGAACACCTCGTCCTGCCGCGGCAGGAACGCGCCGCCCGAGTCGACGAGGTAGATGCAGGGCAGGTGGTTGTGCAGCGCCACTTCCTGCGCGCGCAGGTGCTTCTTCACCGTGATCGGGTAGTAGGTGCCGCCCTTGACGGTGGCGTCGTTCGCGACGATGACGCACTCGCGGCCGGAGACGCGGCCGATGCCGGTGATGATCCCGGCCGCCGGCGCCTCGTCGTCGTAGAGACCGGTGGCCGCGAGCGGAGACAGCTCGAGGAACGGGGATCCCGCGTCGAGCAGGGCGTCCACCCGGTCACGCGGCAGCAGCTTGCCGCGCTCGACGTGCCGCGCCCGCGCCTTCTCGGGCCCGCCGAGCCGGGCCACCGCAAGCCGTTTGTGCAGGTCCTCGACCAGTTCGGCGTGCGCGGTCACGTTGCGCGCGTACGCCTCGCTCCGCACGTCCGCGGAGCTGGACAGCGCCGGTGTATCCATGTTCACCCACGTTAGTCGCCGTTAACCACCTCCGCGATGTTAACGCCGCCTAACGTGAGTGTCCAGCGCCGCCAGTGCGGCGGTGAAGGTGGGGTAGTAACCGGAGATCTGGCCTGTGGCGGTGGGGTGATAGGACTCGTCGACGGGCCAGGTCACGCTGTGCAGCCATGGCGAACCGGAGCAGATCTCGTGTCCCGTGAAGGCCGGGCGGACGTCGGCGAACGTGAAGCCGGCGTTGGCGGCCTCCTTCGCCATCACCCGGTCCAGGGCATCCGCCCCGGTGTTGAGGTAACCGCGCGACGTGTCGGACAGGCCGACCGGGCACGAACCCCCGATCTTGTAGAAATGCGGGTACCCGAGCACCACGACCTCGGCGTTCGGCGCCTTGCCGCGGATCGTGGAGTACACGGTGTCCAGCCGGCCGGGCAGCGTGTTCTCGACGAAGCTGATCGCATTGGTCACCGCCGTCCTGCACCCGGAGTCGCCGTGCAGGATGCAGTCCTGCATGACGCTGGTGAACCCCGCGTCGTTCCCGCCGACCGTGATCGACACCAGGTCGGTGGCGGAACTGAGCGCGGCGGCCTGGCCGTTCACCACGTCGCTGGTCTTCGCGCCCGTACAGGCCCGGAAGGACAGCGACGCGCCCGTCTTGCTCGCGTACCGGTACGGATAGGCGTTGGCGCTGCGCTTGCAACTGCTCGAATCGAGGTAGGACCCGGCGCCCACCCCCGAGGAGTAGGAGTCGCCGAGTGCGACGTAACTGACGGAGGCCGCGTCGGCCGCCGTGGTGAGTCCCAGCGTGGTCAGCGCGGCGACGACGAGAACGGTCACCGTTCTGCGCATCGGCAACCCCTTTCGTGGGTGATCAACCATATAGATCCTTACCAGGGTTCTTGCCGACTGTGACCCCTCTTTCGGTGGGTTAGCGGTCGCTAACCTGATGGCGCTAGCATGGACGGCGTGGTGAGCCCGACTCCGCTGGTGAACGGCGAGACAGCAAGTCGTCGCGAGCAGATACTGGCGGCGGCCGCCGAACTGTTCGCCAGGCACGGGTTCCACGGCGTCGGCATCGACGACATCGGCGCGGCCGTCGGCATCTCCGGGCCCGCCCTGTACCGGCATTTCCGCAGCAAGGACGCCATGCTCGGGGAGATGCTGAACTCGATCAGCCACTACCTTCTCGACGGCGGCACCGCCCGCGCGGAGGCCGCCGAAAACCCCGAACTGGTGCTCGCGGAACTGGTCGACTTCCACGTGAACTTCGCGCTGACCCAGCCGTCGCTGATCACCGTCCAGGAGCGAAACCTCGCAAACCTGTCGGATTCGGACCGCAGACAGGTTCGGGCGTCACAGCGCCGATACGTCGAGGTGTGGGTGCGCGCCATCCGCGACGCGGTCGCCGGCGTAAGCGAGCGGCAGGCCCGGTCGGCGGCACACGCCGTGTTCGGACTGATCAACTCGACGCCGTACAACCGCTATCTGGAGGACACGGAACTGGCCGATTTGCTGCGCCGGCTCGCGCTGGGGGCCCTCCACTCATTGGGGTAGCCCAAACTCCGCGCTCGTGGTGTTGGATGGGACGGGTGAGCGACGAGCGGCAGAACCTCGTGGCGAAGGCGCAGCGCGCCCTCGTCGCGATGCGGCTCGGCCGGGACGACGAGGCGCTGGATCAGGTGACCCCGTCGGCGGCCGAGGGGCCGGACCGCACCACGGAGATGCGCGAGCTGATGTTGTTGCTGTTCGGCGAGTGCAGCGCGATGGTGTCGGTACTCGGTGACGGCGGCAGTGCGCCGGTCAAGGTCCAGGTCTTCGACGAGGCGGGCGAAGAGGTCCCCATCGACGAGGCCGACCCGCCGGTGCGCACCGCGGTCCGCACGCTGCTCGCCGAGGTGCACGGCAACACCGAAGCCGCCGAGGAACAGGTCGAGATCGCGCTGGCCAGCGCGGCGCCCGACGAGGTCGACAGCCTCGTCCTGCAAGCACTGCGCTGGACGATCCGGCTGTCCGCGGAATGCCTCGATCGCGATCTGCCGGTCACCGACTGGGTCTATGAAGCCTTAGCCGACTAGCGCCTTGATCAACGAGGCGACCTGCGCGGTCTCGATCAGGAACGAGTCGTGGCCGTGCGGCGACGAGATCACCGCCGCCTCGCCCCCGTTCCTGATGCCCGCGGCCAGGTCGCGTGACTGGTACAGCGGGTAGAGCCGGTCGCTGTCCACGCCCGCCACGATCGTCCGCGCCGTCACACGGGACAGCGCCGCACCGACGCCACCGCGATCGCGGCCGACGTCGTGGGTGTTCATCGACTCGGTGAGCACCAGATAGCTGTTGGCGTCGAACCGCCGCACCAGCTTGTCGGCGTGATGGTCCAAATAGGACTCGACGGCGAACCGCCCGTCGCCCTGCGGTTCGCGGCCGAAACGCTGCGCCAGTTCCGGCTCGCTGCGGTAGGTCACGTGCGCGATGCGCCGCGCCACGCCGAGTCCCTTGTGCGGGCCGGTACCGGGCGCCGCGGAGTAGTAGTCGCCGCCGCGCCAGCCCGGATCGGCCCGGATCGCGTGCAGTTGCGGCGACGCCCAGGCGATCTGGTCCGCCGACGACGCGGCCGGCGCGGCGACCACCAGCAG
>DASZUO010000339.1:0-9417 GCA_035547575.1 Amycolatopsis sp. | reverse complement strand
CCTGAGATAAGCCGACGGCAGCCACGTCACTACCTCCCTGGAGTCGGTCGTGCCCCCCGACCGGCACCGGGACTTTCGGCCAAACAGCCGCGCCAGCTAGACCGAAAGTGGTGTCGTCGAAGGAGCACTTTAGCCGCCCGACGGGTCCCGCGGGGGCTTCGAACGGGTATCTATCCCGATCGAGTAGTTACTAAGGGGTGTTCTTGTAGCGCGATCGGGCTAATACACGGCTCGTTGTTAACGATTTGCGCAGTGAACGCGATGGACCCAGATTGGGTAGAATCGGCTGCTCGTGCATACGCTCTGTGCATTTGCGTGTGCGTCAATTTTGGGGCGCGCCAACCGGACGGGGCAGCGTGTTCATCAGTTCGAAGTAGGCGGCTTCCTCACGGTTCGCGGTCAGCCGGAACCAGGCGTCCAGCGTTGCGGGTGCGAATACTTCGAGCCGTGCGAGCGCCTCCCTGGCGAACTCCACCGGCGCCATCCCGCTCGCCGTGACGAGGTCGCCGTCGGTCACGGCCGGCGCCGCCACGAAGTGCTCGGCGCCGGAGTAGCCGTGACACATCGCCTGCAAAGCGCCCAGATGGTTGCTCGTGTGGGGCCGCTCGTCGAGCAGGCCGGCGTTCGCGAGCGCCATCGTGGCCCCGCAGATCGCCGCGACGGGCACGCCCGCCGCGAGGAAGTCCGCCGCCTTCGCCAGCGCCGGGTCGTTGTCGGCCTCGAGCCAGGTGTCGCCACCGGGCAGGATCAGGATCGCCGCCTCGCCGGGCGTGATGGCGTCGAGCGTGGTGTCCGGCGCGAGGCTGAGCCCGCCCTTGGTGACGACGGGCGCCGGGGTGAGGCCGACCGTGCGCACCGGGATCCGGTCCCCCGCGCGGGCGAAGTACCGCCCCGAGTTCAGCTCGGCCGTCAGGTAGCCGGGCTCCCAGTCGGCCAGCGTGTCCAGTACGTAGAGGTATGCGACTTTTCCGCTCATACCGCAAACGGTAGGAGCGGGGTACGACAGTTTTACGAGGTCTTGCGGTTCCCGAACAGGGTCACGCCGACCGGCGGCAGGCCCGCGACGCTGGACATCAGCTGCAGGAACGCGTCGCCGTGCGGACGTAGCCGCGCGTCGGCCGGCGTCCAGGACGCACGCAGTTCCAGGTCGTCCGTGCGGGCGGGACCCGAGATGTCGCCGAACCGGGCCGACGACGTCTCGGTGACCGTGCCGCCCAGCGCCGTCCACGAGGCGCCCGAGGACTCCAGCGCGTCGGTGAGCCAGGACCAGCCGACGGCGGGCAGGAACGGGTCGGTCGCGAGCTCGCGGTCGAGTTCGGCGCGTACGTAGATCACCAGGCGCAGCACGCCGTTCCAGGCCTCCTGGCCCTCCGGGTCGTGCAGCAGCACCAGCCTGCCGGTGGCCAGCACGTCCGCGGGTCCGGTGGTCTCGCAGCTGAGGGCATAGGACCACGGGGCGAGACGCTGTGGCGCGCGCACGCTCTCCATGGTCACTTCCGGCCGGGGCCGGACTGATTGCAGCGCCGCGACAGCTTCACGGAACAGTTCGGGCGCATGCGTCATCGCGGTCACGGAGCCGACTGTAAGCCGGAACCCGGGCCGGGAGGAGTAGACGCGCCGAGGAACGGGCGTCGAGGGGCACGTGGCACGATGGTTACGATGCCCGCTACCGCTCAGTCGTCTCGCCCGGTCGCCCGGCGCGATCTTGCCGAGGCGCCCCTTCTCGTCGCCGCCCGCGGCGGCCGCCCGTCGCGGCTGCCCGTGTGGTTCATGCGCCAGGCCGGTCGTTCCCTGCCCGAGTATCGCGCGCTGCGGGAGGGCGTGCCAATGCTGAAGGCCTGCTTCGACCCCGAGATGCTCGCGGAGATCACGCTGCAGCCCGTGCGCAGGCACGGCGTGGACGCCGCGATCCTGTTCAGCGACATCGTGGTGCCGCTGCACGCGGCCGGTGTGGACATCGACATCGTGCCGGGCACCGGGCCCGTCGTGGCCGCGCCGGTCCGTTCGGCGCAGGCCGCGGAGGAGCTGCCGGTGCTCGAGCCCGGGCAGGTCGCGGCGGTGGCCGAGGGCGTCGGGCTGCTGGTCGAGCGGCTCGGGAGCACGCCGCTGATCGGGTTCGCGGGCGCGCCGTTCACGCTCGCGTCCTACCTGATCGAGGGCGGGCCGAGCCGCAACTACGAGCACACCAAGGCACTCATGCGCAGCGAGCCCGAGCTGTGGCACGCGCTCGCGGGGCGGCTGGCCGACATGGCGCTGACGTTCCTGCGCGCCCAGCTCGACGCGGGTGTGGACGCGATCCAGCTGTTCGACTCGTGGGCGGGCGCGCTGTCGGTGCGGGACTACCGCGAGTTCGTGCTGCCGCATTCGGCGAAGGTCCTCGGCGGACTGGCCTCCTACGACGTGCCGCGGATCCACTTCGGCGTCGGCACGGGCGAGCTGCTGGCCGTCATGCGCGAGGCCGGCGCCGATGTGGTCGGGGTCGACTGGCGCATCCCGCTGGACGAGGCGGTGCGCAGGCTCACCGCCGCCGGCGACCCGGCGCCCGCGGTGCAGGGCAACCTGGACCCCGCGCTGCTCGGCGCTTCCTGGCCGGTGCTCGAGGCCGAGGTCCGCCGCGTCGTCGCGGAGGGCCGCGCCGCCGCGGGGCACATCTTCAACCTCGGCCACGGAGTGCTGCCGGGCACCGATCCCGGCGTGCTGACACGCGTGGTCGATCTCGTGCACTCGCTGGAGCCGTAATGCACGTCGCGGTCGTGGGGGGCGGTGTCTCCGGGCTGGCGGCCGCCTACCGGCTGCGGCGGCGTTTCGGTGACGGCGCGACGATCACGGTGTTCGAGTCGGGCGACGCGCTGGGTGGCAAGGTGCGCACGATCGAGCTCGCCGGGGTGCGCTACGACGTCGGCGCGGAGGCGTTTCTCGCCCGTCGCCCCGAGGCCGTCGCGCTGATCCGGGAGATCGGGCTCGGCGATGAGCTACGGCACCCGACGGCGGCGAGGTCCAGCGTGCGCGCCGGCGGCAGGCAGGTCGCCCTGCCCGGCGGCACGGTGATGGGCGTGCCGGGCTCCGCCGACGCCGTCGCGGGAGTGCTGTCCGACGAGGGCCGCCGCCGTGTCGCGGGCGAGACCGGGTTGCCGCGGCTGTCCCTGGGGTCCGATGACGTCTCGCTCGGCGCGTTGCTGCGCGAGCGGTTCGGTGACGAACTGGTCGATCGCCTGGTCGACCCGCTGCTCGGCGGGGTGTACGCGGGCGGCGCCGACGGGCTGGGGCTGCGGGCCACCGTGCCAGGGCTGGCCAAGGCGATCGAGTCCGGCGCCGGGTCGCTCACCGCGGCCGCCGCGTCCCAGCTGCCGTCGGCGCCGAGCGGCGCGCCCGTGTTCGGCACCGTGCGCAGCGGCCTCGGCACGCTCCTCGACCGGCTGGTCGAGCTGGCCAAACCCGACGTGCGGCTCGCGACCCTGGTCAAGGGTCTCCGGCGGCGCCAGGACGGCTGGACCGTGGAACTGGCCGGCGAGGCCGTGGATGTCGATGCCGTACTGCTCGCCGTGCCCGCCGCTGCGGCGCGCCGGCTGCTCGGCGACGTCGCGCCGGACGCGGCGGCCGCGCTGAGCGAGGTCGAGGTCGCCTCGATGGCCGTCGTCGCGCTCGCGCTGCCAGAAGGCACCCGGCTGCCCGAGGCCTCGGGCGTATTGATCGGCGCACGGGAACGCTATCCGGACGGCACGCCGCCGGCGGCCAAGGCGTTCACGTTCTCCAGCCGCAAATGGGCGCACCTCGAGCGCGGGCCGGTGCTCGTGCGCGGGTCGGTCGGCCGGTTCGGCGAGCCTGGCGCGCTGTGCGCGGACGACGGCGAACTGGTGCGCCTGGTCCGGCGGGACCTGGCGGAGCTGACCGGGGTGACGGCGGAACCCCTCGACGTGCGAGTCACACGCTGGGGCGGGGGCCTGCCGCAGTACGGCGTCGGGCACCTCGCGGTGGTGGAGCGTGTCGAGCGCGCGGTCGCCGCCGTGCCAGGGCTGGAGATCGCCGGGGCGACGTTCCACGGCGTCGGCATCCCGGCCTGCATCGGCGCCGCCGAAGCCGCCGCGAGCCGCATCACCTCGGCGGCCGCACGCGGGTAGCTAGTGCCAAGATGGAGTCATGGCGCGCCTGAACTACAACGAGCTGAACGACACCATTCGCTACACCGCGTGGTCGGTGTTCCGGGCCGAGCCCGGCAAGCTCCCCGACGACCGTGGTGCGGCCGCGCGCGAGACCACCGAGTACCTGGATGCCCTGGAGGGCAAGGGCGTGGTCGTGCGGGGCGTGTACGACGTGTCGGCGCTGCGGGCGGACGCGGACTACATGATCTGGTGGCACGCGCAGGAGGTCGAGCAGGTGCAGGCCGCCTATACCGGCTTCCGCCGCACCCCGCTCGGCCGCGCCTCCACGCCCGTGTGGAGCCAGGTCGCGCTGCACCGGCCCGCCGAGTTCAACAAGAGCCACATCCCGGCGTTCCTGGCCGGTGAGGAGTCCCGCAAGTACGTCTGCGTGTACCCGTTCGTGCGGTCCTACGAGTGGTACCTGCTCCCCGACGAGGAGCGGCGGACGATGCTCGCGGAGCACGGGAAGATGGCGCGCGAGTACCCCGACGTGCGGGCCAACACGGTCGCGTCGTTCGCGCTCGGGGACTACGAGTGGATCCTCGCCTTCGAGGCCGACGAGCTGCACCGGATCGTGGACCTCATGCGGCACCTGCGCGGCAGCGAGACCCGGCGGCACGTGCGCGAGGAGATCCCGTTCTACACCGGCACGAAGGTGCCGCCGGCGGAATTGATCGCCGCCCTGCCATGACCGGGCTCTGGGGGGAGCTCGAGCTGCCGGACGCGGTCGTCACCGGCGAGGAGTCGGTGCTGCCCGGACCGTTCCGCATCGCGTACGCGGCCGCGCACAGCGTCGGCGCGGCGACGCTTGCCGCGGGGGAGTTGTTGCGGCTCAAGGGAATCGACCCCGGTACCGTCTCGGTGGACCTGCGGCACGCCGCGGCGGCGTTCCGGTCCGAGCGCTACCTGCGGGTGGACGGCGCGTCGCCCGGCGGCGTCTGGGCGGGGATGTCCGGCGACTATCGCACGTCGGACGGCTGGGTGCGGCTGCACTGCAACTACCCGAAGCACGGCGAGGCCGTGTGCCGGGCGCTGGGCGTGCCGGACAGCCGTGCGGCTGTGACCGAGGCCGTCGCACGCCGCGACGCATGGGATGTGCAGGAAGCCGTCATCGCGGCCGGCGGGGCCGCCGCGGCGATGCGGACCCGCGAGGAATGGCTGCGCAGCGAGCAAAGCGCGGCTCTGGCGGCGTCGCCGCTGGTCGAGCTGACCCGGATCGCGCCATCGCCGGCCCTCGTACTGTCCACTTCGGACCGTCCGCTCGGCGGCCTCCGGGTGCTCGACCTCACGCATGTGATCGCCGGACCCGTCGCCGGGCGCGTGCTGGCCGCGCACGGGGCGGACGTGCTGCACATCGGCGCGTCGCACCTGCCCCTGCTGCGCCCGCTGATGATCGACACCGGGTTCGGCAAGCGTTCGGCGCACCTGGACCTGCGCACGTCCGCCGGCGAGCTGTGGCGCCTGGTGTCCGAGGCCGACGTGTTCCTGCAGTCGTTCCGGCCCGGCGCGCTGGGAAAGCTCGGCTTCACGCCGGAGCGGCTGGCGCAGGCGCGGCCGGGAATCGTGCTCGTGGAACTGGACGCGTACGGCTGGAGCGGCCCATGGGCGGCGCGGCGCGGGTTCGACAGCCTCGTGCAGATGGCCAGCGGCATCGCGGCCGAGGGTGGCACCGAGCAGCCGCGGCCGCTGCCCGCGCAGGCACTCGACCACGCGACGGGCTGGCTCGCCGCCACCGCCGCGATGCTCGGGCTGCGGCGCCGCGCCACCGAGGGCGGCAGCTGGCACGCGCGGCTGTCGCTCGCGCGGACGGGCCGGTGGCTGGACTCGCTGGGCCGCCGGGACGCGGGCGGCGAACTGGACGTCACGGGTCTGCTGGCGGAAACCGCCAGCGCCTACGGGCGGCTCACCCACGTGCGGGTCCCGGGCACCTTGCCCGCGTCCCCGCCGCGATGGGACACGGGTCCGCCGCTGCCCGGCGCGCACCCGGCCGCGTTCGCTGCCTGAGCGGGCGGCCCGGCGCCGCGGTGGCCAGCGGTAGCTACGCCGTTTCAGGTGCTTTCGCGCGGCCTCGCTGGTCCGGGGCCGTTCGACGCCGGCTGGAAGGACACCATCGACCTACGTCCCGCCGAGGAGGTCGCGATCGCGATCCGGTTCGACAGCGCCTGAACAGGGGATTGGTATGGACACGGACAAGCGAGGCGAGTGAGCTGGACCCGTGGCCGAACCGATCACGCTGCAGCCCGTTTCGGGCGTGCACATCACGACGCTCGTCGACAACACCTACGACGCGCTGCTGCCCAGTGACGACCTCGTCCGGCGGCGCGGCATCGGCAGCGTCCCGCCGTTGCCCAGCGCGCCCAGCGACGTGGCGCTGTCCGGCAGCACGCTGGACTCGCTGCGCGCCGAGCACGGCTTCTCGGCGTTGGTGGAACTGCACACGGACACCGGGACGCGGCGCGTGCTGTTCGACGCCGGCGTCAGCCCCGACGGCCTCATCGGCAACCTCGACCGGCTCGACCTGTACCCGGACACGTTCGAGGCCGTGGTGTTCAGCCACGGGCACTTCGACCACGTGATGGGGCTGCAGGGTGTGATCCGGCGGCTCGGCCGCACCGCGATGCCCGTGGTGCTGCACCCGGACTTCTGGCTGCGCCGCCGCATCGGCACGTTGGAGATCCCCGCGCCCAGCCGCACGGCCATCGAGGGCGCGGGGTTCCAGATCATCGAGGACCGGCAGCCCTCGTTCCTGCTCGACGGGATGCTGCTGGTCACCGGCGAGGTCGCGCGCACGACACCGTTCGAGAAGGGCATGTCCGGCCACCAGGCACTGCGCGACGGCGAGTGGGTGCCCGACGAGCTGATCCACGACGACCAGGCCGTAGTGCTCGACGTCGCGGGCAAGGGCCTCGTGGTGCTCACCGGCTGCGGGCATGCGGGCATCGTCAACATCGTCCGGCACGCCAAGCGGCTCACCGGGGTGGACCAGGTGTATGCGATCCTCGGCGGGCTGCACCTGCGGGACGGGCCGGTGGTCCCGCGCACCGTGGCGGCGCTGGCCGCCGAGTCACCCGGGGTGGTCGTGCCCGCGCACTGCACGAGCTGGATGGCGCAGCACGCACTGGCCGCGGGCCTGCCCGGCGCGTTCCACGCCAACGCCGTCGGCAGCCGGTTCGAGCTCTGACGGCCGCGCTGGGTTCCCGTTGCCCGGCGGCGATCCGGCCGTACTCCCGCTGCGGTTCCTCCTCGCCGGGCCGTGGCCCCCGGATCGCGTTGAGCTCCGCGAGGATCTGGTCGGCCGTCAAGCCAGGACCCCGGTCCCGCGAGAGCACCTCGCGCACCGTGTCGAGCGCGGCCTGTTCCGGACGCGCCGCAGCGCGGTCGGCCGCGTGCGATGACCACTGAGGTCGTGGTCGACGCCTCGGCCGTGATCAGAGTGGTGAGTGAACGGACCGACGCGGCCGCCGAGCTGGCGAACAGGCTCGGCGGCGTGGCCGTGAACGCACCGCATCTCCTCGACGCCGAGGTCGGTGACGTCTTGCGGCGCAAAGTGCTGCACGGCCACCTGGAACCCGAGACGGCTGTGACGGGACTGCTCGCACTGCACCGCATTGTCGATGCTCGCTATCCGCATGTCGGAGCGCTCGCCCAGGACGCTTGGGAGCTTCGGGATCGCGTGCGCTTCTACGACGCGCTCTATGTCGCGCTCGCGGCCCGGCTGGACGTGCCGCTGCTGACCTCGGACGTCAAGCTCGGCAAGGCGCTCGGGCTGCCGTGCGCGGTCGAGGTGGTGTGACTCAGGCCTTCGGGACCAGGCGCAGCGAGATGGAGTTGATGCAGTAGCGCTGGTCGGTGGGGGTGGGGTAGCCCTCGCCCTCGAAGAGGTGACCCAGGTGGCTGTGGCAGTTCGCGCACAGCACCTCGACGCGCACCATGCCCATCGACCGGTCCTCGCGCAGGAGCACCGCATCCGACTCGGACGGGTCGAAGAACGACGGCCACCCGCAGTGGCTCTCGAACTTGGTGTCACTGCGGAACAGTTCCGCGCCGCACGCGCGGCATTCGTAGACGCCCTCGGTCTTGGTGTCGGTGTACTCGCCGGTGAACGGCCGCTCCGTCGCGGCCTGGCGGAGCACCGCGTACTCCTCGGGGCCGAGTTGCTCGCGCCATTCCTGCTCGGACTTGACCACCTTGGGCGCCGCGCCGGTCACAGGTTCCATAGCTCCCAGGTTACTCGGCGAGCCAGTGCAGCGCGTGCACCACGATGTCCCACGAGGCCACGATCACCCCGAACACGATGAGCGCCGCGATCGTCGCCGCGACCCACCACGTCAGGCCGCCGGCGCGCGTGCTGGAGTCGGCGAAGTCGGCCACCTTGCGCAGCGACGACTCGATCGTGAAGCCGGGCTCACAGCGCTGCATCCGGTCCAGGTGCTCGGCGAACGCCTGCGCCTCCGGGTCGTCCGGGTCCAGCCCGACGAGATCCTCGTCGAAGTGGTGGTTGCGCTCGCTCGCGGCCATGAGACCACGGTAGGCCATCAACCGATGCGCGTGTCGGCGTCGATCCGCATCCCGCCCGCGGTGTTGACCACACGCCAGTGCGGCCTGCCCGCGCCGTTGATCGTGACGTACATGTCGACAGAGCCGTCCGCGTTGGCCCCGGTGTCGGCGCGGATCGAGCTGTAGCCGCCGATCTTGTGCGCCGCCCAGTACGCCTGGAACTGGGCCTGGCCGCCGAAGATGGCTTGCGCGGCCGGGGTCAGCAGATTCCACGCGGCATCCGAGCCTGCGCCGCTGATGTACTGGTCCACCACGTTCCCGGCCTCGGAGTAGCCGACGCTGCCGGCGTTGGGTGTCTGGCCGAGCCCGGCCGTGCTCACCGAACTCGGCGCGGTGGACGGGGCCGACGACGAGGGATGGGCGCCCTCGGCGTTCGACTCGGTCGGGCTGCCCGGGTTGCCGTCGCCCTGGTTCAGCACGATCAGCAGCACCGCCACGACCACGACGACGGCCGCGGCGGCCGAGCCGATGAGAATGCCTTTGCGCCGGTTGGAGCCGGTGGACTGGCCGGACTGGCCCGCCGGGCGCTCGGGCGGGATGAACGCCGCGGTCGGTGCGCGCGGGGACCGCAGCGGTGCCATGGCCTGCTGCGACGGCCCTTGCTGGTTGCCACCCGTGCGCTGCCACGGCGGCCGCTCGGCGGGAGCGGCGGGCGGCGGGTCGCTGGGCACGGCCGCGGGCTGGCGGCCTGCCGAGTAGAGCGGTGGAGATACGAGGGTGG
>DASZUO010000338.1:0-10081 GCA_035547575.1 Amycolatopsis sp. | reverse complement strand
TCACCATCGTGCCCGCCGAGGTCGGGCTGTACCCGGCGTCCAAGGGCGCCGTCGAAGGGCTGACCAGGCAACTGGCCGTCGAACTGGGGCCGCGCGGGATCCGGGTGAACGCCGTCGCGCCGGGGATGATCCGCACCGAGGCCACCGAACACGGATACCGCACCGGGGAACGCCAGCGCGTCGCGGCCGGGCTGCCACTGGGCAGGCACGGCGAGCCCGACGACGTCGCCGATGTGATCGCGTTCCTTGTCAGCGACCGCAGCCGCTACATGACCGGACAGGTGGTCACCGTCGACGGCGGGCTGACCCTGGTCGGCAAGCCGGCCGGGCTCTCGGCCTCCACTTCGGACTGAGGAAACCATGCTTTTCGCCTGTACGATCAGGATCACCATGGCCGACGTCGACGCGGCGGGGATCATCTTCTACGGCAGCCCGCTGCGCTGGGCGGAGAACCTGTTCAGCAGCTGGCTGGGCGACATCGGCCACCCGCTGCGCACGATGTTCGCCGAGCGTATCGCCACGCCCGCGGTCGCGGTGCACGTCACGTACCGCTCGCACGTGACGCTGGACGACGAGTGCCGGCTCACGCTGTCCACGGCCCGGATCGGCACCACCTCGTTCACCCTGCGCTGCGAGGTGCGTGTCGCCGACGCGGCCGCTGTCGCGGTGGAAACCCTCGCCACGCACGTCTACACCGAGTACACGCACCCGAGCTCCCCCAACCCCGCGAAGACGCGGGCGCGGCCGCTGCCCGGCTGGCTGCGAACGGCCCTGGAAAAGGGGCTCAGGTGATCGAGACGCCGCCGTCGACGACGATCGTCTGGCCGGTGACGTAGCCCGCGGCCGGGCTGACCAGCCACACCAGCGTCGCCGCCAGCTCCGCCGGATCGCCAAGGCGCCCCAGCAAGGTCCGCTCGCGCGCCATCCGCTCCAGATACCCGTCCGGGTAGGTGTCGGTCATCTCCGACGGGAAGAAACCCGGCGCGAGGCAGTTGACCCGGATCCCCCGGCGGGACGACCACTGTGCGGCCAGGTCGCGGGTGAGGCCGGAGATGCCGGCCTTGGCCGCCGCGTAGGCCGCGTGCGGCAGCCCGGCCGTCGTCTGCCCCAGGATGCTGCCGATGTTGACCACCACTCCCCCGGACTCGGCGCGCCGCGCGAACGCCTGCGCCATGAAGAACGCCCCGTTGAGGTTGATGTCGACCACCCGGCGAAAGGCCTCCGGCTGTTCCTTTACGGCGGGCCCGCCCGCCCCCACACCGGCGTTGTTGACCAGGATGTCGGCCTTGCCGAACTGTTCGGCGGTACGCTCGGCCAGCGCCGCGCACTGGTCCGGGTCGGCGACGTCGGCAGGCACCGCGATCACCTTCCCACCGCGCGCTTCCAGCGCGGCGCGGGTCTGTTCGAGCCGGTCGGCGCGGCGGGCCGACACCGCCACCGCGGCGCCCGCGTCCACCAGCGCCGACGCGAACGCCACGCCCAGCCCGGACGAGGCGCCGGTGACGATCGCCACCGAACCGTCCAATCGGAACAGATCGGTCATCGGACACCCTCCGCCTGCGCGATCAGCGCACGCGCAGACTCCACAATGGACGAAAGCGAGGAGCCCGGCGGGAACCCGGGAACGCCGAGTTCGTCCAGCCGCCGCAGCGCCCGCGGCGGCAGCGTGCCACCCGCGAAGATCGGCAGGCCGGGATCCTCCGCGCGGATGGCGGCCACGATCCGCTCGACCACCTCGATCCGGCCCCCGACGTTCAGGCCGACCAGGTCGACGCCCTCCTGCACCGCGGCGCCGACGATCTCCTCGGCGCGCGCCATACCGAGCAGCACGACCTCGAAACCCGCGTCCCGCAGCGCGCTCGCGACGGCGGAGATCCCCCGCCAGTGGCCGTCAAGGCCGGTTTTCGCCAATAGGACTCGCGCAGCCATCGTTCACCTCTAGAACTCGATCGGCGGGGTCCAGTCGCCGAACACCGTACGGAAGACGTCCCCGATCTCGCCGACGGTGGCGCCGGCGAGCACAGCTTCGATCATCGGCGGCAGGATGTTGTCGTCACCGGCGCAGACACTGGCCAGGTTCCGCATCGCCTCGGCGTGCCGCCGGGACTCCCGCTCGCGGCGCAGTTTCCCGATCCGCTCCATCCCGCGCTCCCAGGCGTCGGACGTGCCGGCGAAACCGTCGATCTCGAACGGGCTCTCGTCCTGCTCGGCGAAGTTGACGCCGACCACCCGACGCTCCCCGCTGTCGATCGCCGCCAGCTGCCCGGCCTGGTTCTCCAGCGCCCGCGCGTGCAGCCAGCCACTGTCCAATGTGGCCAGGAAGCCGCCTTCTTCCTGGATCTCGTCGAAGAACGCCCACGCCCGCTGCTTCACCTCGTCGGTGAGCGCCTCGACGTAGTAGGAGCCGCCGAGCGGGTCGGCCACCGCGGTCAGGTTCGCCTCGTTCTGCAGGATCTGCTGGATCCGCACGGACATCTGGTGTGCGTGCTCGGACGGGATGGACACCGCCTCGTCGTAGCCGGAGACGCCGAGCGACTGGGTGCCACCGAGCACCCCGGCCAGCGCCATGAGCGTGCCGCGGGCGATGTTGTTCAGCGGCTGCTGGTAGGTCATCTGGGAGCCCGCGGTCAGCGAGTGGATGCGCAACCGCGCGGCCTTGTCGTCGCGGATGCCGTAGCGGCGCTCCAGCAGTTCGGTCCACATCACGCGCGCGGCGCGCATCTTCGCGATGTCCTCGAACAGTTCCATCGACACCCGGAAGTTCACGCCGGCCGCGCCGCGCGCCGCGGCGGCCGGGTCCATCCGGCCGCGCGCCGCGACCGCGTCCAGGTACTCGGCGGCGTTGGCCATCACCGCGCCGAGTTCCTGGTAGCCGTTGAGCCCGGAGTCCGCGCCGTTGTAGCCGGCGATGGAGATCGGCGTCCAGTGCGGCATGTGCTCGCCGCAGAACTCGATCGTGTCGACGTTCATCCGCAGCCCGGCCGCGGTCGGTATCTGCTGCTTGGTGATACAGCCCAGATAGGTCAGGAAGAAGTCGGCCTGGCTGGTGCCGGGCAGGTCCGTGAGCGCCAGCCCGCGCCGCTGCGCCACACTCCAGTAGCAGGCGAGCGTGAACGGCGCGTGCTGCACCACTCCGCCGCCGGGATGCGCGTAGACGTTGCCGATGTCGATGCCCTTGAGCACGGTCTCGTAGTCGTCGAGGCTCAGGATGACCGCGCCGACCAGTCCGACGTCCTCGTGGCGGGCGACGACGTCCGGGTGGTCGACGTCGTAGAGGTGGTCGGCGATGTTGCGGTCGTGCTCCATGATGAAGCCGGTCTCGCCGTGGTCGAGCAGGAACCGGATCCGCTCCCCCTCGTCCTCGGGGTTGCCGAACCCGCTGAGCTGGAAGATCCGCCACGGCTTGCCGCGGTACATCTGCGGATACGCGCCGCGCAGGAAGGGACGCTGCCCTGGCTGCGACGGCTCGGCCTTCGCGTCGTCCGGGCCGTACAGCAACCGCAGCGGGATCCCGGACGATGTGCGCGGCTCGCCGTCACGTTCGGCTGAAATCATCGCGACTCCTTGCGAAAAGTCAGGCTTGCAGGAGGAACGCGGCGCTCACCGCGACACCGGCGGCCGGGCCGCCCTGCGCGCCCGCGTTCTGGATCGCGCCGACCCGCGGCGCCCGTCCGTCGTACTCCACCTGACGCGGGCCGGCCGAGCCCCGCAACTGCCGCGTGGTCTCCACCACCTGGGCGACGCCGCTGGCGGAGATCGGGTGGCCGCGGGCGATGAGCCCGCCGTCGGTGTTCACCGGGACTCGGCCGCCGAGCGCGGTCGCGCCGGACCGCAGCAGTGCCGCCTCCTCGCCCGGCGCGCACAGGCCCATCACCTGGTAGGACAGCAGTTCCTCGGGTGCGACCGAGTCGTGCACCTGCGCCAGGTCGACGTCCTCGGGGCCGAGCCCGGCCTTCTCGTAGGCCTTGGCGAAGGAGCGGCCGGCCTCGTCCATCGACAGCATGCCGGGGCGCTCGTCGGTCACCCGGTTGGATATGTAGCGGGCGCCGACCACGCCCATCCCGGCGACGCGCGGGTGTCTGCCCGCGCCGATCCGGGCGCTCGTCTCGCGGTCGGCGATGAGCACCGCGGAAGCGCCGTCCACAGCCGCCCCGGCGCACATCGGGCGGGTGAGCGGCGGCGCCACCATGCGGGCCGCCAGCACCTCCTCGACCGACATCTCCTGCCGGATCTCGCTCTCCGGGTTGTGCACGCCGTGGCGGCGGTTCTTCGCCGCGACCGTCGCGAAATCGCGAGCCGTCCAGCCGTAGCGGCCCATCAGCCTGCGCGCGCTCATCGTCAGGTCGCCGATCCAGGTCAGCCCGAGCCTTGTCGCGGTGGTCTGTTCCCCCGAGGTGCCGATCGCGCTGATCGAGATCGCCGGATTGCCCGGCACGTAGATCTTCTCCACGCCCACCGCGAGCGCGAGCCGGTACTCACCCGACATCACCGCCAGCACCGCCTGGTGGAACGCGACGGACCCGGCGGCCCCGCCGCCCTCGACGTGGATCATCGGCATCCCGGACAGGCCCGCGCGCCCGAACACCATCGGCGCGATCGCGTCACCCTGTCCGGTGAAGAAGCCGTTGTAGCAGTTCGCCACATACGCGGCGTCGATCCAGCGCGGATCGACCCCGGCGTCCTCGATCGCCGCCCAGATCGCATCCCTGGCCAGCTGGGGCACCGTCTTGTCCGGGAATCGCCCGAACGGGTGCATTCCGACGCCGACGACGTAGGTCTCAGTCATGGCACAACGAATCCGGGACGAACTTCCAGCCTGTGAACGCCGAACCGTCGGCGCCGAACCGGCGGCGGACCATGGTCGCGGGGCTGCCGAGCGTCAGGTGCTCGGGCGAGCGCGGGTCGGGCGTCTCGATGATCGAGAAGACCACCGGGCCGTCGTCCAGCTTCAGCCAGGCCTGCACATACGGCACCGGGAAGCCCTCCGGCCCGCGCTCGGCCACCACGTAGTCACTGATCGTGCCGTGCCCGGCGAGCTGGTAGCCCTCCATCACGTCGGGCTCGAGACACACCGGGCAGTCGCGCATCGCGGGGAAGAGCACCTCCTTGCAGCGCCGGCAGCGCGAACCGGCCAGCACGCAGCGCGTACTGCCCGGCACCTCGGCGACCAGGTCTTCGATCGGGTCCGTCACATCAGCCACGTTTCTTCGTTGTCCGTGGTTTGCTTGCCGCCTTGGCGGTCTTACCGGCCTTGCCGCCGGTCTCCCTGCGGTTGGCGCCGTCGAAGAACACCGAGCAGAGAATCTCCGCGATGCCCTGTTCGCTCAGTTCGGCCTCGGGATCGAACCAGAAGATGGTCCAGTTCAAGAGGTTGAACAGCGCCAGGGTCAGATATTTCGGCTCGATGTCGTCGCGGATCTGTTTGACGCGTTGCGCGTCGGCCACGATGTCCTCGACCAGGCGGACGTTCTCGTCGCGCCGGGCGATGACCTCCTCCCGGTGCGCCGGGGACAACGCGCGGATCTCGCTCAGCATCGTCGCGTGCCGGTCCCGGTCCCGCAGGGCCTGCACGACATAGTCGCGGGCGATCTGTTCCAGTTTGCGCGCCGGCTCCATCTTCTCGGCCGCGGTGGCGGTGAAGATCGCCGCCACATCGTCGAGCGCGGCCACACAAAGCTTGTAGAGCAGGTCTTCCTTGCCCCCGACGTGGTGATAAAGCGACCCGTTCTGGATCCCGGCGAGCGCCGAAAGCTCACGAGTCGTGGTGGCCGCGTAACCCTTTTCGCGGAACAGCCCGGCCGCCCCCAGTAGCAGCCGCTGAGCGGTGGCGACCTGGCCGCCTCGCTCGTCGGCGGTCGGGCGGCCCGGCGTACCGCGGCGATTGTCACTCATCGAAATTCGGTTCTCTCTCTTCCAAGAAGGCCGAAATGCCCTCACGTGGACTTGATGAGGTACTAAAGTACTCAAGCAGCGCGGCCCGCTCTTCGTTGAGTGCGGTGACCAGCGGCACGTCGGTACCCGCGGCCACCACGCGTTTCATGTAGGACAGTGAGGTCCGGCTCTTGTTGACCAGGTTCTCCGTCAGTTCGCAGACCGCGGAGTCGAGTTCGGTCTCCGGCACCGCCCTGAGCACGATGCCCATGTGCTCGGCCCGGGTTCCCGACACCCTGGCGCCGGTGTAGAGCAGGCTCAGCGCCTGCTGCTTGCCGATCCGGCGCACGAGCCGCGGAATCCCGCCCGCTCCAGCGATCAGCCCGACATTCGCGTGCTGGTCGCCGATCAGCGCGTTCTCCGCGGCGATCGCCACATCGCAGCACAGGATCAGCTCGAGGCCGCCCGCCAGCGCGTACCCGTGCACGCGCGCGATGGTCGGCACCGGCAGGTCCTCGAGCTTGCGGAAGACGTCGGTGAGCCGGTACAGGAACTCGACATAACGCGGCCACTCGTCGAAGAGGCTGATCACGCTCTTCAGGTCGGCCCCGGTGCAGAACGCCCGGCCCGCGCCGGAAAGGACCACCGCGTTGACGGACTTGTCCTGCCCCACCGAGTCCAGTGCCGCGTCCAACTCGTCCAGCATCGGAAAGTTCAAGCTGTTCAGCGCCTCCGGCCGGGTCAGCTGGATCTCCGCGACCCCCTTTTCGACGCGGGAGACCACGTTCCCCATCAGCTCACTCCCTCTTCTCGCCCCTGTTCGGCGGCTAACTTCCGGTCGAGCAGGCGTTCCAGCTCGAACTTCTGGACCTTTCCGGACGCGGTGGCCGGGAACTCGGTGACCAGTTCGACCCGTTCGGGCCATTTGAACGACGCGATCCCGTGCGCCTTCAGGTAGTCCGCCAGTTCGGACACCGTGGGGGCGCTCCCGGGCGCCGGGACGACGAAGGCGCACGCGCGCTCCACCAGCCGCGGGTCGGCCATCTTCACCACGGCCACCCGCTCGATGCCCGGATGGGCGGTCAGCACGTCCTCGACCTCGCGCGGGCTGTACTTGTAGCCGCCGCGGTTGATCACTTCCTTCTTCCGCCCGGCGACGGTCAGATGCCCGTCCTCGGCGATGCTCACGAGGTCGCCGGAGCGGAACCAGCCGGTGCCGGTGAGGTTCGCGCGCTCGCGGACCGGGTCGTTGAGGAACCCGACGCAGCGGTGCGGGCCGCGGTACTGGCATTCACCCGGTTCGCCCGCCGGCACAGGCTGGTCGTCGCCGTCGACGGCGCGCACCTCGACGCCGTCCACCGGCACCCCGTCGCTGCGTTCGGCGTCGGCGGGGTCGCCGGTGACCGGGCTCAGTGTCGTCATGAACCCCTCGGTCTGGCCGTAGAGCCGCAGCAGCCGGCAGCCCAGCCGGTCCCGTACCCGGGTCGCGGTGCCGGGCGGTACCGCCGCGCCGCCGGTGACGAAGAACCGAAGGCGGCTGAAGTCGTAGTCGTGCAGCCGCGGCAGGGACAGCAGGTCCAGCACGAACGGCGTAGCGCCGTGCGTGTAGGCCGCGCCGTGCTCCTGCAGCATCTTCGCCGCGCGCTCGGCGTTCCAAACCCCGAGCAGCGACAGGGTGCTGCCGAGGTAGCAGGCGAGCCGGATGCCGAAGCCGTAGCCGGTGCCGTGCCCGACCGGTGAGGCCATGAACACGCCGTCGTCCTCGGTCAGGCCCAGCATCCGCCGCAGCGCGCGGGCGTTGGCCAGCAAGGTGTTCGTGGTGTGCAGGATGCCCTTGGGCGCGGATTCGGTGCCGGAGGTGAACAGCACGGCGGCGACGGCGTCGGGGTCGGTGTCCGGCTCGTCGAACGCGGTCCCGTCGCCTGCGGAGTCGAGGAAGTCGCCGAACGGGATCGGGTCGCTCGCCTGCGTGGACAGGGTGACGACGGTGCGCAGCGAGGGCAGGTCGCGCATCAGCTCGCGGCCGAGCGCGTCGTGGTCGAAACCACGGTAACTGCCGGGGACGAACAGCAGCTTCATCCCGGTTCGCTCGACGGCGTAGGCCAGTTCGTTGCGCCGGTAGGGGGTGACCATGGGGCAGACGACCGCGCCCGCCTTCTCGATGGCCAGCGCCGCGACCGAGGCTTCGACGCGGTTCGGCAGCTGGACACCCACGACGTCTCCGGGCCCGACGCCGCGCGCCCGGATGGCCTCGGCGAGGCGGCTGGACCGGCGGTGCAGCTGGCCGTAGGTGATGCGCTGGCCGAGGTCGTCGGTGACGGCGAGGTGGTCCGGCCGGGCCGCCGCATGCCTGGCAAGCACCGAGGGCAGCGTCTCGTCCGCCGACCAGTAGCCGGCGCGGAGGTACTCGCGCGCGTCGTCCGCGGTAACGAACGTGTTCCGCGCCGCGATGTCCGTCGTCATCGCGCCGGCTCCGGCCCGGACGGTGTCGCGCGGTTGCGGGAACACATACCCGACCCTCCCTCTGGCGTGTTGAACGGCGTCCGGCGGAGCTCACGGCTCCGCGGCCGACCCAGGATGCTGTCGCAGGCACCGACCTTCGGCCGTCTAATCAACCGGGCGCCCGGTAGACTCAATCTAATCGCGGGCCCTCTTGGTGTCAAGGGCTCCCGGCCCGGCCGGCGAGTCCGTTGACGGCCACCCGATGATCGACCTACGATTCGCTCTACCAAGCGCTCGTACGCGTGGTCTCGGGTTCAGCTTATCCCCGTTCACCTCGGACGAAATGGTCGTGTGACACATGAAACCCACCAGAGGTCTCCGGCTGGACAGCCCGGACGAGATGACCGACGCCGAGGTGGCCGAGTTCCGGGCCTCCTACGAGCGGACGCACGGCAGCGTGCTCGACGCCTACGACTTCTGGCTCGACCACAACCCGCGCGTGGTGAAAAGCCACCGTATCCAGGCCTACTACACGGCGAGCGACGAGGGCCGCGGCATCCCGCTGCACGGCACGCTGGGCTTCCTGCACCTCTACACGGTGCTCGGTTACGACTTCGGCATCGAGTACGAGGTCAAGCACGCGCGCAGCCTCGGTGCCACGAAAACCGCCGTGCTGCAGACGATCGAGCTCGCATTCATCCATTGTGGACCCCGTGGCGCGCACCGGGCGCGGCTGGCCGTCGGCGATCTGCTGAAGGAATGGACCGACGACGGGCACGACATGGCCGCGAGCTTCCCCGCCGGCTGGTCGGCCGATCCGGACTTCCTGGCGCTGGACCTGGATCTGACCACCGGCACACTCTCGCCGGAGGAGAACCACCGGATCCGCGACTGGTACCTGCGCACGGCCGGCGAGGTGCCGCGGCACGTGGACATCCTCGCCGCCGGCCGCCCAGGACTGCTGAAGGCGTACCTGGACCGGCTGGGCCGCGCGATGCGCGGAACCCTGCCACGGCAGATGTTCCCGTTCGCCCAGTTGCAGTTCGAGGTGGCCCGCGCCAACCCGGCGGGCATCCGGGAGAGCGCGCTGCTGGGCCGTGGGCTGGGCATGACCGACGACCAACTGTACGAGGCCATGGCGTGGGGGATGCTCTACGGCGGGCCCAGCGCGCTGAGCCAGGCCGCCGACGTGCTGGCGGACGTCCTGCCGCCGCGGCGGTCACCACGATGAGGCGACCAGTGCCCCGTCCACGGGCAGCAGGACACCGCTGACGTACCGCGGCGCGGTGGCGGCGTTCGGGCTCGCGGGCGGCGCCACGTCGTCGGCCGAACCCTTGTACGCCATGGGAGCGGCTGCTGTCTCTCCATCGGCTGGCTCCTGATTCCGACCGTGGACGAACCGTACCGGCGCAACGTAGCATTACCGAGCGCTCGGTCGACAGTGGTGAGCGCGTCGACCCGAGGAGGCGGATCTGACCAGCATCACGACTACACCGGCAGGTCCGGCCGTCGCCGGCCTCGTCGAGCGCGCGCGGCGGGGCGAGCAGCGGGCGGTGGCCCGGCTGATCTCGCTGATCGAGGCGGACTCGGCACGGTACGAGATCGCCGCCGAACTCCCCGCGGCCGGTCACGCACACGTCGTCGGGCTGACCGGGCCGCCAGGCGTCGGCAAGTCCACGTCCACGTCCGCGCTGACCGGGGTGCTCCGGCGGCAGGGCCGCAAGGTCGGCGTGCTCGCGGTCGACCCGTCGTCACCGTTCTCCGGCGG
>DASZUO010000337.1:0-3635 GCA_035547575.1 Amycolatopsis sp. | reverse complement strand
TGCCGGGCTCGGTCGTGGTGGCCGGCCGCACGGACGCCGGAGTGCACGCGACCGGCCAGGTGGTGCACGTCGACGTCGTGCCGCTTGCCGCGCCGGCGGGGCGGATGCCGGTGGACGAGCACGGGATTCCGGACCTTGCGCGGATGTGCCGTCGCTGGAACCGGTACCTGCCAGGGGACGTGCGAATCCTGGGTGCGCGGATCGCGCCGCCGGGCTTCGACGCACGGTTCTCCGCGGTGCGACGGCACTACCGGTACCGGGTGTCGGACGCACCGTGGGGCGTGGATCCGTTGCTGCGACGGGATGTGCTGGGCTGGCGGCATGCGCTGTCCGTCGGCGCGATGAACGAGGCGGCGGCGGAGTTGCTGGGGCTCAAGGACTTCGCGGCGTTCTGCAAGCAGCGGGAGGGCAGCACGACGATCCGGGAGTTGCAGCGCTTCACGTGGCAGCGGCTCTCGGAACACGTTGTGGAGGCCCAGGTCTCGGCCGACGCGTTCTGCCACTCCATGGTCCGCAGCCTCGTCGGAGCCCTGCTCCTGGTCGGCGACGGCCGCCGCCCGCCGTCCTGGCCCGCCGAGGTGCTGCGCAGCCGCGTGCGGGACAGCGCTGTGGCCCCGGCGCACGGCCTGACCCTGGTGGGGGTCGACTACCCGCCGGACGACGAACTCGCGGCCCGCGCCGAGCAGACCCGCGCGGTGCGGCAGGCTCCGCGCTAGTCGCCGCGGCGGACTGGGCCGAGTAGCTGCTGTTCCTTCTGCGTGGTGACCAGGCGCAGCGGGCGCCACAGGTTGGTGCCCAGCGCGACGACCTGGTCGTCCTTCAACGTGGTCAGCTGCCGCATCATCTGCGGCGGCAGGCGCCAGATCCGCGCGGCGAGTTCCGCCTGCCCGACCGGCAGTCGCTGCATCAGCACGATGTCGGCGGCGTTGGCGATCGTCGTGGCCTGGGGGTGCAGGTAGGGCAGCACGTACACCGTTGTCTGCCACGGCGACCGCGGCGGGAACAGGTCCTGCGGCGTCGGCCCGCCGTCGGTGACGACCAGCAGCGGCGCGTCCTCCGAGGGCCGCGGCAGTTCGACCGGCGACAGCCGGCGGATCTGGACCAGCGGCGACGGCCGCCCGTCGGCCTGGGTGCCCGCCGCCCTCGGCAGCACCTGCCACGCGGCCGGCCGCCCCGTCGCGATGACCACCCACGCACCGACCGCCATCGCCCGCAGTGCGACCTGCCGCGCCAGGTACAGCCCGCCGACGAGCACGATCCTGGTCGGCATCGACCGCAGTGCGGAAATCGTCAGCGGCTCACCCTTGAGCCCGGATCCCACGACGATCCCGCCGCGGTCGCCGGACGGGCTGATCGCGTCCAGCAGCTTCGGGTCGACCGTGAACTCCGGCGCGACACCGTTGTTCTGACCCGGGTCTCGCAAGCGGAGCGTCATGCCGTCCCTCCCATCGGCAACGTCGCCGCGAAGCCGTCGATCTGCAGGCCACGCAGCGGGGTCAGCGACACTTTCACGCGATCGGCCAGCGATGACAGCCGGTCGTCGGCCGCGTCCAGCTCACGCGGGTTGCGGGCACTCATCCGCACGACACCGCGCAGCCCGATCTGGCCATCGTCGTCGGCGGGCGAGATCGACAACGCGACCGTCGCGGACAGCGCTCGCACGCTCGTGAGCGCGTTCAGGCTCGTGGTGATCTTGCCCTTCGGCCACCCGGTGATCGCGTAGCTGGCGTGCCCGATGCCTGCCGCGGTCACGCTTGTCCAGTGTTCGCGCATGCTGACGCGCCCGCTGTTGCCCGCGACGGCGGTCAGTTCCGCGGCCGAGATTCCGGCACGCAGCAGGCCGTCCGGGTCGAGCGGGCGCGTGGGCACGCCCTGCGATTCGAGCGCGTTGCGGACGCGGGACAGCGCGCCGATCAGCGCGCGGTGTGCGCCGACCACGCCGCCGCCGCGTTCCTGGATCGCGCTGGGGCAGCGGCGCGGGTCGATGCGGATCGCGACCCAGGTGGTGCGGCGCGCGGCTGCGGGCAGCGGGCCGAGCACCTCCATGTACGAACTGAGCGCCGGCGACTCCGACGGCAGCGCCGCGCTGCCTGGGTAGGTGTGCCAGATCACCTGGATCGAGTCGAGCACCACGCCGCGGTCCTCGAGACAGGGCGCCAGCGCCGACAGCGGCAGACTCGGCGCGCCGCCGGCCTGCGTGATCAGTGCCGGGGTGGGCTCGACGAGCAGCACCGCGGTCCAGGTGCCGTCGTGCCAGGCGAGGCCGACCTGCTGCCGTTCGTGGTCGGTGCCGTGCGCGACGACGAGGTCCGGCACCACGAGGCGCAGCAGGCTCACCCGCGCGTCCTCGGGACCCGTCACCGACTCGTCGGCAGGCGGCTCGGCGGTGGGCGCAGGCGGTGCGACCACCCGATCGTGGGTACGGAAGGAGTACTGCGAGGTAAGTCCAGCCCATTGGGTGAACCACTTGCCGCGCCACCGCAGGATCGCGATCACGAACGCGATGGCGAGGACGCCGATCCCCACGTAGAGCATCGACTTGTTGATCGCCAGCAGGATCAGGCCGACAGCGAGCCCGACCTCGAGCACGACGAGGTTGACCACCGGAATGGGGCCGAGGCTCGAGCCGAGCTTGCGGCGCCGCGCCGGAGGTGCGACCGGGGCAGGGGCCGCACCAGAGGGCTGTGCCGGCGGCCCGCCAGGGCCACCAGGCCCGCCGGGCCCCGAACCGCCCGGGCCACCAGGGCCTCTGGGTCCACCAGGGCCGCCAGGACCACCCGGCCCGCCCGGCCCACCAGGGCCGGAACCGCCGGGGCCCCCAGGACCGCCAGGTCCACCAGGTCCGCGGGGTGGCATCGGTCCGCCGGGAGGTCCGCCCGGCCTGCCCTGCCTGGGTGGCGGACCCGCCGGGCGCCTGGGCGGCTGCTGCGGGCCCGGCGGCCCGCCCGGTCGTGGAGGCGTGGTGACGGACATCCGCGCTTTCTCTTCCCCTCGTCGTGCCGCGTTACCGGAAGCCGGTTGGCGAGGACCTGACACTAGCCCGAGTTACGCAAAACCCGCACCAGTACGGTTCTCGTACGGTTATCCTGCGGAACCGTACCGCGACTCGGGGAGCTGTAGGTCGAGAATGCCGTCAACACCGACAACGAAATCTCAGGTCCAGGCGTATCGGTTCGTGCTGCGCCGGATGCAGTCGGCGCTGGTCAGGCGCGACTCGGTCATGCTCCACGACCCGATGCGCACCCATGGCCGCGCCACCGTCATCGGCGTCCTTCTCGGCATCCTCGGCCTGCTCGGGTTCGTGATTTTCGGCCTGATCAGCCCGTCGCCGGGGGTACCCGATTCGGGGATCGTCATCGGCAAGCAGTCCGGCACGATCTACGTCGTCTCGGGCAACCCGAAGTCGCTGACCCCCACCTTCAATCTCGCCTCGGCGCGGCTGCTGCTCATGTCGCAGCAGAACGGCGGAGGTGGCACGGTCGCCGACCCGACGGTCGTGCCCGACGACTCGCTCAAGGGCATCCCGCACAACCGGCGCACCGGCATCGTCGACGGTCCGCAGTTGCTGCCCACCACGGACCAGCGGATCTCGGACGACTGGGGTGTCTGCGACCAGTTGCTGATCAACAAGAACC
>DASZUO010000336.1:0-22142 GCA_035547575.1 Amycolatopsis sp. | reverse complement strand
GGCTGGGTTCCATCGCCGCGTCGACGACGGTGACGCGGGCATCGGTGTCGCGCAGCCGGGCGTGCGCGTCGGTGAGCTGGCCCAGGACCAGCACCTCGTTGGGGCGCTGGTGGAAGTGACGCATGTTCACCGAGCCCGTCGCGAGCGTGACGGCGTTCGGTTCGATCGAGGTGACGCGCAGCATCGGCACGAACACGCGCCGCCGGGTGGAGAGCTCCACGACGAGCCCCAGCACGCGGGGCGGCTGCTGATCGAGCCGCAGTCCGGCGACGAGGTCCCGCGCCTTCCCGATGGACTCGCCATCGGGGCCGAATACCGGCAATCCGGCTAGCTGGGCAGCAAAAACCCTGTTCACGGGTGCCATAGCGCCAAGGCTAACCGGGCAGGGGGCCGGTCGCCCAGCGTAAGGGACCGTGTCTCCACAGTGGACTCTCAGGGAGCGCTCAGCAGGAAAATCTTCTACCGTCGCCGAACGTGTGACGGGGGTAACATTTAATCACGGGACCTACCCCTCGGGAGCTGCCATGCTGGTGGAACTCGTCACCGTGGGCGCCATCGTGGGAGTCACGTGGCTCGCCGCGAGTGTCCGCGTGGTCAAACAATACGAGCGGGGCCTGGTGTACCGGTTCGGCCGGGTCCGGGCCAGGGTGCGCGAGCCGGGTCTCGCGCTGCTGGTGCCGATCGTGGACCGCCTGCAGAAGGTCAACATGCAGATCGTGACGCTGCCGGTGCCCGCGCAGGAGGGCATCACGCGGGACAACGTCACGGTCCGCGTCGACGCGGTGGTGTATTTCAAGGTCATCGAGCCGGTCGTCGCCGCGGTCAATGTGCAGGACTACCGCTTTGCCGTCGGCCAGGTCGCGCAGACGTCGCTGCGGTCGATCATCGGCAAGAGCGATCTCGACGACCTGCTGTCCAACCGCGAGCGCCTCAACCAGGGTCTCGAGCTGATGATCGACAGCCCGGCACTGGACTGGGGCGTGCACATCGACCGGGTGGAGATCAAGGACGTCGCGCTGCCGGAGACCATGAAACGGTCGATGTCGCGGCAGGCCGAGGCCGAACGCGAGCGGCGGGCGCGGGTCATCTCCGCCGACGGTGAGCTGCAGGCGTCGGAGAAGCTGTCGCAGGCCGCCGCCAAGATGGCCGACACTCCGGCTGCGCTGCAGTTGCGGTTGCTCGAGACCGTCGTCCAGGTTTCGGCGGAGAAGAACTCGACGCTGGTGCTGCCGTTCCCGGTGGAGCTGCTCAGATTCGTGGACCAGTACACGAAAGCGCACGACAAAGTGTCCAAAGAGGACCGTGTGCCGGAGCCGTTGAATGGATCCGCGCCGGCGCCCCGGCTCCCGGAGGACACCACGTCCGGTACATAGTGGAGGTCCGGCGGGCACCGTGAGGGGTGTCATAACGGCGATGCGATGGCAGGCGTCATACTCGGCGCCAGTCATCGGCAGACACAGGAGTCGCGCATGGCCCGCCTGGCCCAGACCGCCGGCCTCACCGAGGTGCAGGCCGAGATCTTGTCCACCGTGCGTTCGTTCGTGGACAAGGAGATCATCCCGCACGCCCAGGCGTTGGAGCATGACGACGTCTATCCGGCGGACATCGTCGAGGGCATGAAGGAGATCGGCCTGTTCGGGATCACCATCCCGGAGGAGTACGGCGGCCTCGGTGAGTCGCTGCTGACCTACGCGCTGGTGGTGGAGCAGATCGCGCGCGGCTGGATGAGCGTGTCCGGTGTGATCAACACGCATTTCATCGTGGCGCACATGATCTCCCGGCACGGCACGCCGGAGCAGAAACAGCACTACCTGCCCCAGATGGCGCAAGGACTCGTGCGCGGTTCCTTTTCCATGTCGGAGCCCGATCTGGGTTCGGACGTGGCCGCGATCAAGACCCGGGCGCAGCGCGACGGCGACGAGTATGTGATCAACGGGTCGAAGATGTGGCTCACCAACGGTGGCACCTCGAACCTGATCGCGCTGCTGGTCCGCACCGACGAGGGCGCGCAGAAGGCGCACCAGAATCTGACGGCGTTCCTGGTGGACAAGCCCGAGGGCTACGGCGAGGTCGCGCCCGGGCTGACGATCCCCGGCAAGATCGCCAAGATGGGCTACAAGGGCGTGGACACCACCGAGGCGGTGTTCGACGGCTTCCGCATCCCGGCGGCGAAGGTACTCGGCGAGGCCCCGGGCAAGGGTTTCTCGTTCATGATGGACGGCATCGAGGTCGGCCGCGTTAACGTGGCGGCGCGCGCGTGCGGGATCGCGATCCGGGCGTTCGAGCTGGCCATCGACTACGCCCAGCAGCGCTCCACGTTCGGCAAACCGATCGCCGAGCATCAGGCGATCGCCTTCAAGCTGGCCGAGATGGCCACCAAGGTCGAAGCCGCGCACCTGATGATGGTCAACGCCGCCCAGCTCAAGGACACCGGCGACCGCAACGACGTCGCCGCGGGCATGGCCAAGCTCATCGCGTCGGAGTACTGCGCCGAGGTCACCCAGGAGGCGTTCCGCATCCACGGCGGCTACGGCTACTCCAAGGAGTACGAGATCGAGCGCCTGATGCGCGAGGCCCCGTTCCTGCTCATCGGCGAAGGCACCAGCGAGATCCAGAAGACGATCATCAGCCGCGGCCTGCTCCGGGAGTACCGGATCAAGGACTAGCGTCGCGCGATTCCGCTCCCGGGATACTTCCGAAAGAGTGAAAAAACGGGAGCAACAGGTTGGTCAACGTTCACCCGCTGCCGGGTTCGCGTGGTTTCCTGGTGATTGACAGGATGGCACTCCATCGAACGACGACCACAGGTGATGACCGTGACCGGCCCGTTTTCCCCGTCAGGATCCTCCCGCCAGGGGCTACCGCGCGTGCCGACGCCACCGAGCGGATGGCCCATCGGTTCCTATACGACGTACTCGGACGCGCAGCGCGCCGTCGAGCATCTCGCGGCGAACGACTTCACCGTCCAGGACGTCACCATCGTCGGCGTCGATCTGATGCTCGTCGAACGGGTCATCGGCAGGCTGTCGTGGGGCAAGGTGCTGGGCACCGGCGCGGTGTCGGGCGCCTGGTTCGGCTTGTTCGTCGGCGTGCTGCTGAGCCTGTTCAGCGGCGGCTCCGGCATCACCTACCAGCCGGTCCTCGTCGGGCTGATCGCCGGGATGCTCTTCGGACTGGTGTTCGCCGCGATCAGCTACGCCTCCACCCGCGGCCGCCGCGACTTCTCCTCCGCCAGCCAGCTCGTCGCCGGGCGGTACGACGTGTTGTGCCAGCCGCGCAACGCCGAGCAGGGCCGTGACCTGCTCGCGAAGCTGGCCATGCGTCCATCAAGCTGAATCGGTACCGCTATCGCTTGCGGGCCGCCACGGCCGGGCATAGGTTGAATCACCACCGATTCAGCGTGCACGTCGTCAGCGGTCGACAGCAGTCTTTCGCCGAGCGTGCGCGTCGGGCAAGGAGGCCTGATGGGTACGGGGAGGACTCACTCGAAACGGCGGTTCACTGCCGTGTGCGGTGCTGGGATGATCGCCGTCGGCCTGCTCGCTGCCTGTAGCTCCGAGCAGGGCATCAAGATCAACCTCTACTACGCGCCGGAGGACACGTTCTCCAGCGTGGTGGACAACTGCAACAAGCAGGCGGCCGGCCGGTACGAGATCGTCTACAACAAGCTCCAGCGCGGCGCCGACGACCAGCGCCAGCAGATGGTCCGCAGGCTCGCGGCCAACGACAGCGACATGGACGTCCTCGGCCTGGATGTCACGTGGGTGCCGGAGTTCGCCGAAGCCGGCTGGATCGAGGAATGGACCGGCGCGAACAAGGCCGCCGCGACGGACGGCGTGCTGCCGGGGCCGCTGGAAACCGCGACGTGGAACGGAAAGCTGTACGGCGCCACGAAGAACACCAACGTCCAGTTGCTGTGGTACGACGACCGGGCCACGCCGACGCCGCCGGCCACGTGGGCAGACATGATGAACGAGGCCCACCAGCTCAAGGCCCAGGGCAAGCCGAACGCCATCCTGTTCACCGGCGCGCAGTATGAGGGCCTGGTCGTCATCTACAACACGCTCGTCGAGTCGGCGGGCGGGCACATCCTCTCCGACGACGGCAAGTCCGTCGTGATGGACGCCGGTGCCGTGCAGGCACTGGAGATCCTCAAGGAAGTCACGTCGACCGGGATCACCGACCCGTCGCTGACCAACTCCAAGGAGGACGACGTCCGGCAGGCGTTCCAGCGCGGCAACGGCGCGTTCCAGCTGAACTGGCCGTTCGTCTACGCCTCCTACGCCGAGGAGGACGCGGCCAACCTGCCGCACTTCAAGTGGTCGACCTATCCCGAGGTCAACGCGGGGATGCCCGCGAAGACCACGATCGGCGGATACGACCTCGCGGTGAGCACCTACTCCAAGCACAAGCCGGAGGCGTTCGAGGCCGCGCTGTGCTTGCGCAACAAGGACAATCAGAAGTTCTCGGCGATCAAGGACGGCGTGCCGCCGAGTATCGAGTCGCTCTACACCGACACCGCCCCGCTCGACCCGGGCCTGCCGGTCGATCCCGACAAGAACCCGAGCATGCAGACCGCGTACCCGATGGCGGGCACGATTCTCGCGGCGCTCAAGGACGCGGCGGTGCGGCCGCTGACCCCGGCCTACCAGAGCCTGTCCACCGTCATCTCGAAGGTGCTCTCGCCGCCGTCGAAGATCGATCCGCAGAAGACCGCGGACGAGTTGCGTAGCCGGCTTTCCGATGCGCTGCAGTCGAAAGGGGTGATCCCGTGAGTCACGCTGTCTCGGATGTCGCGGAAGAAAAGGTCCGTGCGGCCAAGCCTGGCAAGCCCGCGCTGAGCGAGGGCAAGAAGGCCGAGCGACGGCTGGGGTTGCTGTTGTGCGCGCCCGCGGCGATCGTCATGCTCGCGGTCACGGCGTACCCGATCGGGTACTCGATCTGGCTGTCGCTGCAACGTTACGACCTGCGGTTTCCCGCCGATCGCACGTTCATCGGGCTCGAGAACTACGTGACGGTGCTGACCAACTCGTACTGGTGGACGGCGTTCGGCACCACGATGCTGATCACCGTCGTTTCGGTCGTGATCGAGTTGGTGCTGGGCATGCTGCTCGCGTTGATCATGCACCGCACGATCGTCGGCCGCGGTCTGGTGCGCACGGTGTCGCTCATCCCGTACGGCATCGTCACCGTTGTCGCGGCCTTCTCGTGGTACTACGCGTGGACGCCGGACACCGGGTACCTGGCGAACCTCATCGCGCCCGGCGCGGCGCCGCTGACGCAGTACCTTCCGTCGCTGGCGATCATCATCCTCGCCGAGGTGTGGAAGACGACGCCCTTCATGGCGCTGCTGCTCATGGCGGGTCTCGCGCTCGTGCCGGACGACCTGCTCAAGGCCGCGGCGATGGACGGCGCGAACGCGTGGCAGCGGTTCATCAAGGTGATGGTGCCGGTGATGAAGCCGGCCATCCTGGTGGCGCTGCTGTTCCGCACGCTGGACGCGTTCCGCATCTTCGACAACATCTACGTGCTCACCAGCGGCGCGAACGACACCTCGTCGGTGTCCATGCAGACCTACAACAACCTGCTGAGAGGTCTGAACCTCGGGATCGGCTCCACGATGTCGGTGCTGATCTTCATCACGGTCGCGCTCATCGCGTTCGTCTTCATCAAGTTGTTCGGCACGGCGGCGCCGGGCAGTGACTCGGGAGGCAAGCGCTGATGGCCATGCAGGGAGCGATCACCGGCGGGCGCCGGACGCGGTGGACGCTGATCGACATCGTGGTAGTGGTGTATGCGCTGGTGCCGGTGCTGTGGATCCTGTCGCTGTCGTTCAAGACCAAGGACACGCTGGACGACGGCAAGTTCGTCCCGCGATCCTGGACGTTCCAGAACTACGCCGACATCTTCCAGACCGACGACTTCATCCGGGCGTTGATCAACTCGATCGGCATCGCGGTGATCGCGACAGCCATCGCGGTGGTGCTCGGCACGATGGCGGCGTACGCGATCGCCCGGCTGGACTTCCCCGGCAAGCGGCTGCTGGTGGGGGTCTCGCTGCTGATCGCGATGTTCCCGCAGGTCTCGCTGGTGACGCCGCTGTTCAACATCGAACGGTCACTCGGACTGTTCGACACGTGGCTCGGGCTGATCCTGCCCTACATCACGTTCGCGCTGCCGCTGGCGATCTACACCCTGTCGGCGTTCTTCCGCGAGATCCCGTGGGAGCTGGAGAAGGCCGCGAAGATGGACGGCGCGACGCCGGGCCAGGCGTTCCGCAAGGTGATCGCGCCGCTGGCCGCGCCGGGCGTGTTCACCACCGCGATCCTGGTGTTCATCTTCTGCTGGAACGACTTCCTGTTCGCGATCTCGTTGACGGCGACCAACGCGTCGCGCACGGTTCCCGCGGCGCTGTCGTTCTTCACCGGGGCCTCGCAGTTCGAGGACCCGACGGGCACGATCTCCGCGGCGGCCGTGGTGATCACGGTGCCGATCGTCCTGTTCGTGCTGTTCTTCCAGCGCCGCATCGTCGCGGGGCTGACCTCCGGTGCCGTGAAGGGGTAGTGGCATGGCCGAAATCGTGCTGGAAAAGGTGAGCAAGCGGTACCCTGATGGCGCGCTCGCAGTGTCCGAAGTGGACCTCAAGGTGGCGGACGGCGAGTTCATCATCCTGGTCGGGCCTTCCGGGTGCGGGAAGTCCACCACGCTGAACATGGTGGCGGGCTTGGAGGACATCTCGTCGGGCGAGTTGCGTATCGACGGGGACCGGATGAACGAGCGGGCGCCGAAGGACCGCGACATCGCCATGGTGTTCCAGTCCTACGCGCTGTACCCGCACATGAGCGTCCGGGAGAACATGGCCTTCCCGCTGCGATTGGCCAAAGTGGACGATACAACGGTGCGCCAGAAGGTCGAGGAGGCCGCCCGGATCCTGGACCTGACACCACATCTGGACCGCAAGCCTGCGAACCTCTCGGGCGGCCAACGGCAACGGGTCGCGATGGGCCGCGCGATCGTGCGCAGCCCCAAAGCGTTCCTGATGGACGAGCCATTGTCCAATCTGGACGCAAAGCTACGCGGCCAGATGCGCACGTCGGTCTCGAAGCTCCAGCGTCAGCTGGGCACGACCACGATGTATGTCACACACGACCAGACCGAGGCCATGACCCTCGGCGATCGCGTCGTCGTGCTGAGGGCGGGCTACGTCCAGCAGATCGGCTCGCCGCAGTTCCTGTACGACCACCCGGCGAACCTCTTCGTAGCGGGCTTCATCGGGTCGCCGTCGATGAACTTCGTGCCGGCGACGCTGGAAGACGGCTCGATCAGGAGCGCTCTGGGCACCTTCCCGATCCCCGACAAGGTGCGCCGCCTGGCAGAGGCAGCGAACGCCCCTCGCGAGGTGATCGCCGGGGTGCGCCCGGAGCACTTCGAGGACGCATCACTGCTGGACGAAGCCGCGAAGCAAGGCGGCGTAACGTTCTCGGCCCACGTGGACGTCCTCGAATCGATGGGCTCGGAGAAGTACGCATACTTCACCGTCGAAGGCGAGCTGGCAACCACCACAGAACTGGCGGAGTTGGCAGCCGACGCCGGCGCCGATGACGTCCCGGGCGGCGGCGCACAGATCGTGACCCGGCTCTCGGCGGCGTCCCCGGTGACAGAAGGCTCCACCGCCGACGTCTGGTTCGACGCCACGAAGATGCAACTCTTCGACCCGGAAACAGGCGCAAACCTAACCTACGAGGACTAGCGACGCAGAAGTAGAAACGGACGCGGAAGCGCACTTTTTGAACGAAGCCGCCCGGTGTGGTCATCCCGTCGCCTGCCAACGCAAGGATCACGTTGAGCTGGGCCCGCAACCTGGGCCGGAACAGGCAGCCGACAGACCAAGGCTTGCGGGTCCGGCTCAACGTGATATCTCCCAACCGCAGGCGACGGGATGACCACACCCCCGGCGACCCACGGCACGTCAGGAGATGCCTGCATTTCCCAGGCCATCCCGGAGCCTGCCCGCCGGCGAGGCATCTCTTTATCTTTTCGTTGCGGCGCGGCTTAGCTCGGTGCCGGTCCCCTCCCCCCACCCCGATCCTTTTATCGTTCTACGCCGCGGTCGGGCCGCGTCAAGACCGCTCCTTCGTCGCGCCGCTTCGCGGTGGCCTTCGGCCAGTCTGGACCCGGCAGACCGCGGCGTTGTTCGGCTTGGGATCGGGGTGGGGGGAGGTGTGGGTGGTCGATCGGGCCGCAGTGGGAGGAGTGGTTCGTTGATCGGCGCCCCGGCAGGTGAGGCGCGCCGGCCGGGATGAGGGTGTTCTCAGGCGCCACTTGGCATCCTGATGCTGTGCACGCCGACAGCCGCTGTCACGAGGTGATCGCATGATCGTCCTCGCCGTTGTGCTGGCCGCGATCGCCGCGATCGGGAGCGGGGTTGGGAGCAAGCTGCAGAACAGCGGCGTCCAGGCGGAGGGCGTGGGCTCGCTCAAGAGGCTCGGTGCCAACCGGAGTTGGCGGCTGGGGCTGGGCGTCCTTGGGCTGTCAACCGTGTTGCAAGTGCTGGCGCTGACGTTCGCGCCGGTGATCGTCGTGGCGCCGCTGGTGGTGCTGGCGTTGCCAGTGGTCGCCGTGCTGGGCAAACGGCTTGACCAATCGGCGGGGATCGCGGTCGGCGCGGTCGCCGTGTCCATCGCGGTGTTCGTTGCCTTGGCGGCCGGCACCTCGACCAGCACCGATCTTGCACCGACCGCCATTTTTACCGCGACCCAGCTTGCCGTGGCCGCGGCCGCCGCTCTCGTGATCGTCGCCGTGCTCAGTCGTGGGGTGCTGCGGTGCGCGGCGCTGGCCGCCGCGGCCGGGGCGAGCTATGGGCTGGTGTCCGTGCTCGTGCGCGATGTCGCGTTCTCGGTGCGGACCGAGGGCCTGGCTGGGTTGCCGTGGTTGTCGTTGTCCGGCGCGGTGGTGGCTTTCGCCGCCGCGGCCTGGCTTGTTCAGCTTGCGCACGCCAGCGGGCCGCCGGACCTTGTCGTCGGGTGCCAAACCGCGGTGAACCCACTGGTCGCGACAACGCTGGGGATGACGGTGCTCGGCGAGAGCCGTCACCTCGAAGCTGCCACCGTGATCGCGCTCGCCGGGTGTGCCGTGGCGGCCATCGCCGGGATCGCGGTGCTGACGCGGCATCACCTGGTGGCGACCTCGGCGCGGCGGCGGGTCAGGTATTCGCGCTCGACCTGATTCGCGGACATCGCGATGGCTCGGTCGTATTCGGCCAGGGCCTCATCGCCGCGACCTGCGCGGCGTAGGAGATCTGCGCGGGCCGCGGGCAGCAGATGCGAGTCCAGCCGGACCTCGTCCAACAGCCGTAGTCCCGCGTCGGGGCTGGAGGCCATCGCGACCGCGATCGCCCGGTTCAGTTCGACCATCGGCGATGGGGCGAGCCGGGAGTACAGGCGGACGATCTGGTCCCAGTCCGTGTCTTCGGGAGTGGCCGCGTCGTCGTGCACCGCGGCGATCGCGGCCTGCACCGCATACGGGCCGGCACTGCCGATCACGAGCCGCCGGCCCTCGTCGATCAGGTCCCGGTTCCACCTCCCGCGGTCCTGCTCCTCCAAAGGGACCAGGCGCCCGTCCGCGAGCCGCGCGGCCCGCCGCGCGTCGGTGAGCAGCAGCAGCGCGAGCAGGGCCGCGACCTCGGGCGAAGGCATCAGCCGATGCAGCGTCCGGGCCAGCCGGATCGCCTCGTCACAAAGCTCGTCCTTGATCAACGCTGTTCCCGAGGTCGCCGCGTAGCCCTCGGTGAACAGCAGGTAGACGACCGAGAGTACGGCCGGGAGCCGGTGTGGCAACTCGTCCGGTCCGGGCACCCGGAACGGGATGCCTGCTTCGCGGATCTTGCGCTTGGCCCGCACGATGCGTTGTGCCACCGTCGCTTCACCGACCAGGAAAAGCCGGGCGACCTCCATTGTGGACAGACCGCCGAGGCAGCGCAGGGTCAGCGCGACCTGCGCGTGCCGGGTGAGCGCGGGGTGGCAGCACATGAAGAACAGGCTGAGCTGGTCGTCCGCGACCGGCTCCGGCACCGGCTCGGCGGCCAGCGCCGCATGCCGGGCATCGAGTCGCCGGGTGGCGCGGATGCGGTCGATCGCGCTGTTACGGGCCGTTGTGATGAGCCAGCCGGCCGGGTTGTCCGGCACGCCGTCGGCGCGCCAGCGGTCGGCGGCCCGCACGTACGCGTCGGAAAGCGCTTCCTCGGCGAGATCGAAGTCGCCGAGGAAGCCGATCAGCCGAGCGAGGACGCGGCCGTGCTCCGCGCGGAACACGGCCGCCAGCGGGTCGGTCACTGCGGGGCGACCGGCCGGACCTCGATCGCGCCGTGCTTGGCGCCCGGGCACAGCGAAGCCCACTTCAGTGCCTCGTCCAGGTTCGCGCACTCGAACAGGTAGAACCCGCCGAGCTGCTCGCGGGCTTCCGCGAACGGGCCGTCGGTGATCAGCTGTTCCTCGTCGCGCACGCGCACCGTGGTGGCGGACGGGCTGCCCTCGAGCTTGCGCCCGCCGGCCATCACGCCGGCGTCGATCAGCTGCTGCGTGTACGCCGTGTACGCCTCGGTCATTCCCGGGTCGGACTGGTTCTCGTCGATGTAGATCAGCACCGCGTATTCCATGACAACGTCCTTTCTCACGGTCACCTTGCCTGGAAAGGACGACAGTGCGGTGCCGGGATCGACACCCAGCTTATGTGATGCCAGTCACATCACGGTGGGTTGTCCATCGCCAGGCGGAGCATGTCCTCGGTGAGCGCCGGGGCAGGCAGCGGTGACGGGTCGCACGGCTTGCCGCGCAGGCTGTCCAGCAGCAGGGCGAAGTAACGCCGCCAGAGTCCGGGCGACACGTGATCGGTGTAGGCGGACACGGCGCCGCACATCTTCAGGATCACGACGATGTCCTGGACCTCGAAGTCGGCCCGCAACTCGCCGCTGTCCTTGGCGCGCTGGACGAGGTCCTGCCCGAGCGGCAGCAGCTCGTCACGGATCTGGGCGACCTGGTCGTGTCCGAACTTGGTGCTGACCATGACATCGTGCATCCCGCGGTCGGTCGCCATCAGTTCGGTGACCTGCTCGAGGAACCCGACCAGCCCCTGCCACGGGTCCGGGTTCGCAAGCGCATCGCGGGCCAGGCCGACGATGTCCTTCATGCGTTCGGCGAACATCGACTCGATCAGCTGTTCCTTGTTCGGGAACCGCCGGTAGACGGTGCCGACGCCGAGACCCGCGTGATGAGCGACCTCGTCCAGTGTCGCGTCGAATCCGCGCGCGCAGAAAACCTCTCTGGCGGCGGCGATGATTCGCAGGCGGTTGCGTTCAGCGTCCTTCCGGAGCGGGCGCGCCCTTGCGTTCCGCGGTGTGTCCGGGGTCATAACTCTCATTCTCTCAGGAAAGTTGAGGTATCCCCTCCGCTTTCTGTACGGTCAAAGAAGGGGAGACACCTACTCCACATAATACGTCAGGGGTGCACATGGCAGACGCAACAGCGGTCCTCGAGCCGCCAAGTCAAGCAGCAGATCCACATCACTCCCGTCGCTGGCTGATCCTGGTGATGGTCGCACTGGCCCAGCTCACGATCGTGCTGGATGTGACGATCGTGAACATCGCGCTGCCCACCGCCCAGCAGGAACTGGGCTTTTCCAGCGACGCGCGGCAGTGGGTCATCACCGCCTACGCCCTGGCCTTCGGCAGCCTATTGCTACTGGGCGGCCGCGTCGCCGACCTGTTCGGCCGGAAGTACGCATTTCTCATCGGTCTTGCCGGATTCGCCATAGCCTCCGCCATTGGCGGAGCGGCGAACGGCTTCGAGATGCTCGTCATCGCCCGCGCCGCGCAGGGCCTGTTCGGCGCGCTGCTCGCACCGGCCGCGCTGTCGCTGCTGACCACGACGTTCACCGACGTCAAGGAACGGGGCCGCGCGTTCGGCATCTTCGGGGCCATCGCCGGCGGGGGTGCCGCGGTTGGCCTGCTGCTCGGGGGTGTGCTCACCGAGTACCTGAACTGGCGGTGGTGCATGTTCGTGAACATCATCTTCGCCGCCATCGCTTTCGTCGGCGGCCTCACGCTGCTGGTCCACCGCCGGTCCGAGCACCGGCCGAAGCTGGACCTGCCGGGCACGGTCACCGCGTCCGCGGGCCTATTCTTCCTGGTCTACGGCTTCTCCAACGCCGAGACGCACGCCTGGTCGGCGGCGTCGGTGTGGGGCTTCCTGGTCGCGGGTGTCGCGCTGCTGGTGGCGTTCGTGGCCATCGAGGCGCGGGTCGCGCACCCGCTGCTGCCGCTGCGGGTGGTGCTGGACCGGGACCGCGGCGGCTCCTACGTGGCCGTGTTCCTGCTGGGTATCGGCATGTTCGGGATCTTCCTGTTCCTGACGTACTACCTGCAGCAGAACCTCGGCTTCTCGCCCGTCGAGTCGGGTGTGGCCTACCTGCCGATGGTGGGCATGCTGATGCTCACCGCCACGCTCGCGACGAGTGTACTGTTCCCGCGGTTCGGCGCGAAACCCCTGGTGGGCCTTGGCATGTTGATCGCCGCGGGCGGGATGTTCTGGCTGACCGGTATCGACTCGAGCAGCACCTACGTCAGTGGCGTCCTCGGTCCGCTGATTGTCTCTGGCTTCGGCATCGGCCTCGCGATGGCGCCCGCGATGAACGTCGCGACGTCGGGAGTGGACCAGCGCGACGCGGGTGTCGCGTCGGCGACGGTGAACACCGCGCAGCAGGTCGGCGGGTCGATCGGCATCGCGATGCTGAGTTCGATCGCCGCGAACGCCGCGTCGTCGTTCGTCGTGGGCAAGACGCCGACGAGGCAACTCGCCGTCGACGCCGCGATCCACAGCTACACGACGACGTTCATGTGGGCCGCGGTGATCTTCCTGGCCGGCGCGATCGTCTGCGGGCTGCTGCTCAAGCCCGGCGTGCCCGCGACGACCGGTGACGCGGTCGTCGGGGTGTGACTCGTCACCTCGCACTCACCGCTGGGCACGGAGGGCTTCGATGACCTCGTCGTCCCAGCGGTGAGTGCGGATCAAGCGGTACCGCTCGCTCGCGACCCACATGTACGCCTCGGCCTCGGTGCGGCTGCCGATCAGGTCGGCTTGCCGCACCATGTCGACCACCGGCCGGTACTCCGTTTCGTACCACCGCTGCGCCACCGTCGCCCGGTCCAGGAAGGCGCCCTCGTCCTGCATGAGCCGGAAACCCCACGCCTCGACGTGCTCGCCGAGCATCGCGTAGTGCCACGGGTCCGGTAGCGCGATCTCCGCGCGTGCCTGCCCGGTCAGCGGCACCCGCTCCAGGAACAGCCTGCGGTAGTCCTTGACGATCAGGTCTTCCCGATACTGGATGCCGCCAGGGTTCAGCTTCGTGCGCACCTCGGTCACGTAAGCATCTATTGTGGACAGTCGAAGGGCGTGCGCGACGGACACCCGATGATGCCCGTCGATGATGAAATGCAGGTCGCCGACGCGATAGACCTCGATCGGCGGGATGGCCTCGCCGCGCCGCGTGGCAAGCGCGAGCCGCTCCCAGCGTTCCCGCACCCGTCCCGACGTCGGCCGGAAGCGGCGGTCGAAGTCGTGGCCACGGTTCACGCTGCCGACGATCGAGTCGAGCTTGATCACCCGCAGCCCGATCCGGCGTTCGCCGGCATACCCGAGCGCCTCGACGACCTCGTCGAACGGCAGCATGATGTTGACGTCGTCCGGTTCCCGGCGCAGCCAGTTCGCCAGCCGCGACAGCACCTGGCCGCGGCGCGCCCGCAGGAAGTCGTGTTCGGCGTCGGCACGCGGAAAGCCGGTGTCCTTCACACCTTCACCTCCCCGAAGTCCATGGCGTGCCGCCCGACCACGTTGCGTACGATGGTCTCGCCGAGCCGGCGGTCGGGCTGCGCCTCGCCGTGGGGGTGGATGTGCCCGTGCAGCAACCATTTCGGCCGCAGCCGCTCGACGGTCCACAGCAGACAGTCGAAGCCGTGGTGCGGCGGGTCCTCCCGGTCGCCGAGCCCACGCGGTGGCGCGTGCGTCAGCAGGACGTCCACGCCGCGGCCGTCCTTGCGGCGGCGCCGTTCCGCGGCGCGCACCAGCCGCCGCGCTCGGCGAGCCTGCTGGGACTGGGTCCACTGGTTCGGGCCGTCGTTGTAGCGGACCGAGCCACCGAGGCCGGCGATCCGCAGGCCCGCGACGTCCACCACCCGGCCGTCGGCGTTGATGCCACCCGCCGGGCCGGGCCATTCGCGGGGGAAACCGTCCCGCATGGACAGCCCGCCGAACCTGGTGAACCCGCTCAGGTCGGCGTCGTGATTGCCGGGAACGAAGACGCACGGCGCGTCCAGCGCGTCCGCCAGGTAGGTCAGGTAGTCGAACGGCAGGTCGCCCGCGCCGAGCACGAGGTCGGCCGAGAGCCGGTGGGGCCCGTGGCTCCACAGCCTTTCGTCGACCTCATCGGCGACCACGAGGGCGCGCATGTGCCGAGGGTAGGCGTCAGTGGCCGGCGCGCGCGAGATCGGGATGGTCGGCGATCACGATCGCGACACCCGCGATCCACAGGACCACCAGTGTGATGGCCCAGAACTTGAGGTTGGTCAGCAGCCGTGCCATGGGAAACTCCTTTGCGAGCAGTCAGAAAGAACTAGAGCCACTTGTTCTTCCTGAATATTCGGTAGAGGAGCAGGCAGATCCCGAGGATCACCACGAGCACCAAGGGATAGCCGAACTTCCAGTGCAGCTCGGGCATGAAGTCGAAGTTCATGCCGTAGATGCCCGCGATCATCGTCGGCACCGTGATCATCGCCGCCCAGGCGGTGATCTTGCGCATGTCGCTGTTCTGCTGCAGCGTGATCTTGGCGACGGTGGCGTCGACCAGCGTGGTCAGCAGCTCGTCGAAGGCGGCCACACGTTCCGACACGGTCGTCAGGTGGTCGTCGACGTCCCGGAAGTAGGAGCGCACCTCGTCGGGCACCAGCCGGGTGAAACCCTCGGCCAGCCGCCGGATCGGGGTGGCGAGCGGCATCACGGCCCGCCGCAACTCCAGCACCTCGCGCTTCATCAGGTAGATCTGCTCGGCGGCGATGAGCGTGCGCGGGGCGAAGACGCGGGTCTCCATCTCCTCGATGTCGTCCTCGACGGCGCTGGTGACCTCGAGGTAGTGGTCGACAACGTGGTCGGTGATGGCGTGCAGCACCGCCGCGGGGCCTGCCTTGAGCGTCTCCGCGTCCTCGTCCAGGTCGCGGCGCAGCCGGGCGAGACCCGAGTGCGCGCCGTGCCGCACGGTGATGATGAAGTCCAGCCCGAGGAACGCCATCAGCTCGCCGGTCTCGACGATCTCGTTCGCGGTGGGGGGCGACTCGTGCTCCACGTACCGCAGCGTCTTGAGCACCATGAAGAGGGTGTCGTCGTAGCGTTCGAGCTTGGGCCGCTGGTGCGCCTGCACGGCGTCCTCGACGGCCAGTTCGTGCAGCCCGTACATCTCGGCGATGCCCTGGATCTGCTCCTGGTCGGGCTCGTGCAGACCGATCCACACGAAACCCTCGCGACGTCGCCGCACCTCCTGGATGGCGGCGGCGTGCGTCCAGCGCCCGTGCAGCCGCTTGCCGTCCACGTACACGGCACAGTCGACGATGTAGGCGGACACCGGCACCGGAATGGGCGGCTCGACGCGGCCGCGGCCGTTGCCGCGGCCACGCAGGCCGCCGAGCGAGGGAATCGCGGGCATGGGAATCTCCTGGCTGACGCTGAACGTGCTACGACGGCCGGATGGAATCAGGGTCCGCCCGGCCAGGGTCCAGCGCTTCCGCGAGGAGCCGGAGCTAGTGGCCGGAGTTCGGTCCGGCCTGCGCGGGAACGCTGGATTCACTAGGGAGCGGACTATCGCCACTGCTCATCGTGCGTTCCTCACCTCCTCAGGCCGGGGACGGTTGGCCGGTGGCGCCCGCCGTGACGCGACGCCTCCGTTGGTCGAGGGTACTCCTCAACATCAATGAACGTCGCCCCAGGTCGGTGTGGCGTTACCCGCATCGGGAGGACGGTCACCGAGTACGGCGGTCATCTGTTCTGCCTGCTCACGATGAACCACCACCCTCTTCCGCCGTAAGGTGTTGGTGCCGAAGCGTTCGTATGGTGCAGCGCCGGGCGGTGAGCAGCCCGCGCGGCCGATTCCCGACGAGTAGGAGGACCGCGTGGTCGGACTGGACGAGGTCAAGCGGGGGCTCCGCGTGTTCGCGGCCGACCAGGCGGCGGGCATTTCGCCGCTGTACGAGCACCTCGCCGAGCGCGCCGCGGAGGACGACGACGTCGCCGGCCTGCTGACGGCCGCGCCGGACGATCACGCCGAGCCCGCGCTGCTGCTCGCCACCGCGCACCGCCTGATCCAGGCCGACCCGATCCACCCCCTGTCGCGCTACTACCCGTCGCTCGGCGGGTTCGACGGCGTTGACGCCGGCACCTGGCCGACGTTTCGCGAGTTCCTGCTGGAGCGGGCGGACAAGGCCCGTTCCTACCTCGCGGTCCGGCGCACCAACAGCAACGAGGTCAGCCGCGCGGCCTGCCTTTTCCCGGCGGTCGCCGCCGCCGCGAAGTCCGCGACGGGCAAGGTCGCGTTGCTGGAGGTCGGATGCAGCGCGGGATTGCTGCTCGGCATGGACAAATTCGGCTTCCGCTACCAGTGCGACGGCGGGGAGCAACTGACGGCCGGCCCCGCGAAGACGGCGGTCGGCCTGCACTGCGCGCTGGAGCTCGGCGACGGCGCGGTGCTGCCGAAGCTACCCAAGAAGATCACGGTCGGCGCGAAGATCGGCCTCGACAGCGAGCCGGTCGACGTGTCCGACGAGGACGAGCTGGCGTGGCTCGAGGCCTGCGTGTGGGCGGATCAGCTGGACCGCATCAAGCTGCTGCGCGCGGCCGCCGCCGCGCAGCGCAAGGACCGGCCGGAGCTGGTCACCGGCGACGCGGTCGACGACCTGGCATCCGCCGCGGCGCGCACCGGCGACCTGCCGCTGATCGTGCTGACCAGCCGCGTGGTCGGCCATCTCGGCGACCGCGGCGGCGAGTTCGTCGCCGGACTGGCGAAGCTCGCCGCGACGCGGCCGGTGTGGTGGGTCAGCGACGAGCCGTACGAGGTCGCACTGACGGAGGTGCTGCCCGGTCGCGACGAGCTGAGCTTCGCCGAGGGCGCGGGGCTGTGCACCCTCGGCCTCGTCCATTGGCGGGACGGCGTCGCCGAGGCCCGCGCGCTGGCGCTCACGTCGAGCTTCGGGCAGCGGATGACCTGGCTCGCTTCGTGAGGTTGTGTGTGGGTGGTCACGTGGTCAGGATGAGCGCATGGCCGACGACACCTGGTTCACGCCCCTGACCCCACTGGCCTTCCTGGAGCGTTCCGCGGAGGTGTTCCCGGACAAGGAAGCCATCGTCTACGGCTCGCGGCGCATCACCTACCGGCAGTTCGCGGCCGAGGCGACGCGGGTCGCGCACGCGCTGCGGGCGAGCGGGGTGCGGCCGGGGGACCGGGTGGCGTACCTGCTGCCGAACATCCCGGAGATGCTGGTCGCACACTTCGCGGTGCCGCTCGCGGGCGCGGTGCTCGTCGCGGTCAACACGCGGCTCGCTCCGGCCGAGATCCGGTACATCCTGGAGCACTCCGGGGCTCGGGTGCTGGTCGTGGACGCCGCGCTGCACCCCTCGGTGCCGCCCGGGTTGGACCTCGCGGAGATCGTGACGGTGCTCGATCCCGCCTCGGGTGCCGGACCGGAGCCGGCGGTCGGCGGCATCTCGTACGAGGAACTGCTCGCGCGGGGCGACGACCGTCCCCTGCCATGGTCGGTCGAGGACGAGCGCGGCACGATCTCGATCAACTACACATCCGGCACCACCGGCAAGCCCAAGGGCGTCATGTACCACCACCGGGGTGCATATCTGAACTCGCTCGCCGAGATCGTCCATTCCCGGCACACACCCGAGTCGCGGTACCTCTGGACGCTTCCGATGTTCCACTGCAACGGCTGGTGCACGCCGTGGGCCGTGACCGCGATCGGCGGCACGCACGTCTGCCTGCGGACAGTGGACGCGGCGGAGATCTGGCGCTTGCTGGACACGGAGGGGATCACGCATCTCAACGGCGCTCCGACGGTCCTGGTGACGATCGCGTCGCACGAGGGCGCGCACCCGCTCGCACGCGAGGTTGTGATGACGACCGCGGGTGCCCCGCCGTCCCCGACGGTCATCCGCCGCATGTCGGAACTGGGCGCGCGGCTGACCCATGTCTATGGCCTGACCGAGACTTACGGTCCGTACACGGTGTGCGAGCCGCAGGAAAGCTGGCTCGAGCTGGACATCGCCGAGCGCAGCAAGGTCATGTCGAGGCAAGGGGTCGGCATGATCGTCACCGACGGCGCGCGTGTGGTGGACGAGCAGATGCGCGACGTCCCACGCGACGGGGCGACCATGGGTGAGGTCGTGATGCGCGGGAACAACGTCATGTCCGGCTACTTCAACGACCCGGACGCGACGCAGCACGCCTTCCGGGGCGGCTGGTTCCATTCGGGTGATCTGGGTGTCTGGCACCCGGACGGCTACATCCAGTTGCGCGACCGCGCGAAGGACATCATCGTCTCCGGCGGAGAGAACATCTCCACCATCGAGGTCGAGGCAGCCATCGATTCGCACCCAGCCGTCCTGGAAGTCGCGGTGGTCGGCGTCCCGAATGAGAAGTGGGGTGAACGCCCCAAGGCTTACGTCGTGCTCCGCAAGGGCGAGAGCCTCGGCGAGACGGCGCTGCTGGACCACGTACGGGGGCAGATCGCGCGGTACAAGGTGCCGGAGGCGGTTGAGTTCGTAGCTGAGCTACCCAAGACTTCGACCGGGAAGATCCAGAAGTTCCAGTTGCGCGAACAGAACTGGACAGGACGGCAAGACCGGATCCAAGGCTGAAGCCCCGTCATCCCGGAGCCGGCCCGCGGGTCAGCGCCTCGGGAGGTTGTCCCAGTCACGGAGAGCATCCGCCAGGCCCTCGGTCAGGGCCAAGGCAGCGAAGGCCGCCGCATCGACCCAGCGGGCGTCCGCGGCATCGTCCCCGTGCTGGAGGTCGCCGCCGGTGACCTCGCAGACGTAGTCGTGGATCTCATACCTGCCTCGGACCACCGTGCCTGCCAGGCGGATCGGGCGGACATGCAGACCGGTCTCTTCGCGCATCTCGCGGACCAGCGCCTGGGTGTCCGTTTCGCCCGGTTCTACCCGGCCGCCCGGGAGGGACCACAGGCCACGGCCGGGGTCATGGCCACGTTGTATCACCAGTAGCCGACCTTGCGAATCGTGTGCGATGGCGCCCACGCAGCGCACTGGGAGGTGATCCGGCAACCGCATGAGGCGAGGCTAACCGACGATCCCGCGCAGCTGTGTACACGTAGAGTAGTCATCCGGTACGATCACGATCGGACACTGACCCAAGCGCGGGACTTACCTCCCGTAGTCGGGCGCAGTGCGGTACAACGTAACTGGTGAGCTTGCTAGACCGATGCCGGAGCAAGAGACGGGATTGATCGTAGTGAACGCGAAGAAGATAGCCGGGCTGGTGGGTATCGCGTTGGTCTTGTTCTTCGTGATCGCCCAGCCGGGTAACGCGGCGAACCTGGTTGGCACCATCGTCGACTGGCTCCGCACCTCCGCCGAAGCGGTCATCACCTTCGTCAGCAACGTGTTCAGCGGATAACGGCGAAAGGTCTGGCCGATGTTCGCCCCCCGCGATCCCGACGAGTATCTGCTCGACACCGAGCGGAGAGTGGTCCGGGTCCGCAGGCACTGGGCCGTGCTGGCGTGGGACACCTTCGAAGCGGCCGCGCTCCTCGCGATCTGCGTCATGGTGTCCTACCTGCTGCCGCCATCGCTGTACGTGGTGCAGAACATTCTCTGGTACGCGGCGTTGCTGGTCGTGCTGGTGTTCGTTTTCAAGGTCATGGAATGGTGGGTCGAGCGCCTCGTGGTCACGGACAAGAGGTTCGTCCTGACCAGCGGTGTCTTCACCACCAAGGTCGCCATGATGCCCATCAGCAAGGTCACGGACCTCACCTACGAACGTACGGCGTGGGGCCGGATGCTCGGGTACGGCACGGTGGTCGTCGAGTCGGCGGGTCAGATCCAGGCCCTCAACCGCATCGACTATCTGCCCCGCCCCGAGACGTTCTACGACACGATCTCCGAGCTGGTCTTCGGCGACAAGCAGAAGCAGAGCGAACGCTTCTCCATGATCAAGGCACAGCGGCTGGCCCGCGGAAAGAAGATGGTCGGATAGCAGTCGAAACCGCATGAGACACAATGGGTCTGGTGCGCATCGATCTGCATACCCATTCGACCGTCTCCGACGGCACCGACAGCCCGGCCGAACTGGTGAGAGCCGCGGCCAAGGCCGGACTCGACGTGGTCGCCCTCACCGACCACGACACCACGGCCGGGTGGGCCGAAGCCACCGAGGCGTTGCCACCCGGCATGAAGCTCGTGCCGGGCGCCGAACTGTCATGCGTGAGCGACCACGACGACTACTACGGCATCAGCGTTCACCTGCTGGGCTACCTGTTCGACCCGACGTCCCCGGCGGTCGTCACCGAACAGCAGCGGCTGCGGATCGAGCGGCGTACCCGCCTGCACACGATGGCCAGCCGGATGGCCGCGGACGGGCTGCCCGTCGACCCCGACGAGATCATGGGCCTGCTGCCCGCCGACTCGCCGGCCGGCCGGCCGCACCTCGCGCAGGCGCTGGTCCGCGCGGGCCTGGTCTCGAGCGTGGACGAGGCGTTCGCCCAGTACCTCGGCAACGGTCGCGGCTACTACGCGCCCCGTCACGACACGCCCGTCGAGGACGCGATCGACATGATCGCGGCGGCGGGCGGCGTCACCGTGTTCGCGCACCCCTTCGCCCGCAGCCGTGGCCGCGTCGTGTCCGCCGAGACGATCGCCGAACTCGCCGAGCGTGGCCTGACCGGCGTCGAGGTCGACCATCCGAACCACGACGAGCACGCCCGCGAGCAACTGCGGGGCCTTGCGCGCGAGCTGAACCTGGTCCAGACCGGGTCGAGCGACTACCACGGCACCAACAAGACGATCCCGATCGGCGCCGAGACGACCGACCCCGAGCAGTTCGAAGCACTGGCGGAGAAGGCGTCCGGGTCGCAGGTCGCGGTGGGCTGAGCGCGGGTTCACCGTCGGCCTCGGCTGAGTACGGTGGTGGCGTGGTGGAACAACTGGGGTTCGAGTTCGCGGTGCAGCCGCGCCGCCTGACCAAGGTCAGCCCGGCGCGCCTTGCGACGTTCGCGGACTGTCCGCGGCGGTACCGGATGAGCTACGTGGACCGGCCGACGCCGACCCGCACCGGCGCGTGGGCGCACAGCACGCTGGGCGCGGTGGTGCACAACGCGTTGCGCGCGCTGTTCGAGTTGCCGCCCGAGCGCCGCACCCCGATCCGCGCGGCCGGGCTGCTGTCCGAGCAGTGGCAGGACGGCGGGTTCGCCGATGCCGAGCAGGCCGCGGCCTACCGCGAGCGGGCGAAGGCGTGGGTCATGGAGTACGTCGAGCACAACGACGTCTCGGCCACGCCGATCGGCCTGGAGCGCTGGGTGTCCGCGCCGGTCAACCCGGAACCGGACCGGCCGCCGTCGATGATCATCGAGGGCCGCGCGGACCGCATCGACGAGCGGGACGGTGAGCTGGTCGTGGTGGACTACAAGACCGGTCGGCGCGCGCCCGACGAGTACGAGGCTCGCGCCTCGCAAGCGCTTGCCATGTACGCGGTCGCGTCCGCTCGCACGTTGCGCAAGCCGTGCTACCGCGTCGAGTTGCACCATCTGCCCACCGGCACGATCGCCGCCGCCGAGCACACCGAGCAGAGCTTGCGACGTCACCTCGCCCGCGCGGAGGAGACGGCCGAGGATCTGCGCGCCGCAACGGATAGTCTGGCCGACGACGGTGACGCGCAGGAGTTGTTTCCCGCGCAGGTCGGCCCGCGCTGTTCGTGGTGCGACTTCCGTCCGAGCTGCCCGTCGGGGCAGCAAGCCGCTCCGGCGGCGAAGTCGTGGGATTTGCTGGCACCGTGACATCGGGATCGGGTGTGTCGGAAGCGGAGACGGAAGA
>DASZUO010000335.1:0-7851 GCA_035547575.1 Amycolatopsis sp. | reverse complement strand
ATCCAGCTACCTGGGGGGAGCCGCATGACTGCGACCGACCGGAAGGAAATCCCGATGAGACGCCCCACCACCGCCCGACGATTCGCGGTCGCCTCGCTGGCGTTGTCGGCGGCGCTGCTGCTCGCCACAGCGGCGTGTGCCCGGCCGCCGAGCAACGCCACGGCCGCGAGCCAGGAGACCGTCGGGGTCGACGCCGCCGACATGTCCTTCGTCCAGTCCTACGTCGGCTATGCCCCCGGCAAGATCGACCCGCAGAAGAAGCCCATCACGATCGGCTTCACCAGCCAGCAGGGCGGGCAACAGCAGTTCCCGGAGTCGGCCGCCGGCTTCGAGGCGACAGTCAAGTTCATGAACGACGAGTACGGCGGGTTCGACGGGCACCGGATCAACCTCCAGGAGTGCTTCATCCAGGCCGAGGAAGACGGTCAGCGCTGTGCCACCGAGTTCGTGAACAACGCGGTGGACATCGTGGTCAAGGGAATCACGGTACTCGGTGCGGACTCGTTCGTCGCCACGATCAACGGCCGGATGCCGATCTACTCGCCCAGCTTCGTCGTGCCAGCGGACTCGGCGGGCAAGGACGTCTACACCGCGAATCCGGGGTCACTGCGGCTGGTCGCCCAGGCGGACATCATTCGCAGGCAGTTCCCGGCCGCGAGGAACATCGCCCTGATCTATCAGGACAACCCGTCGGGAAAGGCGGCGTACCAGCTGCTGGTGCAGCGGCTGCAGAAGTTCGGTGACCTCGCCATGAAGGGCGTCCCGGTCGCGGACACCGCGACGGCGACGGACATCACCTCGGCCCTGCAGTCGGCAGGCGGCTCGACGGCCGACGTGGTGATCCCCGTGGCCACGAGCGCGTTGTGCATCGCGCTGGCCGAGGGCATGCAGTCGCTCGGGATCACCCACGCGTCGGTCGTCGCGACGTCCAACTGCTACGCGGATCCGGTGCTGGACAAGTTCGGCGGCCAGCTGCCCGAGGGCTGGTACTTCATCGACAACGGCGTCAATCCCTACGTCGTCGACTCCGCGTCGGGTACGCATCTGTTCAAGGCGTTGATGCAACAGCACCCGGTGGGCAAGAAGTTCAGCCACGCGGGTTACGCCCTGGACTCGTTCGGCACCGTGCTGCACATCGCCAAGCTGGTGCACCAGATCGGGCCGGACGCGGTCACCCCGGATGCCTTCCGCACCGCGCTGCGGGACTACAAGGGCCCGGTGGTGGGCCGGGCCGGCGATTTCGACTGCGGTGCCACCAAGGGCTTTCCGGCGCTGTGCATGAACAACGTCGGCCTGTCCCAGTGGAAGGACGGGAAGATGGTCGCGATCGCGAGCGCCCAGAGCGGCGAGGCGATCAAGGTCGTGCCCTGACGCGGCAACTGTCCGGTTTGCAAAGACAAAGCATCCTTTATTTTTCCGGTGACGAGGTGAACTCCGCAGAAACCTCATTCAGTTCGACGTAGGGCCCGTGTTACTCTTTAAAAGAGGATCCTGTAGAGGTAAGGATGAGTCAATGACGATCGCCAAATCGGTGGCAGCCCTCGGGCTGGCCGCGCTGGCGCTGATGCCCCTCAGCGCGTGCGGAAACTGGGGCGGATCCAAGGCGGACGCGACGGTGGAGAGTGTCGGCAACATGGACGCTCTCGTCAACGCCGCCAAGAAAGAGGGGTCGGTGACGCTCTACAGCTCGAGCGTCGAGGCGATCGACTCGGCCGAGGCCAAGGCCTTCCAGGCGAAGTACGGCATCACGGTCAACATCATCAAGATCGGCAGCGGCGAGCTCGCGGCGCGCTACCAGACCGAGGCGTCGGCGGGCAACGTGCAGGCCGACGTCATCGCGTCGACCTGCTCGGACGCGCCCACCTTCAAGGCCATTGTGGACAAGGGATGGGCCACGCCGGCGAAGGATCTCGGCCTGCCTGCCCTGTCCGGGGCCGGAGCGAGCGCGCTCGCCGTCGACGGCGTCACCTTCAAGTACGTGCTGATGCCGGTGGCGATCGGCTACAACACCGCCATGCTGAAGGGGGCGGACGTGCCCAAGGACTGGACCGCCCTCGGCGATCCGAAGTACCGGGGCAAGATCGTCTTCGTCGACCCGGACACGAGCGGGCCGTTCTACTGGACCTTCCTGCAGTGGCTGGACAACACCTACGGCGACGACCTGGTCCGGGCGGTCGGCGCGCAGCAGCTGTCCTACGCCGACGTCACCACGGCCCGCAACCAGCTCGGCGCGGGACAGTACGCCGTCGACATCCCGACCTTCAAGGTCTCGATGAACAGCACGGCGGCGACGGGAGCGCCGGTCGCCGCCGCGGTGATGCCCAAGACGACGGCCAACGAGTCCTGCATCGGCGTGTCGGGACCGAAGGCGCCGCACCCGAACGCGGCCAAGCTGTACGCCAACTTCATGACGACACCCGAGGGCGCGGCCGCGATCAACTCCGTCGACGGCGTCCTCTCGCCCTTCGGCGGGGCGTCCGCGAGCATGGGCAATCCCGACCCGTTCCCGACGTCCTACGACGAGAACCACCTTCGCGGTCTGCTCGGCAAGCGGAAGTGAGCACGCGACGATGATCCGGGGCCTGGTCTGGAACCTGCGGGACTACCTGCGGAGCCCGTTCCGCGTGGTGGTGGCGGCGGTCGCGCTGGTGGCCGCCGCGGCCGCGGCGTATCCGCTCGTGCGGGTGTTCCTCAACCTCTTCGTCGTCGACGGCCGTGTCGACTTCTCCAGCCTCGGGCAGATCACCGACGTGCCGGGGCTGGGCGGGATCCTGTGGAACACCTTCTCAGTCGTGATCGTGAGCAGCATCCTCGCGCTGCTGGCGGGCGCGTTCCTCGCCTGGCTCAACGAACGGACCGACGCGACACTGGGCGCCATCGGGCGCGCCATGCCCTACCTGCCCTTCCTCGTGCCGCCCATCGCGAGTGCGGTGGGCTGGCTGCTGCTGTTCCACCCGACGGTCGGCACCGGCAACGCGTTCCTGCGCAACGTCCTCGGACACGTCGGGATCCACCTCGGCCACGGGCCGGTCAACATCGCCTCCTGGTGGGGGCTGACGTTCGTGCTCGCCGTGGTCCATGTGCCCTACTCCTACATGGTGATCTCGGCCGGACTGCGCAACCTCGACGGCGCGCTCGAGGAGCAGTCCAGGGTCTGCGGCGCCGGCACCGTCAAGACCTTCTTCCTGGTCACGCTGCCCGGTATTCGCAACAGTGTGGGCTCCGCGGTGTTGCTGCTGGTCTTCTTCGGGCTCGCGGACTACTCGATCCCCGTCATCATCGGCACGTCCGCGCAGATCAAGATGCTCTCCGTCGAGGTCGTCCAGCTGATGACCCAGAAGTTCCCGCCGCAGACCGGCGCCGCCGTGTCGCTGAGCCTGGTCGCCGTCGTGGCGGTCGCCGTGGTGTGGGTCCTGCAGCGACGGCTGCTCAGCCGTGGTCATTTCTACGCGATCGGCGGCAAGGGGCAGTCGTCGGCGATCGTCCGGCTCCGGGGCTGGCGGCGGCCGTGCCAGGCGATCGCGATCCTGTTCATCATCGTCTCCTCGGTGCTGCCGCTGGTCAGCCTCGTGATCGTCGCGCTGACCGGGTTCTGGAGCGCGACCCCGGCGTGGTCCAACATCAGCCTCCGGACGTTCGTCAACGTGCTGGTCAACGACTCCACCTCGGCGAGCTCGATCCAGAACAGCCTGGTGCTCGCCGTCTTCGGCGCGACGCTCGGCGTCGTCGTCGCCGCGCTGGCGATCGAGTTCGTCTCGTCGGGCCGCCGCAGCAGGTTCACCGGGTTCGTCGACGCGGTCATCAAGGCGCCGGCGACCTTCTCCATCATCGTCGTCACGATCGGTGTCATCCTGGGGTTCTCCGGGTCGCCGCTCTACCTGGGCGCCACGCTGACGATCCTGCTCATCGGGTACGTCGTCGTCTACCTGCCACAGGCCACCGTGACCATCGAGTCCTCCGCTTCCCAGGTGGGACGCGAGCTACGCGAGGCGTCGGCGGTCGCCGGTTCGTCCAGCTCCGGAACCTACCTCCGGGTGGTCGCACCGCTGGTCGTCCCCGGCCTGGTCGCCGGCTGGGCGCTGCTGTTCGTCCGGATGCTCGGCGACCTGACCGCCTCGGTGATGCTGGCCGGACCGTCCACATCGGTCATCGGGTTCCGCATCCTCAGCATCTACAGCAACGGTTCCTTCGGGGACCTGGCCGCGCTTACCCTCTTGGTCACCGTCATCGCGACGGTGGTGGTCTTCACGCTGCTCCTGGTCTCGAACCGGATCGGGCGCCGCACCCGGACGGCCACCAGTTCCGTCGTGGCCGTGACAGGGGCGGAACCGGCCCGGTGACGGACGACGCCGCCGGGCGCGCGCGGCCCGGCACGACAACTCGCGACGAAGGAACGAGGACCACCATGGACACCAGCGACCGGTCGCCGGCCGACGTTCCCGCACTGGTCGTGGCCGATCTCAAGAAGCACTTCCGGCGGTCCGGGGGCGGCACGGTCAAGGCGATCGACGGTGTGCACCTCGAGATCGCGCAGGGTGAGATCGTGGTGCTGCTCGGCCCCAGCGGCTGCGGCAAGACGACGCTCCTGCGCGCCGTCGCCGGCCTGGAACAACCCGACGAGGGGATGATCCGGGTGGCGGGCCGGGACGTCTTCTCGACCACCGGCCGCCGGGTCCAGGTGCCCACGGAACACCGTGACCTGAGCATGATGTTCCAGTCGTATGCGCTGTGGCCGCACATGGACGTCAAGAAGAACGTCGCCTACCCGTTGCGCAGGCGCGGGGTCCGGCGGTCCGCCGCGCGTGCACAGGTCGCCGAGGCGTTGCGGCGCACCGGGATCTCCGGGCTGGAGGACGAGTACCCGCACCAGCTCAGCGGCGGGCAGCAGCAGCGGGTCGCGCTCGCCCGCGCGATCGTCGCGGAGAGCCCGCTGGTGCTCTTCGACGAGCCGTTGTCCAATGTGGACGCGAAGGTGCGGGTCGAGCTGCGCTCGGAACTCATCGGCCTGCAGCGCAAGCTCGGGTTCGCGGCGATGTACGTGACGCACGACCAGGGTGAGGCGATGGAGATGGGCCACCGGATCGCCGTCCTGGACCAGGGCAGGGTGGCTCAGCTCGGCAGCGCCGCGGATGTCTACGAACGTCCCGCCACGCGTTACGTCGCGAACTTCGTCGGCGCCGCCAACGAGTTCGAGGCCAAGGTGGTCGACGTCGCCGGTGAGTCGGTACTCGTCGAAACCGCGCTCGGCAAGGTGCGTGTCCCCAGGTCCAACAGCCCGGCCGGGGCCGCAGCCGGCGACGTCGCCTGGGTCATGTTCCGCCCCGAGTGGATGTCGGTGACCGAGGACGCGGACGGCGCGCGGTGGACGGGCCGGCTCGAACGGCTGGTCTACCTCGGTTCCCACGCGGAGGCCTTCGTCCGGGTCGGCGAGGAGCTCTTCCAGGTGTGGGCCGACCCGCGCCGGAGTCTCGCCCCAGGTGCCACCGTGCACCTCGACGTAGCACAGGAGCGGCTGCGGCTCGTCACCGACGACATCGACCGAGTCGCACCCGACACGACAGGAGAAGCGGGCCGATGAAGGCATTCCAGGCGCTCACCACAACCCTGGTCCAGGACGGCGTCGACACGCTGTTCGGGCTGATGGGCGACGCGAACATGCGGATCGTGGCCCACTATCGCGGCGAGCTGGGCGGCCGCTTCGTCGGTGCCACCCACGAAGCGGGGGCGGTGGCCGCGGCCGACGGCTACCACCGGCTCACCGGCCGGGTCGGGGTCGCCACCGTCACGCACGGCCCCGGTATGACGAACACGGTCACCGCGCTGACCGAGGCGGCCCGCAACCGCAGCTCGATCGTCGTCATCACGGGGGACACGCCGCCCGTCCGGACGTGGACCCAGCAGATCGACATCGGCGCCGTGGTGGCGCCGACCGGCGCGGGCTACGAGCGGGTCTACGCGCCGGAGTCGGTTGCCTTCGACCTGCGCCGGGCCATGCACCGCGCGCGGATCGAGCGCCGGCCGGTGGTGCTCAACTTCCCGTTCGGCTTCCTCGCCGGTGAGGCGGAACCCGAGTCACGAGCGGTGCCTCCGGAGACCGCCGTGGTCGGCGGGAGCATCGCCGAGGAAGACCTCGAGGGTGTGCTCGACATCATCGCGGGCGCGAAGCGGCCGATCATCCTGGCCGGGCGGGGCGCCGTCCGCTCCGGCGCGCGGGACGAGCTGATCGCGCTGGCCGATCTGCTCGGGTGCCCGCTTTCGACGTCGCTGCTCGCCCGCGACCTGTTCGCCGGGCATCCGCTCAACGTCGGCATCTGCGGCAGTCTCGCGACCGGCATTGGCACGGAGATCCTGATGGCCGCCGACTGCGTTCTGGCGTTCGGGGCCGGCCTCAACCGGTACACGACGTTCGTCGGCGACCTCACGCAGGGCAAGCGGATCGTCCAGGTGGACAACGACCTCGAGAACGTCGGCATCTACACGAGCGTCGACCACGTCGTGCACGGCGACGCGGCGACGGCGGCGGGCCTGCTCACCGAACGGCTTTCCGGCGCCGGGTTCGAGGGCACCGGGTGGGGGCGCAAGTACGCCGGCCGGCTCGCCGACTGGAAACCCACCGACGAGTTCGCCGACGCCTCGGCGGACGGCTTCGTCGACGCGCGTGCCGCGATCATCCGTCTCGACGAGGTTCTCCCGAAGGACCGCAACGTGGTCACCGACGTGGGGCGCTTCATCATGGCGGCCTGGCGGTTCATGACCGTCAGCGATCCGCGCCGGTTCACCCACACCAGCACCTTCGGCTCGATCGGGCTCGGTCTCGGTGCCGCGATCGGGGCGGCGGCGGGCACCCCGGACCGGCTCACCGTCGCGATCATGGGCGACGGTGGCTTCATGATGACCGCCGGCGAGCTGAGCACGGCCGTGCGCAACAAGATCCCGCTCCTGGTCGTGGTGCTCAACGACGGTGCCTACGGGGCCGAGTTCACCAAGCTGAAGAACTACGGCGACGATCCGCACTACTCGCTGATCGACTGGCCAGACATCGCCTCGGTCGCCGCGGCGCTCGGCGCGCAGACCCTGAAGGTGCGCCACACGGACGAGCTGAACCAGGTCGGCAAGCTGGCCACCGACCTGGCGGGCCCGCTCCTGGTCGAGGTGATGCTCGACCCCGAGGTCAACGTCGGCCACTGGTGAGCCGGGCTTCAATTTAAGTACCCTGTTTTATCTGGTATTGGTGCCGACAGAGCCACGACATTGCGGTCGCCGCACCAATATGGGATTCTGATTTAGTCACTGCGTGAAGGAGCAGCATGCCCTTGGATGAGGCGGTCCGGGCCTATCTGGCCGCGGCGGGAGACACCGGCTTCCCGGCCGAGGCGCTCACCGATCCGGCACGGGCGGCGGCGTACCTCGCGGCCGCGCGCGCCCCCCGGCCGGCCCGCACAGGTGACCCGGTCGGCCGCGTGGAGGACCGTACGCTCGACGGCGACGTGCGGGCGCGGCTGTACTTTCCCGATGGCGAACGCCCTTTTCCGGCCGTCCTCTTCCTGCACGGCGGTGGCTGGGTGCTCGGCGACCTCGACTTCCAGGACCACGTGTGCCGGCGGCTGTGCCGCGACACGGGCGCCGTGGTCGTGAGCGTGGACTACCGGCTCGCGCCCGAGCACCGTTACCCGGCCGCACTCGACGACGCGGAGACGGCGGGCAACTGGCTGCGGGCGCATGCGGCCGGGATCGGCTGCGACCCGGACGCGCTCGCGGTCTTCGGCTCGAGCGCGGGCGGCAACCTGGCCGCCGCGCTCACCCTGCGGGACCGGGCGGCGAACCGAGCGCCCTTCGCGCTGCAGGTGCTGA
>DASZUO010000334.1:0-4865 GCA_035547575.1 Amycolatopsis sp. | reverse complement strand
AGCGCGGACACGTCGTCGAGCAGGTGCGCGTCGTCCACGCCGACCACGATGTCCCCGCGCGGCTCGCCGAGCAGCGCGTCCATGGCGCGGCGCAGCAACCGGGCCGGTTCGGCCGCTGCCTCGCCGACGAGCGGGCCGAAGGCGCCCAGCGGCAGCGCCCTGGCGGATTCGGTGGCGCCGGCCCAGCGGATCGTCGCGCCCCGGCGCGCGGCGAGGTCGAGTGCCTCACGGGCCAGCCGGGTCTTGCCGACCCCGGCGGGGCCGGCCACGACGATGCCCGGCGCACCCGCGCGGCGCGCCGTCTCGGCAATGAAGCGTAGCTCGCGAGCCCTCCCGGTCAGCGGCCACAACCGAATCACGCGCTAAAGCGTAAATGCCGGAATTGATTTGGCAAAACCGTTGGCAAAGATCCAACAAATAGCCGGTAATAGGAGACGAGATCCGCCGCGGGCTATTTCCGCGCATTCGGCGTCAGGCGGCGACCGCGAATGCCTCTGTGGCCGCGTCCGGCAGTGACCATTCGGCCAGCAGCGCCGTCGCGTTGTCGGTGCCGCCGGCCGCGAGCGCGGCGTCGACGAGTGCCTGCGCCGAGTTACCTGGCCGGCGTAGCAGTTCGGCCATCGCGGCGAGGGAGAGGTGCTTGTGCACGCCATCACTGGTCAGCAGGAGCCCCGCCGGCAGGTGCACCTCGGCGCGGCCGAACTCCGTCGCCCCCGCGGTGCGGACGCTGGTGGTGACCAGGTGCTCCGTGTGCGGCGCGGCCGCGACACCGTGGTCGCGGAAGTACTGGGCGAGCGTGTGGTCGTGGGTGAGCTGGCGCAGCGACCCGCCGTCCCACGCATAGGCGCGGACGTCGCCGACCCAGCCGATCCGGAAGCCGTCGCCGGACGGCGTCGCGACGACGAGCACGCAGTCGCCCGCCGACGCGTCACCGCGGACGGCATCCTGAGCGGCCAGCAGCGCGTCCACCGGACCCTCGGATGCGTGCACCGCGGCCGACACGGCGATCCGGGCGGCGCGGGCCGCGGCGGGGGAGTCGCCGACGCCGTCGGCCAGTGCGAACACGGCCGGTTCGCCGAGCACGCCCGCCGCGTCGGCGTTGACCGACCGCAGGCCGCGAGCGCTCGCGCTGTGCCAGGTGACGGAGGTGCGGGGAGTGATCATGGTGTGCCCTCCTTCCTGCTCCAGTGTCGAGCGCGCGGCTGTGGTGGCCCTGTGATCCGGGTGAAGTGAGCCTGAGAGTTCAGGCCGTCAGGTCGTAGACGGTGGTGCCGCCGACGGTGGTGGCGGTGAAGGTGCTCGCGACCCACTGTGCGATCTGCTGTGCGTCGTCGCTACCCGACGAGGAGCCCATCGACGACCCGGTGCCGACGAAGTAGTGGATCTTGCCTTCATGCACATATTCCTGGAACTGCGCGAGCGTCGGCGCGGGATCGGTGCCGTTGAAGCCGCCCACGGCCATCACGGGCACGCCGGCCGCCAGTTGGTAGCTCGCCGCGGGATTCGAGCCCACGGTCGCCGCCGCCCAGGTGTAACCGTTGCTTCCGGTGCGCAGCAACGTGGTCAGCTCCGCGCTCGGCGTGCTCGTGCCGAGCAGGCTGCCCGGACCGCCACCACGGCCGCCGCCCGGCATCCCGCCGCCGAAGCCGCCGCGCATCCCGCCGGACATGCCGCCGGCCGGGCCCGCGGCCGGGATCGCGCCGGTGTGCTCGGTCGCGGCCGTCGCGAAGGTGTATGCGCCGGTGCTGGCCAGCGAGGCCACCAGGGCGAGCACCGCGACCCCGCGAGCGGCGGTCACCGGCAGCCGGTCGGACACCACGATCAGCGCCGCACCGGCGAGCCCGAGCAGCAGGATCGTGTACTTCAGCCACGGCTGCCAGTCACCCAGCACCAGAAACGCCGTCAGCGAGGTCAGCGCGACACCGCTGGAGAGCAGCCCGGCCGAGACCGGATGCGCCCGCGTCCGCCAGACCGCCGCCGCACCCGTCCCGGCCAGCGCCGCGACCGCCGGTGCCAGCGCCACTGTGTAGTACGGGTGGATGATGCCGCTCATGTAGCTGAACACCGCGCCGGTGATGACCAGCCAGCCGCCCCACACGATCGCCGCGCCACGCGTGACGTCGGTGCGCGGCCGTCGCCAGGTGAGCCAGATCAGCGCCCCGAGCGCGAGCGCCGCCGCCGGCAGCAGCCACGCGATCCCGCCTGCCATCTCGCTGCCGAACAGCCGCGTCCAGCTTCCGGTGCTCTGCGCACCGCCGAGGCTGCCGACCTCGTCCCCGGTGATGCGGCCGAAACCGTTGTAGCCCAAGGTGAGTTCGAGAATGCTGTTGCTCTGCGAGCCGCCGATGAACGGCCGCGACGACGCGGGCCACAGCTCCACCACGGCGACGTACCAGCCCGCCGACACGATCACCGCACCCAGCGCGGCCAGCAAGTGCAGAAAGCGCTTTCCGAGAGAGGTGGGCGCGACGATCAGGTAGGCCAGTGCGAAACCGGGCAGCACCAGGAACGCCTGCAGCATCTTCGACAGGAACCCGAACCCGACCGCGACCCCGGCCAGCATCAACCACGCGGGGCTCGCCTTCTCGAAGGCCCGCACCGTGCAGTACGCGCCGATCACGAGCAGCAGGACGAGGAGCGCGTCCGGGTTGTTGAACCGGAACATCAGCGCCGCCACCGGGGTCAGCGCGAGCATCGCGCCCCCGAGCAGCCCCGCTCCCGGCCCGCTGACCCGCTTGACGGCGGCGTAGAGCACGCCGACGGACGCGACGCCCATCAGTGCCTGCGGCACCAGCACACTCCACGAGCTGAGCCCGAAAATCCGCACCGACAGGCCCATGATCCACAGCGCCGCGGGCGGTTTGTCGACCGTGATCGCGTTCGACGGGTCGGTCGAGCCGAAGAACCACGCCTTCCAGCTCTCGCCGCCGGCCTGCGCTGCGGCCGAGTAGAACGCGTTCGCCCAGCCGGAGGCGCCGAGTCCCCACAGGTAGAGGACGGCGGTCGCGAGCAGCAGCCCGATCAGCGCGGGCCGCACCCATCGGGCACCGCCGGTGCGGTCGGAAACGAGCGGGCGGTCCGGGGCCGATCGGTCGGCAAGGGCGGTCATGCGTTCACTGTGTCCGGACGAGCTTGGCCATGGTTGTGCCGTCCCTGTGAAAAAGCTGTGCGCGGCAGCCGGACCTCGAACTCGGTGCGGCCGGGCCGGGAGCGCACGCCGACCTCGCCGTGGTGCGCGGCCACGACGGCCGCCACGATCGCCATGCCCAGCCCGGTGCTGCCCGCCGCACGCGAACGGGAGGAGTCGCCGCGCGCGAACCGTTCGAACACGAGAGGCAGCAGGTCGGGCGCGATGCCGGGGCCGTTGTCGGTGACGGTGAGCACCGCACTGTCCGCAGGCGTGGCGAGCCGGGTGGTGACGGTCGTGCCCGGCGGGGTGTGCGTCCGGCCGTTGGCGAGGAGGTTCGCCAGCACCTGGTGCAGGCGCTGCGCGTCGCCGCGCACGACGACCGGTTCGTCGGGGAGTTCCAGCCGCCACTGATGCCGGGGGCCGGCGATGTGCGCGTCGCCCACGGCGTCCGCGACCAGCCGGCGAAGATCCACCTCGGCCTGCTCCAGCGGCCGCCCGGCATCGAGCCGTGCGAGCAGCAGCAGGTCGTCGACCAGCGTCGTCATCCGCGCCGCCTCCGACTCGACGCGGTTCATCGCGTGCGCGATGTCGGGCGGCACGCGGCCGTTCGCGCGGCGGGTCAACTCGGCGTAGCCGCGGATCGCGGCGAGCGGGGTGCGCAGTTCGTGACTGGCGTCGGCGACGAACTGGCGCACGCGCATCTCCGTGGTGTGCCGCGCGTCGAGCGCGTTGTCGATGTGCCCCAGCATCCGGTTGAGGGCGTAGCCGACCTGGCCCACCTCGGTCGCCGGATCGGTGTCGGTGACCGGGACGCGCACCGACAGCGCCACGTCGCCCCGGTCCAGCGGCAGTTCGGTGACCTGCGACGCCGCCGCGGCGACCCGGTCGAGCGGGCGCAGCGTGCGGCGGACGACGAAGGCGCCGACCACCCCGGCGCCGAGCACGGCCGCCGCCGCGACGCCGCCGAGGATCAGGCCGACCGTGAACAGCGTGTCCTCGGCCTGCGCGAGCGGCAGTCCGAACACCTCCGTGCCCGACGGCGTGGCGATCGCGGTCACCCGGTAGGCGCCGGTGGACAGCGACACGGTTTCGACGGTGTCGTCCACCGCGACCGTGCTCAGCACCTGCGTGTCGCCGTCCCCCAGCTGGACCGGATGCGCCTGGTGGGAGTCGTTCTCGGCCGCGAGCATCTCCGCGTGCCTGCCGGTGCCGGAGATCCAGGCGTGCACGGTGCCGGTGATCGTGCCGGCGATGGACAGCGTGTCGTCGGGATGCGGCCCGTGCCCGCCCTCGGCGAGCTGCGCGCGGGCGACGGTGTCCTGGAGCTGGCTGTCGACCTGCCGGGTCAGGAAGCCGCTCAGCGCGAACTCGCTGATGACCCCGATCGCAAGGCACACCACGGTCAGCAGCGCGACCAGCGCCGCGATGAGCTTGGTCCGCAACGGGCGGACGCGTCTTCGCGCCCGGCCGGAGGCGAACTTCCGCAGGTCCATGACATGACGATGGCTCCACCGCGTGTGGGGTCGTTGTGAGTTTCCTGTGTGCCCGCTGTGGGATGCCGGGCCACAGCAAGCCCCCATTCGTCCCACAGCGGGGTCACAGCGGGAGGACGGAATCTGGCACCATGACTACCGAACAGGTCCCCGGTCAACCGTCCACTTCGGATACTTCTCGGTCGGGTGACCGGCCGCCGCAGCGCTGGTCGGCCCGCAAGACCGTGGTGTCCGTGGCGATC
>DASZUO010000333.1:0-38008 GCA_035547575.1 Amycolatopsis sp. | reverse complement strand
GAGTTGACGTTTTCGTCAAGTGATAATAGTGTGCAGTATCGCCGCCACGATTCGCCGTCTAAGGGGTAGAGGTATGACCCAGTTCACCGAGGCACCGATCTTCGATGCCGATACGCACATGTACGAGACGCCGGAGGCGGTGACCCGTTACCTCCCGGAGCGCTACCGGCACGCGGTGCAGTTCGTGCAGGTCGGCCAGGCCACCCGGATCTCGATCTTGGGGAATATCACGGACTTCATTCCGAACCCGACGTTCGACCGGGTGGCCGCGCCGGGTTCGTGGGAGAAGTTCTTCTCGGGACAGAACCAGGAAGGCAAGTCGCTGCGCGAGCTGGCGGGCAAGTCGATCGCGGCGCGGCCGTCGTTCCGTGAGCCGGGGCCGCGCATCGAGGAACTGGACCGGCAGGGGGTGGACGAGGCCCTCGTGTACCCGACGCTGGCGAACCTGGTGGAACATTCGGCCGCCGAGGACCCGGAGCTGGTCGTCGCGATGATCCACGCGTTGAACCGCTGGATGCTGGAGACCTGGGGCTACACGCACGAGAACCGGTTGTTCATGACGCCGGTCATCAGTTGTGCGCTGGTGGACGACGCGCGGCGGGAGCTGGCGTACGTGATCGAGAACGGTGCGAAGGCCGTGCTGATGAAGCCCGCACCGGTGAAGGGGTTCCGGGGCTGGCGTTCGCCCGCCATGCCGGAGTTCGACCCGTTCTGGGACGACGTCCAGCAGGCCGGTGTTCCGGTGGTGGTGCACGCGAGCCAGCCGCCGCTGGACAGCTACATCAAGCAGTGGGAGCCGGCCGACACCACCAGTCACGTGGACATGAGCGCGTTCCGGTGGATCGCGCTGGGTCACCGGGAGATCGCGGACATGCTGACGAGCCTGATCTGCCACGGCACGCTGACGCGGTTCCCACGGTTGCGCATCGCGAGTGTCGAGAACGGCAGCGCCTGGATCAAGCCGTTGTTCGACGACTTCGAGGCCACGTATGCCAAGATGCCCCAGGCGTTCGAGGAGCACCCGATCGAGGTGTTCCGCCGCAACATCTGGGTCAGCCCGTTCTGGGAGGGCTCGGTGGCTGATGTGGTGAAGACCGTGGGCTGGGACAAGGTCCTGTTCGGGTCGGACTTCCCGCACCCGGAGGGGCTGGTCGAGCCGCGCGGCTTCTTCCGTTATGCCGAGGGGATGGACGAACGGCGTACCCGCGACTTCATGGGTGACAACGCGCGCCGGTTCATGGGCATCCCGGTGCGCAATCCCGTCGGGGACGTCGCACCGGTCCCCGCCTGACGCGACCGGCGCGGGCCGGCCGGTCCGCGCGTGCAGACCGGCCGGCGCCTTGTGGGCGCGTCGTCGCGGTCAGAGCACCGCCGAGGACGTTTTCAGTGCGATGATCTGCTCCCAGTCGAAGCCGAGTTCGAGCAGGACCTCGTCGGTGTGCTGGCCGTGGCCGGGTGCCGGGCGCAGGCTGGGCGGGGTCTCGTCGAACTGCACGGGATTCGCGGCCAGCGCGAAGGTGTTGCCGTTGTCGTCGGTGACCTCCGGCAGGTAACCGTTCGCCTTGACCTGGGGGTCGTCGTGGATCTCGAGTGCGTTCTGGAAGGTGTCCCACACGCCCTCGAAGTCCGCCAGCCGGTCCTGCCAGTGCGCGAGCGGCTCGGCCGCGAAGGTCCTGCGGAGCTCGGCGATGCACTCCCGGCGGTTGATGTACCGGTTCTTCGCGTCGGCGTACCGCTCGTCCGACACGAGGTCGGGCCGGCCGATCCGCTCGCACAACTCGCCCCAGAACCGGTCGGCCTGCAGGAGCACCAGCCCGATGAAGCGGCCGTCGGCCGTGCCGTAGACGTTGGCCACCGGGTTGGCCATGTCCTCGAGGTCGTACTTGGGCACCGGCGCGCCGAGCAGCTTCGCGGCGACTACGTCCGGGCTCAGCTGCCAGATCGCGGACCCGAGCAGCGACACATCCACAATGGACGGATGGCCGGTGCGCTCCCGGCGGAAAAGCGCTCCGGCGATGCCGCTGGCGATCGCGAAACCGCCGAACACGTCGCCGAACGCCGGCCGCTGAACCGGGGGATAGGCGCCGTCGGCGCCGGCGAGCGCGTCGCCGATGCCGCCGCGCGCCCAGAAGCTGGCCAGGTCGAAGCCGCCCCGGTCGGCCTGCTCGCCCTTGGTGCCGTAGCCGTGCCCGCGGGCGTAGATGATCTTCGGGTTCCGGGCCCGGATGGCCTCGACGTCGACGCCGAGGCGCTCCCGCGAACCGGGGAGGAGGTTGGTGACGAACACGTCGGCCTGCTCGACGAGCTTGTACACCACCTCGAGCCCGTCCGGGTGGGAGACATCGACGCCGACGCTGCGCTTGCCGCGGTTGGGCTGCTCGATGAAGTGGTTCACCCCATCCTTGCCCGCGACGATGCCCGAGCTGATCAACCCGCGCTGCGGGTCTCCGGTCTCGGGATGCTCGATCTTGATGACGTCGGCGCCCCAGTCGGCGAGGACGGCGCCGGCGGAGGGAACGAAGGTCCAGGCGGCGAGTTCCACTACCTTGACACCTTCGAGTACGGGCTCCATCGCGATGTTCCTTTCCGGCTCAGCGAGAGCCGATGGTCTTGGTCTGCAAGTACTGTTCGAGCCCCTCCACGCCGTTCTGCCTGCCGATCCCGCTCTGCTTGTACCCGCCGAACGGCGCGTCGGCGCCGTAGAACATGCCGCCGTTGACCATCAGGCTGCCCGCGCGGATCTTCCGCGCGACGGCGTCGGCGCGTTCGGGAGAAGCCGAGAAGACGCTGCCGGCGAGGCCGTACGGCGAGTCGTTGGCGATGCGGACCGCGTCCGCGTCGTCGTCGAAGGGGATGACGACCAGCACCGGGCCGAAGATCTCCTCCCTGGCGATGGCCATGCCGTTGTCGACATCGGCGAACACGGTGGGCTGCACGTAGAAACCCTTGTCCAGGTGCTCGGGCCTGCCGCCGCCGACGGTCACCCGCGCGCCCTCCCGCTTGCCCTTCTCGAGGTATCCCAGCACGCGCTCGTGCTGGCGCCGGTTGATCAGCGGGCCCGCGAAGTTCGCCGGGTCGGTGGGGTCTCCGTAAGGGACCTGGCTGTAGGTCGCGGTGGCGATCTCGACCGCCTCCGCGTAGCGGGCGCGTGGCACGAGCAGCCGCGTCGTCAGCGCGCAGCCCTGGCCCGCGTGCATGCACGCCGCCATCGACTGCGGCACGGTCGAGGCGAAGTCGGCGTCGTCGAGCACGATCATCGCGGACTTCCCGCCCAGTTCGAGCGTCGTGCGTTTCATGGTGGCCGCGGACAATTCGACGACGCGGCGGCCGGTGGCGGTCGAACCGGTGAAGGAGACCAGGTCCACGCGCGGATCGGTGAGCAACTGCTCGGCGACCTTGTTGGCCGAGGTCGGCACGACGTTGAAAACCCCGGCCGGGATGTCGGTGCGCTCGTGCACCAGCCGGCCGATCCGGGTGGCGGTCCATGGCGTGTCCGGCGCGGGCTTGAGCACAACCGTGTTCCCGGCCGCCAGCGCGGGGGCGATCTTGTTGATGACCACCTCGAACGGGAAGTTCCAGGGGGTGATGGCCGCGACGACGCCGACCGCTTCCTTGACCACCTTCCGATGGTTGGTGGCACCGAAGAGCTCAGGGTCGGGAAGATCCCGCTCCCATGCGAAGGTCTCGATCAGCGAGGCGGGAAAGAGCAGCCCGTCCTGCAGCGGCCAGTCGAGCTGGGCGATGTAGGTCGTCTGCACCGGCGCGCCCGCTTCGGCGATGATCTCGGCCCGCAGCGCTTCTTTCTCCTCCACGAGCGCGGCGTGCAGCTGTTCGAGGCAGCGCTTGCGCAGGGCGCCGTCCGTCGACCAGGTGGTCGCGTCGAAGGCCCGCCGCGCCGCCGCGATCGCGCGGTCCATGTCCTCGGCAGTGGCGTCGGCGGTCTGGCCGAGAACCTGCTCGGTGGCGGGGTTGATGTTGTCGTAGCGGGCACCGGAGGCGGACGGCGTGAGTTCGCCGTCGACGAGCATGCGGTCCTCGCCTTGGCGCGTTTGCGGTGCGGCGGATGCGGTCATGGGCGAACGAGGCTCCTTCGTCGTCGAGGAACGTCTGTGCGACGATGCTATATAGCTAATTAAATTGACGCAATTGGTCAGAGTGGCTGCAGGTCGGCCACGAGCCACTGGCCACCGCTGCGCCGCAGCTGCACCCTGGCCGAACTCGCGCTCACCACCGGGGTCGGCTGGCTCTTGCTCGTGCTTTCCTGGGAAAGCAGGACGAGGAGGACCACCTCGTCCTGGCGGGCCTCGACCACGGCGGCGTGCGTGACCGTCGCCTTCGTCGTGACCTGGTCGCTGGACGCGGTCGGCTGTACCACCTGGGTCATCAGCGCCTGCAGGTTCTGCTTGAAGTCGCCGGTGGCGGCGCCGGTCGCGGTCGCCATGTCGGCGGGCAGCGTCCGGTAGCTGTAGGAGAGCACGCGCGGCACGATCGTCGTGACCGCTGCCTGCGCGTCCCCTCGCGCGGCCGACACGGCGGAGGCCGCCTGGGCGTCCCGCAGGAGGAGGCCGCCCTCGGTGAGCGACGCGGCGATGACGATGGCGAAGGCCGCGACGACGAGCTCGCGGCGGCGGGGTCGGCGTAGCCGGATCATGCGACGAACTCCAGTTGTGAGACGAGCCAGTGGTCGTCTTGTCGTTGCAACGTCAGGCGCAGCCGGTACTGCCGGTTCTCGCCCTGCGGTGCCTGGGTGTTCTTGATGTTCGCGCTCGCGACCACGATCGCGGTCGCGCTGTCCGCGCCCAGCTGTTCCACGCCGGCCTCGGAGATCTGGCCGGTGGAGACCACCTGGCCCTGGGTCACCGCCTGTTTGAACGCGTCGGCCTGCTGCGTCAGCTGGGTGCGGAAGTCGCCGGTCGCGCCGCTGAGCAGCCGGTCGTAGGCGGCATCGGTGCCGGTGCTGCTGAGTCCCACGAGGTTGAGCACCTCCTGCCGGGCGGCGAGCACCACGTTGTCCCGGTCGGCGTCCGCGGCGGCGGTGGAGTGATCGCGCCAGAACAGCCACCCGCCTGCGGCGAGCGACAGGATCAGGAGTGACGAGAGGGCGACGAGTGTCCAGGTCCACCGGTTCCACCTGCGACGGCGGGTTTCCGGACCGCTCGGGGCAGCTTCTTGATCAAAGTAGACGGCGGCTTCGGGGCCGTCCGGTTCGGTCTCCGGTGGGCGTGGATGAGGGCTCGGACGGCGGGCCGCTTCGCTGGGGGTTTCTGTTGCGCCGGTCATATCGTTAGATTATTATGCGCTAACCGCTCTGGTATCAAGTGGACATTCTCCGGGGACGCGGTTAGGTTGTCCGGCGTTGCGGCAGGAGGGAAATGCCTGACATCTCAGCAGGTCGCGCGTTACGGCCGATCGGCGGGTTCCTCGCGATGTGCCTGGACACCGCTTTAGCGTTGTTCAAGCGTCCATTTCAGACACAGGAGTTCCTGCAGCAGACGGTGTTCATCGCCAGTGTGTCGCTGGTTCCGGCGATCATGCTGACGATCCCCTTCCTCGGCGTGGTCATCTTCCTGATCAACCAGCTGCTGGCGCAGATCGGTGCGATCGACATCGCCGGCGCCGGGGTCGGCCTCGCGGTGATTCGCGAGATCGGCCCGATAGCCAGCGTCCTGGTGGTCGCCGGCGCGGGCGCGACCGCGGTGTGCGCGGACCTGGGGTCGCGCAAGATCCGCGAGGAGATCGACGCCATGCAGGTGCTGGGGATCGACCCGGTGCACCGGCTGGTGCTCCCGCGGGTGCTGGCGTCGACGGTCGTCGCGGTCGCGCTCAACGCGGTCGTGTCGGTGGTCGCGATCGCCACGGGCTACGTGCTCTCGGTGCTCGTGCAGGGTGCCAGTGCGGGCCAGTTCGTCTCGAACCTGACGTTGCTGACGACGCTGGCCGACTTCGTGGTCAGCGAGATCAAGGCCGCCGTGTTCGGGATGTCGGCAGGCCTGGTGGCCTGCTACCGCGGCCTGACCGCCGGGGGCGGCGCGAAAGGCGTCGGTGACGCGGTCAACCAGACCGTGATCCTCGCGGTCGTACTGCTGTTCTTGTTCAACGTCCTGATCAGCGCGGTTTACCTGCAGCTCGGCATCGTTTCGTAGGCACGGAGGTCGATCGGTATGAGCGCACCGCTCGCGCAGCGGGCGCGGCAGGCACTTGCCGCGCCCGGCAACGGGCTGGCCCGGCTCGGCGAGCAGCTCGCCTTCCACGGCAAGGCCTACGGCTGGTCCTATCGCACGATCATCAGGTACAAGAAGGAGATCGCGCGCCAGCTGGCTTCGGTCAGCCTCGGCACCGGCGCGATGGCGCTGGTCGGGGGCACGGCGATCGTGGTGGCGTTCCTGACCGGCGCGGCCGGCGTCGAGGTGGCGCTGCAGGGCTACTCGCAGCTCGCCAACGTGGGTGTGGAGGCGTTGAGCGGGTTCGTCTCCGCCTACGTCAACACCCGGATCGCGGCGCCGTTGATCGCCGGGGTGGCGCTGGTGGCCACGGTCGGCGCGGGGTTCACCGCGGAGCTGGGGGCGATGCGGATCAGTGAGGAGATCGACGCACTGGAAGTGATGGCGGTGCCGTCGATCCCGTTTCTCGTGACGTCCCGGATCCTCGCCGGGTTCATCGCGGTGACGCCGTTGTACGCGATCGCGCTGTTCATGTCCTACGGGCTGACCCGGCTCACGGTGGTCGTCATCTACGGCCAGTCCGCGGGCAGCTACGACCACTACTTCGCGACGTTCCTCGTGCCACAGGACATCCTGTTCTCGTTTCTGGAGGTGCTGGCGATGTCGGTGGTGGTGATGTCGGTGCACTGCTACTACGGGTTCACGGCCTCCGGCGGCCCCGCCGGTGTCGGCGCGGCGGTCGGCAGGGCGGTGCGGCTCTCCCTCGTCGGGGTGATGTTCGTGGCGTTCGTGGTCAGCCTGGTCCTGTACGGCAACTCGAACACGCTTCACATCTCGCGGTGAACCCGGTGAGCATCTTCTCGCGCCGCAGGCGCCACCAGCTGCTGGGTCTCGTGGCCCTGGCGATGGCCGCGGTACTCATCTGGCTCGTGGCAGGCAGCTACACCAAGGCGTTCACGCCGGTTGTCCAGGTGTCGGTGCTGGCCGACCGGTCCGGGCTGCTGATGAACGACGGCGCGGACGTGACCTTCCGCGGCATCACGATCGGCCAGGTCCGCTCCGTCGACCACGACGGGGACGGCGCGCGCCTCAACGTCGCGCTCGATCCCGCGCAGGCCAAGCTGGTTCCCGGCAACGTCGGCGCGCGGATTCTCGCCCCGACCGTGTTCGGCGCGAAGTACGTGGAGCTGGTGCCAGGGTCGTCGTCGTCACCGGGACCACTGGCCCAAGGCGCGGTCATCCGGACCGCGCAGGTGGACACCGAGGTCAACGACGTGTTCGCGAGCCTGGTGTCGTTGCTGCACAGCATCGACCCCGCGAAGCTGAACGCGACGCTCGGCGCGCTGGCGAGCACGCTCGACGGGCGCGGCGACGAGATCGGTCAGTACATCACGCAGCTCAACGGCTACCTGACCGCCTTCAACCCGAGCCTGGCACAGCTCAAGCAGGTGGTGGCCGACACCGGTCCGGTCGCGGGCAGCTACGCCGCGGCGACCCCGGACCTGATGCGCCTGCTCGACAACGCGCGGGTCACCAGCGCCACGCTGGTGGACGAGCACGCGGCGCTCGACGCCTTCTTCGTCGACGTGACCGGCCTGGCAGGCAACGCCCGCGATTTCCTGGCGACGAACGAGGCGGGACTCAAGTCGTCGCTGGCGAACCTGGCCCCGGTCACCGGGCTGCTGGCCCGTTACTCGCCGGTGTTCCCGTGCCTGTTCTCCCAGATCAACCGCGCCCGCAAGTACATGGAGGCGGCCGTGGGCACCAAGGACGCCTCGATCGGGCTGTATGTCCAGATCGAACCGGGGCAGAACGGTTACGCCTACCCGCAGAACCTGCCGAAGGTGGCCGTCGACACCGGCCCGAGCTGTTACGGCGGGCCCTACTCACTGGACCGGATGCCTTCGCCGTACGTCAAGTTCAACGACGGCACGGATATCTTCCCGTCCACAAAGGACGAACCGGTGACGCCGGGCGACCCGCCGCTCGCGGTGCAGCTGTTCGGTCCCTACGCGGGGCAGGTGAGTGGCAAATGAGGTCTCCGGCCAACCTGGTCAAGGTTCTGGCGCTGGTGGTGACCACCGGGCTGCTCAGCGCACTGCTCGTGGCGGTGTTCGGCAACGTCCGGTTCCAGGACGAGGACACCTACCGGGCGCTGTTCGCCGACGTGTCGGGCATGCACGGCGGGGAGGACGTCCGCGCGGCGGGCGTGCCCATCGGGCAGGTCAAGGACCTTGCCGCACAACAAGATCACACGATCGAGGTCACGTTCACCGTGCGCCGCGGCATCACGCTGACCACGGGGAGCCAGGCCGTCATCCGGTACAAGAACCTCGTCGGCGATCGCTACCTCGAACTGACCGCGGGCTCCGGCGGGCCGCTGGCGCCCGGCGGGACGATCCCGTTGCGGCAGACCGCGCCCGCGCTCGACCTCGATGAGCTATACAACGGATTCGCCCCGCTGTTCGAAGCGCTGCAACCCGACCAGGTCAACCAGCTCTCCAGCTCGCTGATCTCCGTGCTGCAGGGCGAATCCGGGGCCGTGGACGACCTGCTCGCCAATCTCGGGCCGCTGACCTCGCAGCTCGCGGACCGCGACCACGTGATCGGCCAGCTGATCGACAACCTCAACCAGGTTCTCGGCACGGTCAACGCACGCACACCCCAGCTGTCGGACCTGATCACCCAGGTGCAGCAGCTGGTGAGCGGGCTGGCCGCCGACCGGGACCCCATCGGCCAGTCGTTCGGCAAGATCAGCGACGTGTCGCGCACGGTCGCGAACCTGGTCGGCGACGCCAGGCCACAGGTCACCGGCACGATCACCCAGCTCGACCGGCTCGCCGCGCTGCTCAACGGCGGGCGCGACACGCTGCAGCAGGACCTGAATCTGTTCCCCGACAACCTCGCGAGGTTGAGCCGGACGGGCAGTCACGGGTCCGCGTTCAACTTCTACATCTGCGCGGTCCGGTTGCGGCTCACCGGCCCGGACGGGACGCCCATCATGACACCGTTCGTCTCCAGCGGGGTGGCGCGATGCCAGTGATCAGGATTTCCTTCCGGGAGAAGAACCCGGTGCGGCTCGCCGTGGTCGCACTGGTCGTCATCGCCGCGCTCGTTGTGCTCGCCATGAACTCCGGGGCGATCTACCGGAGCCTGACCAGCAACAGCTACGTCGCCGAGTTCTCCGAGGCAGGCGGCATCCTGCCGCGTGACCAGGTCCGCGTGGGCGGGCTGAACGTCGGCACCGTGAGCTCGGTCGACCTGGTCGGCAGCCACATCGAGGTGAGCTTCACCGTCGACGACGGGACGAGCCTGGGCAGCCGGACCGCGGCCGCGATCGGCACCGCGAGCCCGCTGGGCAAGAAGTTCCTCAACCTCATCCCCGCAGGCGACGGCGAGCTGCGCGACGGCGAGCACATCCCGCTGGCCCGGACGAAGCCTCCGTACGACATCACGCAGGCGCTGCAGACGCTGTCCAGCACGACCGAGCAGATCGACACGGGCAGGCTCGCACAGTCGCTGGACACTGTCGCGCAGACATTCCGGAACACCCCCGACACGTTGCGGACCGCGTTGAGCGGAGTGAGCAGGCTGTCCCAGACCATCGCGAGCCGGGACCAGGCACTGCGCACCCTGCTCAGCCAGGCCAACGGGGTCACCGCGGTGCTGGCCCAGCGCAACCAGCAGGTCATGACACTGCTGTCCGACGGCAACGCGCTGCTGCAGGAGCTCTACCGCCGCCGCGACGACCTGCACACCCTGCTGGTGCAGGTCACCGCCGTGGTCACCCAGCTCAAGGGGCTGGCCCAGGACAACCAGCGGCAGCTCGACCCGGCGCTGACCCAGCTCTCCGGGGTGCTCGACCTGCTCAACCGGAACCAGGGCAACATCGACAAGACGATCGGCAACCTGCAGATCTACGCGACCTCACTCGGCGAGTCGGTGGCCGGCGGGCCGTACTTCTACGCCGTGGTCGAGAACATCGTGCCGGCCAACCTGGCACCCCTGCTACCGCAGCTGCTGCAGAACGGAGCAGGCAAATGACGCGGGTGCTCGGCTCCTACCGCTTCCTGGCCGCGCTGGTGGTCCTCGCGCTGATCGGTGCCTCGTTCTTCGTGACCGGGCGCTCCGGCGGCCAGCGGCACGCGGTGGTGTACTTCCAGCAGGCCGTCGGTCTCTACGCCGGGGACGACGTGCGCATCCTCGGCGTATCCGTGGGCAAGGTGACCGGCATCCAACCGCAGGCCGGGCAGGTGCGGGTGGAGATCTCCTACGACCAGGCGCATCCGGTCCCGCGGGACGCGCATGCCGCGATCGTGGCGCCCAGCCTGGTCACCAGCCGCTTCGTCCAGCTCGACCCGCCCTACACCAGCGGCGCGCAGCTGCCCGACGGCGGGACCATCCCGGTGGAGCGCACCGCGATACCGGTCGAGTGGGACCAGATCACCGCGCAGCTCGACCGGCTGACCGCCGACCTCGGCCCGCAGGGCGCGAACTCCGACGGTGCGCTGACGCGGCTGCTGGACACGGCCTCGGCGAACCTGGACGGTCAGGGCGCGAACATCCGGGACACCGTCACCCAGCTGACCCAGGCCGTGTCGACCCTGTCCGACGGCAGCGGCGACCTGTTCGCCGTGGTGCGCAACCTGCAGACGTTCGTCAGCACGCTGGCCGCGGGCGACAACGTGGTCGCCCAGTTCCAGAGCCAGCTCGCCGCCGTCTCCGGCGTGCTCGACGACAACCGGGCCACGCTGGCCACCACACTATCCACACTGGACAGCTCGCTGGGCGTCATCCGCGACTTCGTCCAGCAGAACCGGGGAAAGCTCGGATCCACTTTGGACGCGTTGACCAAGACCACGGAGAACCTCGCCGGGCAACGGCAGACGCTGGCCGACATCCTGCAGATCGCGCCCACCGCGGTCGCCGACTACAACAACGTGTACGACCCGCTCACCGGCGCGCTCACCGGTGCGGTCTCCGACGTGATGCTCTCGCACCCGGCGGTCTTCGTCTGCTCCGCGCTGTTCTCCCTCGGCGGCCCGCCGGAGGCATGCCAGGCCGCACTGCAGCCGTTGCTCAGCGTCATCCCGTTCGACCACCTGCCGGCCGGGATCAACCCGGTGGTGCGTAACGGAGTGTCCAACCAGATGACGGCCGACGGGCAGGGCCCACCGCCCGCGCCCGCACAGCCCGCACCCGGCGGCGGGTTGCTCGGCCTGCTCATTCCCGGAGGAGCCAAGTGAATCGGCGCGTTGTGCTGTGCTCGGCGTTGGTGGCCACACTGGCGCTGACCGGTTGCCGGTTCACCGGGCCGGGTTCCTGGTCGCTGCCCTTCACCCCTGGCGGCGGCGACGGCTCGTTCCCGGTGACCGTCGAGATGGCGCAGGTCGACAACCTCGTACCCAACTCCGAGGTCAAGGTCGGCGACGTGACGGTCGGCAACGTCGAGTCGATCGACTTCGACAACTGGCACGCCAAACTGACGTTGCGCCTGGGCGGGGGCACCAGCCTCCCGGGCAACGCGACCGCGCGGGTGGGGCAGAAAAGCCTGCTGGGCGCCGAGTATCTCGAACTGAGCCCACCGGCGGGCGACGCGCCACAAGGCAGGCTCACGGCCGGTGCCGTCATCCCGCTGGAGCGCACCGGCGACTATCCGAGCACCGAGGAGTTCCTCGGCGCCCTGTCGGTCGTGCTCAACGGTGGCGGCCTCGCCCAGATCAAGACGATCACCACCGAGGTCAACGACGTCCTGCGCGGCCGCGCCGCCGACGCCCGCGGCCTGCTGTCCAACTTGGACACGCTCGTGTCGCAGCTGAACCAGCAGACGGGCAACATCACGCACGCGCTCGACAGCCTGAACCAGTTCAGCGGTGCGCTGGCGCGGCAGAACGACTCGCTCGCCAAGGCGCTCGACGAGCTGCCCGCCGGGGTCCGCGTGCTCAACGACGAACGCGTCAACCTCACCCAGACGCTCACCGCGCTGTCCGACCTGTCCGACGTCGGCACCCGGGTACTCAACGGCACACGGGACGATCTGCTCGCCAACCTGCAGCAGCTGCAACCGGTGCTGGGCAAGCTGTCGGACTCCGGCAACGACCTGGTCGACTCGCTGTCGCTGGTCGGGAACTTCCCCTGGCCGGGCCGGACCGTCGCCAATGCCGTGCGCGGTGACTACGCCAACATCGACGTCACGCTCGACCTGACGCTGCCGACACTGCAGAAGAACTTCCTCACCGGGATGCCGATCCTCGGCGCGTTGCCGCCGCTGGGCACCGGGAACACGCCCGCACCACCGCCCCCGGCGCTGCAACCGGCGGTCCCCGCCCCGCCGGCGACCCCGAGCCCGGGCACGCCGTCCGCGCCCGCCCCGGCGACGCCGCAGTCGAGCGCGCCCTCACTCCTGGGCTCGCTGCTGGGAGGCGGCCGATGATCTCCAGGATGGTGCGGTGGCAGCTCGTCGTGTTCACGATCCTGACCGTGACGGCCGTCGTGTACGCGTCGATCGCCTATATCGGCCTGCCGCGGCTGCTCGGTTTCGGCCAGTACCGGCTCGCGGTCGAGCTGCCCGAGACCGGGGGCCTGTACCCGAACGCGGTGGTCACCCTGCGCGGTGTCGAGATCGGCAAGGTCACCGGGATGCGGTTGAGTCCCGACGGCGTCATCGCCGACCTGAGCGTCGACGACGGCGTGCGGATCCCGGCGGACAGCGATGTCGCCGTGCGCAACACCTCCGCCATCGGCGAGCAGTACCTGTCGTTCGTGCCGTCCGCCGACAAGCCGCCGTACTTCTCCGACGGCGCGACGGTGAGCGGTGTGCGGGTAACGCTGCCGACCCAGATCGGCAGCGTCCTGCACAACACCAAGGCACTCGCCGACTCGGTTCCGCAGGACAAGCTCGGCACCACGATCGACGAGCTGTACAACGCGTTCAACGGCACCGGGCAGACGCTGCAGCAGTTCCTTGACTCCGCCAGGACACTGACCACCGCGGCGTCGGACAACCTCGGCCCGACCCGCAAGCTGATCGCCGACCTGGTGCCGGTGCTGGACACGCAGAAAGCCGAGGGCCCCGACATCGCCGCCTACACGGCGAACCTGGCGTCGTTCACCGAGCAGCTCAAGATGAGCGACCCGCAGATCCGCGCGGCACTGACCGACGGGCCTGGATTCGCCACGGAACTCGGCTCCCTGCTGGACGGGCTGCGGCCGACCGTGCCCCGGCTGCTGGCGAGCCTCACCTCCACCGGGCAGATGCTCGACATCTACCTGCCCAACGTGGCTCAGGTGCTCTCGATCCTGCCCGCGACCGTCAACAACACGGTGACGTCGCTCGCGACCAGCCCGGTGCCGAACACCGCGGTGCTGAACCTGAAGACCGCGATCAACTCGCCGACCGCGTGTACGAAGGGATTCAACGCGCAGGCGCGGGACCCGTCCGACACCACCTCGATCCCGGCGCCGGGCGACTCCTACTGCAAGATCCCGCAGAACTCGCCGCAGCTGGTGCGCGGAGCCCGCAACTCACCGTGTCCCAACGACCCCGCGCGCCGTTCCGCGACCGCGGCGGGCTGCGGCCTGAACTTCCTGGCAGGCGGCGGCGTGCTCACGACGCCGACCCCGTCGGGTTCCACCACCTACGACCCGGTGACCGGGCTTTTCCTCGGTCCCGACGGCAAGCCGTACATCCTGGACGACCTCACTCGCGGCGGCGCGGTGCCCTCGCTCGCGTCGTTGCTCGACCCGCTGGCGCTGGCACCGGCCCGGGCCGGCAGATAGGACAGGGAAAGCCATGGCGTTATATGACTACATCGTCGTAGGGGGCGGAACTTCCGGTTGCGTCCTCGCCGCGGAGCTGAGCAGGGAGCCGGCGATACGCGTCCTGTTGCTGGAGGCAGGAAAGCGCGATCGGAGCCCGGTCTTCCACATTCCCAAGGGGTTCGCCTTCACCATCGAGAACCCCGAGCACTCGTACGTCTACGAAACCGAGCCCTTCGGCCCGCTCGGGCAGACCGAGAAGTGGTCGCGCGGCCGCGTGCTCGGCGGGTCGAGCGCCATCAACGGCATGGTCTACAACCGTGGTGCGGAGGCGGACTGGAACGCGCTCGGGGAGCTGGGCAATCCCGCCTGGGGCTGGGACGAGATCCTTCCGGTGTACAAGGAGATCGAGGACCATCAGCTCGGTGCCTCCGCGACTCGCGGGACCGGCGGGCCACTGCACATCAGCGTCCAGGAGTCCGGGGACCGGGTCGACGAGGCGATGCTGGAGGCCGCGGGCAACATCGGGCTCAAGCGTGTGGACGACCTCAACGCCTCGGACGACGAACGCGTCGGCTATGCACCGGCGAACATCAAGAACGGGCTCCGCCAGAGCGCGAGCAAGGTCTTCCTCAAGCCGGCCGCGAAGCGCCCGAATCTGACGGTGCGCACCGAGGCGCTGGTCACCAGGGTGGTCGTCGAGCACGGCCGGGCGGTCGGCGTCGCGGTCGCCTCGGGCGGCGGCGAGGAGGAGATCAGGGCCGGTCGCGAGGTCATCCTGGCCGCGGGCAACATGGAGACGCCCAAACTGCTCGAGCTGTCCGGCATCGGCGGTGCCGACGTGCTGAAGCCGGCCGGCATCGCCGTCCTGCTCGACCGTCCGAGCGTGGGCGAGCACCTGATCGAACACCGCTACGGCACGCTGCAGGTCCGGCTGAACGATCCGGAACTGGGCTACAACGGCCGGTTGAGCAGCTCGACGGGGCAGGCGAAAGCAGGCTTGAAGTACCTGCTCACCCGCGACGGCCCGGTCGCATCGCCGGCCTATGACCTCGTCGGCTTCATGAAATCCGACCCGGCCGAGCCGCGGGTCGACGCCCAGATCCTCATGACCCCCTTCACGCAGGGCATCAAGCCGCTCGATCTGACCCTGGAAAGCCGTCCGGGTGCATCGATCATCGGTTATCCTTTGCGGCCGACGACCACCGGCTCCGTCCACGTCGTCTCCAGTGATCCGCGGACACATCCGCGGGTCACCACGAACTACGCCTTCAACGACGCGGACGCGACGAAGCTCGTGGCCATCTTCCGGCGGATGCGGGATATCGCCGCGCAGCACCCGTTCGCGGACATGATCAAGGGCGAGACCGAGCCCGGCTGGCCGGTCCAGGACGACGAGTCGATCCTCAACCACGTGGTGCTCAACGGAGGGACCGGTTTCCATGCGTGCGGTGCCTGCAGGATGGGCGCCGGGGACGATGCCGTCACCGATCTCCGGCTGCGGGTCCGCGGCATCGAGGGGCTGCGCGTCATGGACGCGTCGGTACTGCCGGCCATGGTCGCCGGGAACCTTAACGGCCCGTTGATGGCCATGTCTCGCAAGGCCGCCCGGATGATCCTCGAGGAGAGCTGACAGCTTGCCGCACCTGCCGATCGCGTTCACCCCGGGCACGCGCTCCGGTTGCTGAAAACCCTTACTGCAGAAGGAAAACTTATGGGCACGGGGTGCTGGAACGCGACGAGCAGGGCCGTCCACGGCACACCTGGAGCGGCCGGATTGGCAAATAGCACATTCCATTAGCTGTTTCCGGCAGACCGGCCAGGCCAGGGCCGGGGAGTGGGTTAGTGTGGCCCGCAAGCACCTTCCATCATGAGCGGATATAGCTTGATGATGAACCGTATCGAGGCTACTGGAGGAAAACGTGTCTTTGGCGGACAGCGTCGTGCTCGTGACGGGTGGCGCCGGCGGGCTCGGTGAGGCCGCGGTCCGGCGGGTGGCCGCGGCCGGTGCGGCCGTGGTGATCGCCGACCTGGCCGATGAGAAGGCGGAGAAGCTGTCGGCGGATCTCGGCGACCGCGCCCGCTACGTCCGGACCGACGTCACGGACGAGGCCGCCGTGGCGAACGCGGTGGCCGAGGCAGGCAAGCTCGGCACGTTCCGCTATGCGGTCGTGGCCCACGGTGGGTTCGGGGTCGCGGAGAAGGTGGTGCAGCGCGACGGCAGCCCGGCCTCGCTCGGGGGGTTCACGAAGACGGTCGACCTGTACCTGACCGGCACCTACAACGTCCTGCGCATCGCGGCGGCGGCCATCGCGAAGACGGAGCCGGACGAGGACGGGCTGCGCGGCGCGGTCGTGACGACGGCGAGCATCGCGGCGTACGAGGGCCAGATCGGCCAGATCGCCTATTCCGCCGCCAAGGCGGGCGTGGTGGGCATGACGCTCGTGGCGGCCAGGGACCTCGGTTCGCTGGGCGTCCGGGTGGTCACGATCGCGCCGGGCACGATGCGGACGCCGATCATGGAGCAGGTGGGGGAGGACGCGCTGGCGAAGTTCGCGGCGAACATCCCCGGCCCCAAGCGGCTCGGCAAGCCCGAGGAGTACGCGGGCCTCGTCGAGCACATCCTGGTGAACCCGTACCTCAACGGCGAGACCATCCGGCTGGATGGGGCGCAGCGCTTCGGCCCGCGGTGATGGACAGCTGGTCCGCCGCCGTCGTCGCGGCCTGGCACGAGTCGCGGCAGCCGGCCGTGATCGACGGGTCGCGCACGGTCGCGGGCGCGCGGCTGCTGGGCGCCGCGGCGGCGGCAGGCCGCTGGATCGAGGAGCTCGGCCTCGCCCCTGGCGCCCCGCTGCCCGCACTCGTGACCACGAACGCGGGCACCGTGGCGCTGCTGCTCGCGGGCGCCGCGACCGGACACCCGCTGGCGCCGCTCGGGCCGAAGCTGACGGTGCCGGAGCTCACGGTGATGGTGCGGGACCTGGGTAGCCAGGTGGTGCTGCACGAGGACGCCTTCGCGGCGACGGCCGGAGAACTCGGTGCCGCGACGGGGGTCCGGCCCGTCACTGTGCCGGAGTTCGGCGATGCGGACGACCCGGCCGGGCTGTCCGCGCCGGGGCCCGATTCGGTCGCGGTCTACCTGCACACCGGTGGCACCACGGGGATGCCCAAACGAGTACCGCTGACCCAGCGGGTACTGGCACGGCGCAGCGCGGTGCTGTCCGGGCTGGTCGGGTTCGACCGGTCCGCGGTGTACGCCACCGGCTCGCCGATTCACCACATCGGCGGGCTGGGCAACCTGCTCGTCGCCGTCGCATCCGGAGCGACGGTCGTCGCGACGTCGTCGTTCAGCACCGGCTGGTGGCGCGGGCTCGCGTCGCTCGGCGTGACGCATGCGATGCTGGTGCCCAGCATGATCGAGATGCTGCTCGACGCAGGTGCGCTGCACCTGGTGCCGCTGCGCACGCTGGTCTACGGTGCGTCGCCGATCCACCCGGAGACGCTGCGCCGGGTGCTGGAGGTGCTGCCGGGCACCAGGATGGTGAACCTCTTCGGGCAGACCGAGGGCAGTCCCATCACCTCACTGACGGCGGAGGATCACCTGCGCGCCCTCGACGGGCGACCGGACCTGCTGCGTTCGGTCGGCCGCCCGGTGCCCGGCCTGGACCTGCGCATCGAGAACCCGGACGAGACCGGCGCCGGTGAGCTGGTGGTCCGGGCGGGGCACCTGAGCCTGCCGGGGCCGGACGGCTGGATGGCCACCGGCGACATCGGGCGGCGAGACGACGAGGGCTACGTTTTCCTGGTCGGGCGGACCCATGACCGGATCGTGCGCGGCGGTGAGAACGTCTATCCCCTGGAGATCGAGCAGGTGCTCCAGGCCCATCCCGCGATCGCGGCCGCCGGGGTGGTCGGCGTGCCCGATCGCAGGCTCGGCCAGACCGTCGCCGCCTTCCTGGTGCCGGCCGGGCCGCTGCCCAGCGCGGCCGACCTGCACGCGTACACCAGAACCCGGCTGGCGGGCTTCAAGGTGCCCGCGTACTGGTACGAGGTGCCCGAGCTGCCGCACACGGGAGCGGGCAAGCTGCAGCGGGCGCAGCTTCCGGCCTGGCACGCCTCCCCGGCACACGCCAAGGCCATCATATAGCTAGTTATTTGTGCTACTTAGGGGCTACAGTAGCGGTAGTCGTCCGGTTTGCGAGAGAAGGAGCAGGAGCCTCGATGGCGACGCGGACTCCACTGGCGCCCGGGGCCTGTTCGCCTGCCCCGCCGAGGTCGCTTGTGGATGTTCCCGGCGCAGCGGACCCCTCCCCGGCCGGAAGCAAGGAACACAAGGTAAGTAAACGGAATTCGATGGTGAGGAGTCAGCGATGCCACTGCAGCCCTGGATGAAGCTCATTTCGGTGGACGACCACCTGATCGAGCACCCGAGGGTGTGGCAAGACCGGCTACCGGAGAAGTACCGGGAAGCCGGCCCGCGGATTGTCGAGCAGTCCCTCGGCGAAGGTCTTCCGGACGCCCAGGTGTGGGTTTACGAGAACCGGATCTACCCCTACATCGGCCTGAACGCCGTGGCGGGCAAGAAGCCCGAGGAGTACGGACTGGAGCCGGTCCGGTACTCGGACATGATCCCCGGGTGCTACGACCCGAAGGCCCGGCTGGCCGACATGGACATCGACGGCGTCGAGGCGATGATGTGCTTCCCGTCGTTCCCGCGGTTCTGCGGCACGGTGTTCCTCGAGGCCGAGGACAAGGACCTGGCACTGCTGTGTGTCAAGGCCTACAACGACTTCGTGCTCGACGAGTGGTCGGCGGCCGCTCCCGAGCGGCTGATCCCGGTGGTGATGATGCCGCTGTGGGACCCGCAGGAGTCGGTCAAGGAGATTCACCGGACCGCGGCGAAGGGGGCCAAGGCGATCACCTTCCCCGACCTGCCGCACGCGCTCGGCCTGCCGTCACTGCACACCGACTACTGGGACCCGGTGTTCTCCGCGGTCGAGGAGACCGGGATGCCGCTGTGCCAGCACTTCGGCAGCGGCGGCGAGAAGGCGATCCCGCAGCTGGCGCCGGATGCCCCGTTCGCCGTCATGATCAACCTGATGGGCACGAACAGCATGCACGCCACGGCGGACTGGGTGTTCTCGCCCGCGCTGCACAAGCACCCGAAGCTCAAGATCGGTCTGTCGGAGGGCGGTATCGGCTGGGTGCCCTACATCATCGAACGGGCCGACTACGTATGGCGCAAGCACCGCTTCTACCAGAACATCAGCCAGGACGTGAAGCCCTCGGAGCTGTTCAGGAAGCACTTCCACGGCTGCTTCATCGAGGACGACTTCGGCCTGGCCAACCGGCACGTCATCGGCGTCGACCGGATCACCTGGGAGTGCGACTACCCGCACTCGGACTCGTTCTGGCCGGCCAGCCGCAAGCGTGCCGAGGAGGCGTTCCTGGACGTGCCCGACGACGAGGTGCACCAGATCGTCGAGCTCAACGCGCGGCGGTTGTACAACCTGCCCGCGCCGGCCAAGAAGCCGGCCACGGTGAGCTGAGAGCCGGCATGGACGACAAGGACCGGATCGCCGCGGACGACTGGACCGACCAGGACCTGCTGACCAAGGACGAGGCCGGGGAACGGCTGGACGCCGAGATCATCGTGGTCACCGCCGAGCTCGACAAGCTGCGCGCCGCGGGTATCGGCCCACTCGAGCAGGACGAGGTCGAGTTGCTGACGAGGCGTCTCGACGCGATGAAGGCGGCGCGGGCATCCCTGCGCGGCTGAACCGGCGGGCCGGCCGATCCGGCCAGAAGTGATGGCACAGAACCGAAAGGGAGGACCGGGGTGGCACCCAGAGCGGTCGGCAGGCCGGCCGACGCCGGCCGTTCGCCGGACGACGCGCCGGTCCGCCCGGTCCGGGTTCCGAAGGTGGCGGAGCTCATCGCGGCCGACCTGCGGCGGCAGATCATCCACGGTGAGCTCGCCGAGGGCGATGCGCTGCCTTCGGAATCCCAGCTCATGGAGCAGTTCGGCATCTCCCGCCCCACTCTCCGCGAAGCGTTCCGCGTGCTCGAATCGGAAAGCCTCATCACGATCCGGCGCGGCGCACGCGGTGGAGCGATGGTGCAGCCACCGCGTCGCGAGGTCGCCGCTCGCTACGCCGGCTACATTCTCGAATACCAGGGCGCCACGCTGCGCGATGTGTACAAGGCGCGGGTCGCGCTGGAAGTGCCCGGCGTGGGTCAGCTGGCGCGGCACCGGTCGCAGGACGACCTCGCCGCGCTGGCGGCCGCGCTCCAGCGGCACGAGGCCGTCGGCGAAGCGGACGCGGTGGCGGCCGTACGGTCGCACGGCGATTTCCACCTGCTGCTCACGCGCCTCGCGGGCAACGAGACGCTCGCCCTGCTCAGCGAGATGCTCCACCACATCATCGAGGTGGCCAACACGTCGCTGCAGCCGGGCGTCGGCCCGGTTGCCGAGCGGGCGCGGCGCAGCGCCACGAAGACCCATCGCAGGCTGGTGGAGCTGATCCGCGCGCGGGACGCGGCCGGCGCGGAGGCTCTGTGGCGCCGGCACCTCGAGGAGGCGGAGGGATACGTGCTGGGTAACGACGGCGCGTCCACCGTCCTCGATCTGTTGCACTGACCGGACGAAGGGATTCGCATGGCGCGGGGTGCCGAAGTGGTCGTCGAAGGCCTGACCAAGTCCTTCGGGCGGCAAACCGTTTGGCGGGACGTGACGTTGACGTTGCCGCCCGGTGAGGTGTCGGTGCTGCTCGGCCCCTCCGGGACGGGCAAGTCGGTGTTCCTGAAGTCCATGATCGGGCTGCTGAAGCCGGACCGGGGCAGCTGTGTCGTCAACGGTGTGGACATCGTGCGGTGCACCGAGCGCACGCTGTACGAGACGCGCAAGCTGTTCGGCGTGCTGTTCCAGGACGGCGCGCTGTTCGGCTCGATGAACCTGTTCGACAACGTGGCGTTCCCGTTGCGGGAGCACACCAGGAAGTCCGAGTCCGAGATCAAGCGGATCGTGCTGGAGAAGCTGGACATGACCGGCTTGTCCGGCGCGGAGCGCAAGCTGCCTGGCGAGATCTCGGGCGGTATGCGCAAGCGGGCCGGCCTGGCCCGCGCACTGGTGCTGGACCCGGAGATCATCCTGTGCGACGAGCCGGACTCGGGGCTCGACCCGGTGCGCACCGCCTACCTGTCACAGCTGCTGATCGACCTGAACGCGCAGATCGACGCGACGATCCTGATCGTCACGCACAACATCAACGTGGCCCGTACCGTGCCGGACAACATCGGCATGCTGTTCCGCAAGGAACTGGTCATGTTCGGGCCGCGCGAGGTTCTGCTCACCAGCGACGAGCCGGTGGTGCGGCAGTTTCTCAACGGCTCCCGGCTGGGGCCGATCGGGATGTCGGAGGAGAAGGACTCCGCCCAGATGGCGCTGGAGCAGGCCCAGGCGGACGCCGGGCACCACGACGGCTCCACCGACGAAGTGTGCGGCGTGGTGCCGCAGCTTCAGCCGACCCCCGGCCTGCCCGAGCGAGCGGGGGTCGCCCGCCGCATGGACCGCGTCGCGCGCATCATGCATACGCTGCCTGCCGCCGCCCGGGAAGGGATCGTCGCGTCGTTGTCGCCGGAGGAGCGAGCCCGCCATGGGCTGCGGCCCGGCAGGCACGCGCTGTCGCACGACCCGGAGCGGACCGCCGCGCGGTAGGCGTGCCCTCCTCGACGAGTCACCGCTGCCGGGGCTCAGCTTCCAGCATCGACACGAGAAAGCCGGTGACGACCTCGATGACGTCGTCCGCGTCGACAGGGAGTTGCTGTGGGCGGCAGTAGTACCAGGAGCGTTCCAGCATCGCCTGCGCGGTCAGGCCGAGCGCCTCCGGCGTGGTGGTCGGGTGCTTCTGGCGGCTGCGCAGGCTCGCGCCCAGCACGAACGACACCCGCATCTGCATCCGGTTGGTCGCCGTCTTGACGTCGTCGTCGCCGGGAGCGGACTTGGTGGACAGGATGAACGCGCCGTGTTCGTCCAGGAAGTCGAAGTACTGCCGGACCCAGCGGCCAAGATCCGCGCGGGAGCACGGGCGCGGCAGGTTGTCCAGCCCACTCGCGAGCTTCAGCAGCTCGTGGTAGGTCTCGGCACCCAGCGCGTCGAAGATCTCGCGCTTGTCGCGGAAGTAGGTGTAGAACCCCGCTCTGGAGATGCCGCACGCGTCGGTGATGTTGTTGATCCGCGTGCCCGCATAGCCCATAGTCAGGAACAGTTGCTTCGAGGCCAGCAGGATCGCGTTGCGGGTGCGGGTCGCCCGCGGCCCGAGCCTGGTCTCCGCGGCGGCGCTCTCGTCGGGCGCCTGGTCTGTGACGTTGTCCATGGCGTTGTCAGTCTAGAAGATCGACCACGTGGACCACTTGGCAGAGTTGTCAGATGAAGTTGACTTGGAGGAGTCATGGCATTACGGGTCGGCATCGTGGGTGTCGGATGGGGCGCACACGTCCAGGTGCCCGCGTATCGCGCGGCCACCGGCTACGAGCCGGTGGCGTTGTGTGCCCGCACGCGCGAGCGGCTCGACGGGGCCGCGGCGCGGCTGGGAATCGACGACACGTCCACCGACTGGCGCTCGTTCGTGGAGCGCGACGATCTCGACGTGATCTCCGTGGCCACCCCCACGGCACTGCACCATGAGATCACCGTGGCCGCGCTGGCGGCCGGTAAGGCGGTGCTGTGCGAGAAACCGCTGGCCACCGATCCGGCCACCGCCCGCGAGATGGTGCGGGCGGCCGAGGCCGCGGGCAGGCCGACGGGATGCTGTTTCGAGAATCGCTGGACTCCGGAGTGGCTCGCCATCACCGAGCGGGTCCGCGCGGGCCTGCTCGGCACGCCGTACTTCGCGAGGGTCGGCCGTAGCGCGTCCTACTGGCGTCCCGAACGACCCCCGCAGGCCCGGTGGATGTACGACCGTGCGCAGGGCGGCGGCTACCTCGCGGGGATGCTGGTCCACGACCTCGACTACCTGTGCACCCTGCTCGGCAGGCCCACTGCCGTCTGCGCCGACGTACGCAGCAGCATCCCGGTCCGGTCCCTGCCGGACGGCGGGAAGCTCGAGGTCACCGCCGACGACACCTCGGCGCTGCTGATGCGGATGGACTCGGGTGCGCTGGTGGTGCTCAGCGTCTCGACGATCGGCGCGCACGCGGATCACTTCCGGCTGGAGCTCTTCGGCGCCGACGGCACGGTGATCGGGAACGGCACGTTGCGTGACACGGCTTACGAGGCGGGTGCGGCCACCGACGACGGTCTCGCGCCGCTGGCGCCCGCGCAGCGGTCGCCCGCGTTCGCCGACCAGCTGCCGCGCGGGCTCGCCGGTCATGCGAGCCGGGCGATGGCCCTGATGCTCGAGGACTGGCTGCCCGCCTTCGCCGGCGAACCCACGCCGATCCCGACGTTCGCCGACGGGCTGCTCAGCATCGAGATCATCGACGCCGCGCACCGCAGCGCCGAAGGAGCCGGCTGGGTCGACGTGCCGGCGTGAGACTCGGCGGAAACGGTGTCAGGACCGGTACGGCGTGGCGGCGAACAGCGCCCCCGGTGTCTCGCTCCGGGAGACCGTTTCCGCCAGCCTGCCGAAGTCGAAGATCAGCTCGGCGCCTTGCATGCGCAGAGTCTCCTCGACGTAGGGCTGGTGCAGGTCGTCCGGCAACAGCGTGTCGTAGAGCCGGTCGAAGTAGTAGTCGTAGTCGCTGTAGGGCAGGTTGGTGCACAGCGTTTCGCCGATTCCACAAGAGAGTTCGGTGGCGTAGCGGATCATCAGGTGCAGGCACAGCTGGCCGGCCAGGGTGCCGGGCCGCGGCCGTTCACCCCGCTCCAGTTGCGCGGTCAGCGTCTCGAACGTGCGGGCGAGGTGATGCAGGAACACCGGACGGGGGCCGGCCAGCATCATGCTCCGGAGATCGCCCGTCAGGGTCAGGCCCGCGACGACCAGCATTTTCGCCGTCCGCGGGGTGAGGTCCGGGATCCGGCACCGGGGGCAGGCCTCCTGCTCGCAGAGGACGCAGTCGGCGCAGTCCGTGGCGCAGTCGCGGCAGACCGTGCACGGCTCGCCCGATCCGCAGGCTGTGACGGGAAATCGGTGCACCCCGGCCCCGGTGCTCGGCGCGGACCAGTCCGGGTGATGGCGAACTTCGGTGTTCACAAGGGCCTCCGACAGTGGATTCCGGACTTTGCACGGTGATCGTGCCCTGGATCACAGCCGCCGGCGTCGGCAACGATACGTACGTAGGTACGTACGGGCTCCTGTTCGCGGGCCCGTCACACGTGCTGGTCGAGCATCCAGCTCGCGATCTGGGTCCGCGACGTGAAGCCCAGTTTGGTCAGGATGTGTTCCACGTGCGTCTCGGCGGTGCGCTGGGAGATCACCAGCTTGCCGGCGATCTGCTTGTTGGTGAGACCGCGCGTGACCAGAGCCGCGACCTCCTGCTCCCGTCGTGTCAGCGGCGTCGCCGTCGTCCGGGCCGGCCGCGAGGTGGTGGCCGCCGTGCTCGTCGCGGCCGCGAGGTCGAGGCCTTCCTCGGGGTCGAGTGCGCGGCCACGCTCGAACGCGGCGCCGAACTCGGCCTCGCCGAGTGCGGCTCGTAGTTGTGCCTCGGTGTCGGCGTGTGCCGGGCCGAGCCGGGGGATTCTGGTGATCGAGCCGCCCATCTTCGTCCACCGGGCACTCGCCACGCCGAGGAGTTCCGCCGCGAGACGGGTGTCCGAATCCGCCGTCACGCAGGCCAGCGTCTCCAGGCAGACCGTCAGGCCCACCTCGTCGGTCATCTGGCGCTTGAGCCGCAGGCTCTCCCTGAGCAGCGACAGAGCCTCTCCGGTGGCCCCGGACTGCCAGTGGATCATGCCCGCGGCCCACGTGGCGTAGGACCGGTACCAGGTGTCTCCGGCCTGCGTGGCCAGCTCGAGGCAGGTGCCGTACCGCGCCAGTGCCTCGTCCGCCTGGCCGGCGTATCCGTAGGCCATCTCCGCCAAGATCAGTGTGCTGATCTCCTGCGCCTGGTCCCCGGCCGACCGGAACCAGGCCAGCGCCTGCTCGCTGCAGGTGATGGCCCGCGGCAGGTCGCCGCTGAACATCGCGTACATGCCCGTGACCTGTTTCATCAGGGCCTTCATCGGCTGATCCAGGTCGCGTGCCAGCCGGGTGCCCATGGCGATCAGTGGTTTCGCCGCCGAGAGGTCGCCCTTGACCAGCGCCATCCAGGCGGCTGTCCACAGTGCCCGCAGCTGAGCCCGCACGGACACCGGGCCGGCGTTGAGCAGGCGCTCGAGCCAGTGCGCGCCCTCGTTCAGCGCGCCGAGCGCGATCCACATCTCCCGTAACCGGCCTGCTATCTCGAGCCCGGCCTCGGCTTCGGCGGGATCTTCGAGGCAGAACTCGAAGGCGGCGCGGAGGTTGGGCTGTTCGAGTGCCATCCGGCCCATCCATGGGCGCTGGCGAGTGCCGAACCATTCGCGCTCGCCCTGCGCGACCAGCGCGGTGAAGAAATCGCGGTGGCGCCGCCGGGTCGCGGCCCCATCCGCGGACTCACGCAGCCGGTCCTCACCGAAGCGCCGGATCACCTCGAGCATCCGGTAGCGCGTCCTCCCGCAGTGCTCCTCCCGCCGCACGATCGACTTGTCCACCAGTGACAGCAAGGTCTCCAGTGTCTGGTCGGTCGCCGCTTCGCCGTCCTGGCACACGGTCTCGACCGCGTCGATCTCGAAGCTCCCGGGGAACACCGAGGCCTGAGCCCAGAGCCGGCGTTCGGCCGCGGTGCACAGGTCGTAGCTCCATTCGATGCATCCGCGCAGCGTTCGCTGGCGCTCCGGTGCGTCCCGGCCACCGGCGCTGAGCAGCTGGAAATGGTTCGACAGCCGTTCGAGAAGCTCGGCAGGGGACAGCCCGCGCAGGCGGACGGCGGCCAGTTCCAGTGCGAGCGGGATGCCGTCCAGGCGACGGCAGATGGCCACGACGACATCGCGATTGTCGTCGGTGAGCGCGAAACCCGGATCGGCCGACCGCGCGCGGTCGGTGAAGAGCCGGACCGCGTTGTATCCGGTCGCGAGGTCGCCGGGGCCGGATCCCTCGGCGGGCAACGTGAGCGGAGCGATCGGCAGGACCGTTTCTCCCCGGCATCTCAGCGGCGCCCGGCTGGTCGCCAGGATGCGCAGCCCGGGGCAGGCCCGCAACAAGGTGTTGACGAGCAGGGCGCAGGCGTCGAGCAGGTGCTCGCAGTTGTCCAGGATCAGCAGGATGTCGCGATCGGCGAGGCTGTCGGCCAGTGCCTGGGTGGCCGACCCCTCGCCGCGCAGGCTCAGGCCGAGGCTCTTCGCGACGGTGTCGGCCACGAGCGCGGGATCGGACAGCGGCGCGAGCTCCGCCAGCCATGCGCCGTCCCGGAAGGCCCGCTGCAGGTCCGCCGCCGCGTGCAGCGCCAGCCGGGTCTTGCCGATCCCGCCGAAGCCGGTCAGCGTGAGCAGCCTGGTGTCGGACAGTAAACGCTTGATGTCGCTGCGTTCCTGTCGCCGTCCGACGAAGGTGGTGAGTTCAGCGGGCAGGTTCCCAGCGGAACGCCGCGACGGCACCGGCGCAGACATGCCAGACACTCTAGGGGACCGAGTCCGGTCGTGGTGAGCGTCGGCCGGATGGTCAGACCTGGGCGAGCCGGGAGATCAGCCATTGGCCGCCGGCGCGCTCCAGGGTGACGCGCAGCCGCAGGGCGCCGGTGGCCGGTTGTGGTTTGTCCTTTGTGGTCGTTGTCTGGTTGACGAAGGCGAGCACCACCACCTCGTCCGGGTGGGCGTCGACGACCGCGGTCGACACGACGGTCGCGGTGGTGGTGATCTCGGCCTGCCGTGCGGCGGCGGCGATGATCTGGTCGGCGGCTACGGCGAACTGCTGCCCGAACTCGCCGGTGGTGTCGGCTTTCGCCGCGGTCAGGTCCTGGTCGATGGTGGTGAACCGGTAGGACAGCACCTGTTCCAGCCGCGCTTTGGTGGCGGCGCTCGCCGGCGCGCGGTTGGCCTGCGCGGCCTCCGTGGCCACCGCGTCCTGGTACAGCAGGGCCGCCGGGACACCGGTGCCGACGGCCGCGGCGAGCAGCACCGCGGGGATCACCAGCCGGGCGCGGGGGAACCTCATGGCACCACCCGCGCGTCGCTGACGAGCCAGTGGCCGTTCTCGAAGTTCAGCGAGACCACCGACCGGTAGTCGCGGGCCTGCCCGTTGGGGTAGTCGGTGTTGCGCACGGTCGCGGAAACGGCCACCAGGACCTGCGCGCTGGTGGCGTCCGCCTGCTGCACGGCAGCCTCGGTGACCTGCCCGGTCGAGTCCACCTGTCCCTGGTCGAGCAAGGCGAAGAAGGCGCTGTCGGCACCGGCGAACTGTTGCCGGAAAGGACCGGTCGCCCCGGCCTGGAGCCGGGCGATCGAGTCGCGAGCGGTCGCGTGGCGGAGGTTGGCCATGAGGTCCAGTTCGCCGCGCGCGGCCGCGAGGATGGCCTGGTCGCGCTGGGCGGTCGTGGCTGCCTCATGCTGTCGCAGCCACGAGTAGGTGCCGAGTCCGATGAACCCGAGCACCACGACGAGGAGCAGCACGACGCACGTCCACCACAAGCGTCCCGGACCGCCTGCCGGCCGCTCGCCATTCTCGCCGGGTTCCGCCTCGACGGCCTCCGGTTCCGCCTCGGCGGTCACCTGGTCGGGCATCGCACCGTCCTCTCGCTACGGCCCCGTCGCCATTACCGTGCGGTCATTACCGATCCGGCCGGCGTACTTTCGGTCGGCTCGATAAATAGCTAGATAGTTATACTACCCAGCGCCCGGGTGCCGCAAATCCGCGTGCTGACGCCGGGCGGCTCAGTCCACTTGCGACGCGACGTCGGCCATGAAGCGCTCGAACATCGTGGGGCTGCGGTAGTCGTGGAAGTGCAGTACGAACATCTCGACGCCGCGCGCGCGTTCGGCGCGGAACGCCTCGGCCAGCTCGTCCGGGGTGCCTGCGATCGCGGGTCCCCAGGACTGTTCGAGCCCGCGCCGCGCGATCGCCGCGGAGACGCCGGCGCGGTCCGCCGGTGACTCGGCGAGCCCGACAAGGTACTGCACCGACACCCGTGCGGAACCGCGGAGCGGAAGTAGTGCCTCGAGCTGGTCGCGGGCCGGCGCGACGCAGTTCCACCAGTCGGCGTGCTTGGCCACCAAGGGCATTGTCAGCGTCCGTCCGGCGCCGCCGATGTGGACCGGCACCGTCGGCTGCACCGGGGTGGGCAGGCCGATCGCGTCGCGCAACCGGAAGTGCCGCCCCAGGTAGTCGAACGCCTTGCCCGCGAACATCAGCTTGATGATGTCGAGGCTCTCGTCGAGCGCCTCGGCCCGTGCCGTGCGTGACGTGCCGGCGAAACCGAAGGCGGCGAGCTCCGGCTCGTACGAGCCCCAGCCCAGGCCGAGGTCGAGCCGCCCGGCGCTGATGTGGTCGACGGTGGCCGCCATCTTCGCGAGCAGCGCCGGATGCCGGAACGGGTTGCACCCCACCAGAAGCCCCAGCCGGATGCGCGAGGTCGCCGTGGCCAGCGCGGTGAGCAGCGTCCACCCTTCGAAGGTGTCCCGGCCCGGCGCTCCGGGTGTGACGAGGTGGTCCATCAGCCAGAAGGAGTCGAACCCCGCGGTCTCCGCCCTGATCGCCAGTTCCGCCACCGCGTCGATGCCGGTACGGAACTGGGGAAAGTGCACGCCCCACAACGGAGCCGGCCGGCGGGCCGAGGATGTCATTTCCGCTTCCTAGCGCAGGTAGTCGTGGCCGCCGTCGACCATCAGCGTCGTGCCGGTGACGTACCCGCCGTCCGGCCCGGCGAGGTACACCACCGCGCGGCCGATGTCCTTCTCCGTGTCGCCGAGCCGGCCGAGCGGGACGTGGCTGACGAGGGCGTCGCCCGCGTCGGGCAGGTCGCCGGCCCAGCCGCTCATGCCGGGGGACTCGGCGAGCGGGCAGATGACGTTGACCCGGATGCCGTGGCGGCCCCACTCGACGGCCGCCACCCGGCTGAACACCCGGATGCCTTCCTTGACGGCGGCGTAACCGCCCATCGCGGGCTGCGCGGTCAGGCTGCTGCCCGAGCCGAAGTTGACGATGCTGCCGCGCGTCCGGCGCAGGTCGTCGAAACAGGACTGCATGAAGCGCAGTGTCCCGACCGGCCCGGACTGCCACAGTTCCTCCAGCGCGTCCTCGGTGAGCTTGCGCAGCGAGCCGAAGTGGGTGGTCTGGGCGACGTTGACGAGTATCTGGATCGGGCCGAACGCGTCCCGGACCGCCGTTGTGCACGCGTCGACGTCGGCCCGGGTCGTCACGTCACAGCGCACGGCGACCGCGGTGCCGCCCCGGTCGGCGATCTCGCCGGCCACCGCCTCGCATTTCGCCGCGGTACGACCCACGACCGCCACCCGCGCCCCTTCGGCGGCCAGTGCCAACGCCACCCCGCGGCCGACGCCCTGCCCGGCGCCGGTGACGATCGCGACCTGTCCCTCGAGGATCATCGGTTCCTCTCCATCGAGCCGTACTCACGCGAGTTCGGGAATCCCATGCATAGCACACCGTTATCAACTTGACCATGGCGCGGGCGAGACGTTCGCGCCCGGCCCATGCTGCCACGCGTCCGGAAAAAAAGAGCATCCTGAGATCCTTCGCCCGGCAGAGCCTCGACGCGACCGCGGCATCGGTGCCAGACTGTCATCCGCGCCGCCAGCCGAAAACCATTCGTAGGAGTGTGCATGGACCCGCAGGAACAAGACCGGACTGCGTTGCGCCGTTTGACGGACGAGGCCGAGATCCGCAATCTCATCGCCAGGATCGCGCACCTGGCCGACGACGGTGACGTCGATGAATACCTGTCCCACTGGTGCGAGGACGCATCGTGGGAGGGCGGCGGCCGGCCGCGGCTGAGCGGGCACGAGGCTTTGCGGGCCGGTGTGCTGCAGCGGCGTGCGGACGGGGTGCAGGGTCCGGGGACCGGTAAGCGCCACGTGAACACGACTCTGTGGGTCGACGTCGACGTTCGCGATGGTTCGGCCACAGCTCAGTCCTATTTCCTGATGCTGGCTCCGGAAACGGGTACGACGGGTCACGTGGTCAGCCTGACGGGCCGTTACGACGACCGGTTCCGTCGTACCGCGGACGGCTGGAAGTTCGCCAGCCGGCTGATCACCACCGACGTGACCTGACCAGCGCGGTCGTTCCGGCAGAACTTGACACCACCGCGACGGCAGAGAAGAGTATCCCCTATAGCGAACGATTCCGCGTCGGTTGAGGAGCCTGTGCCATGACCATGATGTTGCCGCCGGATCTCGGGGCCACCGAACACACCCCGCTCGACGACATCCCGTGGGCCGTTCTCGAGCGCCCGTGGGGCGTCACGCGGATGCAGCTGGTCGCGGTTTCACTCGCTACCAACACGTTTGTCAACATCATCGAGTACCAGGCCGGCACCCAGCTGCAGAAGCACCACCACACCGGTCCCGTGCACGCGTACACGATGAAGGGGAAGTGGCGTTACCTCGAGTACGACTGGGTCGCCGAGGCGAACTCCTACGTGTACGAACCGCCGGGCACCAACCACACCCTGCACGTCGACGAGGACACCCGTGCCATGTTCATCACGCAGGGCGCGTTCATCTACTTCGACGACAACGACGTGATGACCGGGTACTCCGATGCCCAGACCATGCTGGAGGACGTCAAGGCGGCACTGGCCGCGCAGGGCCTCGAGCTGCCGGCCTCCGTCGTGAAGAACTGATGCTCGCCGGAGTGTGGCGCGGCGGGGGAGTGCTCGCCGCGGAACCGGACTGGCCCGAGCCGGTGATCGACGACGATTCCGTGCTGGTCGAGGTGGCCTACTGCGGGTTCTGCGGGTCCGACGCGCATATCGTCAGCGGCAGGCTGGCCGCCGGAACCCCGCCCCGCGTGCTGGGGCACGAGGTCTCCGGGGTGGTCGCCGCGGTCGGGTCGCGGGTCACCGGTCTCGGCGTCGGCGACCGGGTCGCGGCCAACCTGTTCGCCGAGTGCGGGTCGTGCGAGTTCTGTCAGCTCGGGCGGCCGCAGTTCTGCCTTCGCCGCCACGTCGGCGCCTCCGGGTTCGCACGCCGGGCCCGCTACCGGCCGGGGCAGCTGTTCCGGCTGCCCGACACGGTGAGCCTGCGCCACGGCGCCCTGCTCGAGCCGGTGGCCACCGTGCTGCACGCGGTCGAGCAGTCCGCCGTCCGGGCGGGCGAGTCGGTGCTGGTGCTGGGAGCGGGGCCGCTCGGGCTGCTGGCCGTGCAGGTCGCCCGGCTACAGGGCGCAGGGTATGTGGCGGTGAGCGAACTGGTGCCCAGCAAGCAGGTCGCGGCCGCCCGCTTCGCCGACCAGGTGCTCGACGTCGGCCGCGCGACGCTGGCCGAGGCGATGAGTTCGGCCGGCGTCCCGGCGTTCGACGTGGTGGTGGACTTCTCCGGCTCGGCCGCGGCCATCGGCGAGGCCGTCGGCGCGCTGGCCCCCGGCGGGCGCCTGGTCGTCGCCGGGGTCACCCCCGAGGACGCCACGATTCCGGTCCGGCCGTTCGACCTGTACAACCGGGAGCTCACCCTGACCGGCTCGTACACGACATCCCATACCGCCCGCCACGCCCTCAACGTGCTGGGCCGGCTGGATCTCGATTCACTCATCACGAGCGTCGTCGCGCTGGACGACGTGGAAGCCGCCCTGCGGCTGCACGGTTCCGGAGACGCCTTGAAGATCCTCGTCGCACCCAACGGCGTCGCGTATGAGTGACCAACGCCGTGTGCTCGTCGTCGGCGGCGCTGGTGGCATCGGCCGGGCCGTGGCGCAGCGGTTTCGCGACCGCGGCGCGACGGTCGTCGCCACCGGCGTCGACGAGAACGAGGTCGCGGCGTGCGCCGGCGACCCCGCCTTCGCGGGAGTCGACCTGCGGGCGCTCGACGTCACCTCTGCCGAGTCCGTCAACCGGGTCGTGGCCGCGCTCGACCCGCTGGACGTGGTCGTGAACGCCGCCGGTGTTCCGGCCGGCCCGGCCGATTTCGAGGTCGAGGGGTTCATCCGCAGCATCGATGTCAATCTCTTCGGCACCATGCGGGTCTGCTACACCGCACAGGAGACTCTCCGGCGCCGCAAGGGTTGCATCGTCAACGTCGCGTCGGTGATGAGTTTCCGCGGCAGCGCGACCGGCCCCGCCTACGCGGCGGGCAAAGGTGGGGTACTGCAGTTCACGCGCAGCATCGCCGCGGCGTGGGCACCCGCGATCCGGGTGAACGCGATCGTCCCCGGCTTCATCGAGACACCGATGACCAGCCACCTCCGGGAGGACGCGGCACGGCACGCGCGCATCGTCGACGGCACGCCGATGGGGCGGTGGGGATATCCCGACGAGATCGCCGACGGCGTCGTGTTCCTGGCCGAACCTGCCGCGGCCCGGTTCGTGACAGGCACGACCCTGGCCGTGGACGGCGGGTACCTCGCTCGTTGACCGGCTGCCCGTGTCAGTTCGCGCGAGCGGACTGGGGGGTGCTCAAGACGACGGTGGTGTCGCGGCGGGCGAAGCGGAACCGCTCGCCGTCGACCACGATCCGGTCCTCGTATTCGACCACCATGTCGGGCCCGCTCAGCGGGGCCGGCAGCGACCACTTGCCCGCCGAGTCGTAAACCGTGGTCTGCGACCACGCCCGCGCATCGTGCTCGTCGACCACGGTGATCACGCTCGCACCGTTCACGTGGCGCAGGACTCGGTCGACCGGCTGCGCTGCCATGAACCCGCGAATGGCGTCGTAGCCTTCCAGCGGCGGGTTGCCCGGCCGTTGCCATACCGCGTCGGGCGTCCACAGGGCCACGAACTCGTCGAGATCCCAGCGGTTCACGGCCAGGGCGTATCGAGCGATCAGGTCGGCGCAGCCGGTTTTGATCCGCAGCGTCTGCATGGTGTCCAAGCCGGCCGATCCTTCGAGCGCTCCGCCCATGCCGCTGCTCCTTCGGGTCCCCGTATGGAATGATTTAACGTATTGTTCTTAGGTCGAGGATGTCCACGGTACAACCGGCCCGCCGGCGATGACAAATCTCACGCGAGTCCTGTGCCGGAGTCGAAATTCAGGGCCCTGAATCCTTGACAGCGCGACGAGCCCGACATGAGACTCACTACTGGGAAAACGGCTTCCGCGCAGCGGGATTCCGGCCGCACCGGTGGTGGCCGGTCCTTGACAGGGAGACCCACGCAGGGAGAGTCTTCGAAAACAACTGGCACAAGCGCCAGATGTCATCGCCGTCGCCGACGCTGGTTCTGGTCGTGCCGCGGCCTACGTGCCGGAGGGGTCGCCAGTGCGGTTCGGTCTGAACATCGTCCCGGTCCGCCCGGCGGAGCTCGGCAAGGTCGCGACCCGCGCGGAGGAGCTTGGTTTCGAGTCGTTGTGGACCGGTGAGCACGTCCTTACGCCGACCGTGCTGCGGCACGACTATCCCAGTTCCACGGGTAAACCGCCGTTCGCCTCGAACTCCCGGTTCCTGGATCCGATGGGAACGTTGAGCTTCCTCGCCGGGATCACCAGCCGCGTGCGGCTGGGCACCGGCGTGCTGGTCATGCCGCTGCACGACCCGGCCACGCTGGCCCGGGCGGTCACGACGGTCGACGTGCTCTCCGGCGGGAGGCTGTCGCTGGGCATCGGTGTGGGCTGGATGCGGGAGGAGTTCGACGCGACGGGGCAGGACTTCGGCAACCGCGGCAGGCGAACTGATGAGATGATCACGCTTCTGGACACGCTGTTCCGGGAGGAGACGCCGAGTTTCGCGGGTGAGTTCTACACGATGCCCGAGGTCGGGTTCGAGCCCAAGCCGGTGCAGCGGCCGCGGCCGCCGCTGCTGATCGGGGGCCGGTCTGCGGCGGCGCTGCGTCGTGTCGCGCGCGATGGTGACGGCTGGTACGGCGGCCTGGATTCCCCGGCGGAGGTCGAGACGGTGCTGGCCGAGGTGAACCGGTTGCGCGCCGGGTACGGTCGTGCCGACCGGCCCTTCGAGGTCACCGTGATCACAGGCTGGGGCAAGGGTTATGACCATGGGCTCGTGGAGTCCTATGCCGCGGCCGGGGTCGACCGGGTCGTGGTGACGCCGTGGGCGCGTAGTGGTCAGGCGATGGAAGGCGTCGAGCGGTTCGCCCTCGACGCGCGGCTGGAGGCACAGTGAGCGAGAACGGCGCGGGCGAGGAGTTCGCAGGGCGCACGGCGCTGGTCACCGGTGGCGGGAAGGGGATCGGCAGGGCCATCTCGCTCGAGCTGGCCCGGCGCGGCGCGGACGTGGCGATCAGCTACCGCAGTGACACCCCTGCCGCGGAGGAGACGGCGGCGCTGGTACAGAAGCTGGGCCGGCGGGTCCTGTTGCTGCAGACCGACGTCGGCGACGAGGCCGCGACCGTGGCGACAGTCGAGCGGATCCGGGCCGAGCTGGGCCCGATCACCCTGCTGGTCAACAACGCGGCGTACACCAAGCGCCAGCGTCCGGCCGAGGTGACCGTGCGTAGCTGGCGGGCGATCTTCCAGACCAATGTGGAGGCCGTCTTCCACCTGATGTGGCTGGTGCGCGAGGACATGCTCGCCGCGGGCGGGGGAGCGATCGTCAACATCTCCTCCCAGGCGGGTACCCGCCCCGACCCGGCGATGATCGCCTACGGGGCGTCGAAGGCCGCGTTGAACGCGCTGACCGCGAGTGCCGCGCTGGCCTTCGCCGGCGAGAAGATCAGGGTCAACGCCGTGTCGCCGGGGTTCATTCGCACCCCGCGCGTGGACACGGTCGACGAGGCCACGGTGCGGCAGATGCTGCGCAGTGTTCCCATCGGCAGGATCGGCGAGCCGGAGGACATCGCCGGCACCGTCGCGTTCCTGCTCTCCGACGCCGCCTCGTTCGTCACCGGCCAGGTCTGGGCCGTCTCCGGCGGCCAGTGAGCCGGTCGTCCGGCACGATTCCACCAGGGAAAGGATGCAACAACGATGGCGTCAACCAAGATTTCGGTAGGAGAGCTGGTCGATCCGCAGACCACCGCCGTGGTGTGCATCGAATGCCAGAACGGGGTGATCGGCCAGGATGCGATACTTCCCGCCCTGGCCAATGACGCGCAGGGCCTGGTCGCGGGCATCGGAAGGCTGCTGACCGCGGCCCGCGACGCGGGGGTGCTCGTCGTCCAGGCGACGTTCGAGGGCACCCTGGGCGCCACCGACCACGGGACGGCGCCGCTGTCGCGGGCGACCCGGCGGCATTCGCGGGACTGGGGGCCGGGACATCGGGCCACCCAGGTCGTGTCGGAACTGTCGGACCCCAGGGATCTCGTGCTTCCGCGGCATCACGGGTACAACCCGGCGTGGGGCACCGAGCTGCTGCCGGTGCTGCGTGGACGGGAGATCCGCACGGTGGTGCTGGCCGGGGTGTCGCTCAACGTGGCGTTGCCGCTGACCGCGGGCGAGGCGATGCACGGCGGCTTCCGGGTGGTCGTGCCGCGCGACGCGGTCGCGGGCACCCCCGCCGAGTACGGTGAGCAGGTGCTGCGGCACACCATCGCGATGCTCGCCACGGTCGTGACGGTCGAGGACCTGGTCTCCGCCTGGGCGAAGACCGCGGTCCGGGCCTGACCGGGCGGCGCGGGCATGGAGTTCGACGTTCAGCATGCGGTGGCCGATCCTCACTGGACGCCCGCGCTCCTCTCGCCGGCGGCGATGAGCAGGTTCGCGCGCGCCGCCGAGGAATCCGGGTACGGTGCCCTCGGGTTCACCGACCACCCGGCACCGTCCGGCAAGTGGGTGCGCGCCGGTGGTGAGGGCAGCGTGGATCCGTTCTCGGCGCTCGGGTTCTGTGCGGCGGTCACGTCCAGGATCAGGCTGCTCACCTGGGTTCTCGTGCTGCCCTACCGCAATCCGCTGCTCACCGCGTGCCAGACGGCGAGCCTGGACGCGCTCAGTGGTGGACGGCTGATCGTCGGCGCCGGCACCGGGTACCTGCGCGGCGAGTTCCGGGCGCTGGGCGTCGATTTCGACACCCGGCGCGAAGCGTTCGACGAGGCGGTCGACGTGCTGCGCGCCGCATGGTCCACCGGGGACATCACCTACCAGGGCAAGGGTTTTACGGCCAAGGAGACCCGCCTGCAGCCCAGCCCGGTACAGCGCCCCGGGCCGCCGCTGTGGGTGCACGGCAACAGCCGGTGGGGCCTGGAGCGCGCCGCCCGCCACGCGCAGGGGTGGGTGGGCGTCCTCGCCGCCGGCGAGCTCGCCAAGACGATGCGCACCGTGCCGATCGGCGGCTTCGACGAGCTGGCGCGACGTATCGGGGAGCTCCGTGAGCTGACCGTCGAGACAGGCCGTGCCGCCGACGCCGTGGAGGTGGTGGTCAGCGGGTGCTGGCGGATGCTGGACGCACGCCATGGCTGGGACACCGCGCGCCTCCAGGACGACGTGGCGGCGCTCGAAGCACGTGGTGTGGACCGGGTGGTCGTGACCGTGTGCGGCGACGACGCCGGTGCCGCCGAGGACACCGTCCGCCGGATCGGGGAGGAACTCGTCCTGCCCCGCACCGTGCGGGCGCACACCTAGTCCCCCGCAACCCTGGTTGGGGGGCCGAAGGTGGCCTTCGGCGCCTATGTGGCACCCAAGGCCACCTTCGGCGCCCAGCGGGCCAGTAGTCGGCTCAGCGCCACTTCCAGTTCGGTGCGCGCTTCTCCCGGTAGGCGTCCCTGGCCTCGCGTGAGTCGTCGAGCTTGCTCAGCCTGGTGGTGTAGTCCTGTTCGAGCCGGTAGCCCTCCTCCAGGGGAAGGTGCTCGACCCGGTTCATGGACTCCTTGAACATCCGGATCGCCATCGGGCTCTTGCCGGCGATCTCGCGGGCCAGCTCCCACGCGGCCGCGCGGATCTCGGACGGCGGGACGACCGCGGCCGCAGCACCGAGCCGGTACACCTCGCTCGCGGAGACCCGGCGGCCGGTGTAGGCCATTTCCCTGGCCTTGAACGGGCCGACGAGCCGCTGCACGTGCCGTGCGCCGCCGAGCACACCCACGTTGATCTCCGGCAGCGCGAACCACGCCTGCTCGGCCAGCACGACGAGGTCGCAGGAGGCGACGAGGCCGGCGCCCGCACCGACGGCGGCGCCGTTGACGGCCGCGATGACCGGAAGCGCCCCGTCGCGGATGGCCGAGAAGCACTCCCGCACGACCGCCCCGGAGTCGACGAGGTCGGCGACGCTCTCGCCCTTGATGAGCTCGCGGCGGACGTGCCGTCGTTCGGACTCCGCGATGTCCGCGCCACCGCAGAAGACGTTGTCGTTGTCCGAGGCGAGAATCGCCACCGTGGCGTCCGTGCCGCGACCCAGGTCGGTGAACACCGCCGCCAGCTCGCGCATCATGGGTGCACTGAGCGCGTTGACCGGCGGCCGGGCCATGGTCACCGTCGCGATTCCCTCGCTGACGTCGAGGCGGACGAATTCGAGCTGGTTCATTGCGCTACCTCCGTGCCGAGGGGGACGCCGAGCTGCCACGCGCTTCCCGTGGAGCCGGTCAGCAGTTCGGTGAGCCGCCGGTCCCAGTGGGCAGGCGAACCGTACTCCGACCGCCACGCGAGCGCGGGCATCGTGACCTCGTGGAGCGGGTGCTCCAGCGTCGTGCCGATCGCGCCGTGTACCTGATGCGCGTTGCGCACGACGACCGAGGTCGCGTGCCCGGTCACGGAACGGGCGATCGCGACGCTCTGTTCGAGACTGCCGGTGCGGCGCACCAGGGTGGCCACCGCGGCGTCGGTCGCCGCTCTGGCGAGGGCCGACTCGCACGCGGCATCGGCGATGAGCTGCTGCACCGCCTGGAACTTCGCGATGGGCCTGCCGAACTGGCTGCGCTGGGACGCGTAGGAGACCGACAGCTCGACGGCCCGCTCGAGCGCGCCGGTCGACTGGACCGTCCGCGCCAGTGCACCACGCAACAGGTACTCGCGGCGGACCGGCTCCGTGACCGGCACGCCGCTCAGCGCGGTGACGTCGACCCGGACCTCGTCGCGGGGCTGCCCGGCC
>DASZUO010000332.1:0-5612 GCA_035547575.1 Amycolatopsis sp. | reverse complement strand
ATCCATCGACGAATCAATCATCCCCACCGGATACCCGGTCTTCTCCGCAACGACCTCCAACAACACGCTGCGGATATCCACGCCACCGCCTGCCGGAGGCGGGGTCGCCGGATCGGCCGCCGGGGACGGGAGCGGCGAGGCGGCCGGCGGAACCGGCGCCGTCGGCATTGCCGGGGCGGCCTGGGCGGCGGGCGGCGGAACCGGCGCCGTCGGCATCGCCGGGGCGGCGGGAGCGGCCGGGGCGGCGGCCGCGGTGGGAGCGGCTGGGGCGGCGGGAGCGATCCGGGTCGGCGGCGCACTGATGAGCGCCTGCAACTCCGCGTCCACACCGGACACCTGCGGCGCGGGGCTCGAAGGCGCCGTCGCGACGTGGGAGGTGATCCGAGTCGGGGCGGTGGCACCCAGTTCGAGTTCCGCCAGCGCGGCCAGGATCTCGTTCGCACGGATGTGGGCCTGGCCGATCGCCACGCTCTGGTCCTTCACCGCCGTCACGGCGGTGGCGAGGGCGGCGTCGACGCTCCCCGCGCTGATCGCGCCCGCCAGCTGCTCGGCCACCCGCAATTGGCCTTCCAGGTACTCGCCGTGTACCGCGAGGTGCTGCTGCAGCGCGGCGCCGACGCCTGGCTGCGCCGCGGGCGCTCCATTGGCAACCGCCGCCGGCGCGTGCTGAGGGGGCGCGGCACTGTTGGCAATCGGGGCAGGGCGCGGGACCGGGGCGGCGCCGCCGTACGAGGCCTCGGCCGCCGGGGCACCGGCGCCGTCCGAGGCTTCGGCCGCCGGGGCACCGCCGCCGTCCGAGGCTTCGGCCGCCGGGGCCGCGGCGCGGTTCACCGGGTCACCGCCGCCGTTCGCCGCGGCGTGGGTGGCCGGGACACCGTTCGATCCGGCCACGGCAGGGGCTGCGGGTAGTGCCACGCGATAGCCTCCGGTCAGCGAGTCCTCGTACGCGGCCCGCCGGTCGGCGGGCACGTACTCCGGCGCCGACAGGACCACCGCATGCGGCTTGGGCTCCGGTGCGGCCACCGGCGGCGCGTCGAAACGGTTCACACCCGTGATCGGCGCGCCCAGCACGGCCAGGCGCAGCGCGGCCTGCTTCAGCGCCACGTCGCTGTCGCCGAGCGGGCCGGCGTCGGTGGGGATCGCCACGACGTGCTCGCCCAGGGTGCGGCGGACCAGCGACGTCAGCACCTGCTTCGGGCCGAACTCGACGAACACCGTGCATCCGTCGGCGTGCATCGCCTCCAGTGCGGTGACGAACTCCACCGGCTGCAGCAGCTGGCCGACCAGCGTCGAGGCGTTGGCGGCGGCGTCGGCGCCGTACGAGGCGCCCGGCGAGTTCGCGTAGACCGGCGCGGCCGGCTCTCCAATGTGGACGGACTCGGCCGCGGGGCGGAAGGCGTCGACCGCGTGCGAGACGAAGCGGGTGTGAAACGCCGCGGCGACCGGCAGGCGGCGGGCGGTCAGGCCGCGCTCGCGGCAGGCCTCGATGACGGTCTCCACCTCTGCCGTGCCACCGCCGACGACCACCTGGTCCGGGGCATTGTGGTTACACACCACGACGTCGTCGAACTCGCCCAGGATCTCGACGACCTGGTCGCGAGGTGCGCTGAGGGCGGCCATCGCTCCGGCGTCCTCGCCGGCCGGGGCCATCGCCTGGCCACGCGCCCGCGCCAGGCGGAAGAAGTCCGCATCGGACAGTGCGCCCGCGGCCCACAGCGCGGTGAGCTCACCGAAGCTGTGCCCGAGGTACCCCGCGCACTCCAGCCCCAGCTCACGCAGAAACCGGAACTGCCCGACCGCGAGCGCGCCGATCGCGGGCTGCGCGTGGTCGGTGCGCCGCAGCGCCGCCTCCTGCTCCTGCCGCCGCTCCGCGTCGAACACCGGCGGCGGGAACATCACCTGCGCCAGCCGCAGGTCCGCGCCCTCGAACGACGCGTTCGCCTCGTCGAGCGCGGCGGACACGAGCGGGTTGTTGATCGCCGCCTCGAGGCCCATGTCGAGGTACTGGCTGCCCTGCCCGGCGAACAGGGCCCCGACCTTGAGGTCCGGAACAGCCGAACGGCGGTAGAAAACACCGCGGGGGTGGGAGAACTCCGCATCGTCCGAAGAGGACAGCGACGAGATGGCCAGCTCCAGCAGTTCGGCGAAATCCTCGCCCGCCACGAAGCCGATCCGCGCGTGCGAAGCGGGGATCGGCGAGCCGTCGCCGGACGGGGCACCCGAGCGCAGCAGATCCAGCAGCGCCTCGCGGTCGGCCGCGTGCCACAGGTGCACGCGCGGGGTGCGGTGCAGGATCGGGCCGTGGTCGTGCTCCTCCAGCACCAGGTGGTAGTTCGTGCCGCCGAAGCCCATCGCCGACGCCGCGGCGCGCCGCACCGGGCGGTGCGGGTCGCGGATCCAGGGCCGGGTCTTGACGTTGACGTAGAACGGGCCCGTGTCGAAGTCGACCGCGTGGTTGGGCTGCTCCACGTTGATCGTGGGCGGCAGCACCTTGTGGTAGAGCCCCAGCGCGAGCTTCATCAGGCTGGCGGTTCCGGCCGCGCCCTTGGTGTGCCCGATCTGCGACTTGACACTGCCCAGCCCGGCCGTGTGCCGCTCGGCGCCGGCCTCGCTCAGCAGCTCCCCGAGCGCCGTCAGCTCGGTGCGGTCGCCGACCGCGGTGCCGGTCGCGTGCGCCTCGAACAGCTCGACGGAGGCGGGCGAGCAGTCCGCGTCGGCGTAGGCGCGCTCGAGCGCGACCTTCTGTCCCGCGGCGACCGGCGCGTAGATGCTCTTGGCCCGGCCGTCGCTGGACGAGCCGATGCCGCGGATGACCGCGTAGATCCGGTTGCCGTCGCGCTCGGCGTCCTCGAGCCGGCGCAGCGCCAGCATCCCGATGCCCTCACCGAGCAGGGTGCCGTCGGCGTCGTCGTCGAACGGGCGGATCCTGCCGCTCCTGGACAGCGCGCCGACCTTGGAGAAGCACAGGTAGATGAAGATCGTGTTCTCGGTGTCCACGCCGCCGGTGATCATCGTGTCGGCGCGGCCGTCGGCCAGTTCCGCGATCGCCGTGCGGACCGCCGACAGCGAGGCCGCGCACGCGGCGTCGACCGTGCAGTTCATCCCGCCGAGGCCGAGCCGGTTGGCGACCCGGCCCGCGACCACGTTCGCGAGCAGGCCGGGGAACGAGTTCTCCTCCCACGGCGCGAAAGCCTTGACGTACTTGTCCGCGATCGCCTCGGCGTCCGCAGTGGACAGTCCGCAGCTCTCCACGACCTCCTTCAGCACCGGCGTCGACAGCCGCGCGGCGAGCGGGTGCATCAGCGGCACCGGGCCGGTCGTGCCGAGCACGACACCGGTGCGCTGCGGGTCGTACCATTCGCCGGCGTCGGCGCCCGCGTCGCGCAGCACGTCCCGCGCCACACCCAGGCTCAGCGTCTGCATCGTGCTGGTGACCTCGAGCTGGTTGGGCGGCAGCCCGAACTCCAGCGGGTCGAAGTCGACGTCGGGAAGGAACGCGCCGCGGCGCGAGTAGGTCTTGTCGGGGGCGGCGGGGTCGGCGTCGTAGTAGTCGTCCAGGCGCCACCGCGACGCCGGCACGTCCTGCGTGCAGTCGGTGCCGTCGACGATGTTCTGCCAGTACTCGCGGTGGTTGCGGGCCATCGGGAACAGACCCGACATGCCGACGATCGCGATGGGGTTGCGCGCCAGCCGTCGGTCGAGCTGCTCGCTCACTGTGATCCTCTCATGGTCTTTGTAACAAGCGGCGGAGCCGGTTGCTGTGAGAGCGGCGGCTTGCGCCGCTACTCGCACCGCTACGCAAGCCAATTCGGCACATGTGCTCAATCAGGCGGCGATGGCTAGCGCGGTCACGTGACCGGCCATCGATTCGGCGAACCGCCGGTGGCCCAGCGGGCTCGGGTGCAGGCCGTCGGCCGACCACATCCGCTCGGCCGCCCACTCGGGTTCCGCGGCGATGTCCAGCAGGAGCGTGCCGGTGACCGTGCAGACGTCCGACAGGGCGGCGTTGGCCTCGGCGAAGCGGCCGCGCAGCAGGCGCCGGAACCCGTCCGGCACCGGGAGGTTCGCGGGAATGTCGGGATAGCTCGCGGTGAACACCGTGGTGTCCATGCCGGAAAGCGAGCCGAAGATGGTGTGCAGGTTGCGGCGGAACCGGGCCGGCTCGTAGTCCCGCACGAGGTCGTTGACGCCGGCGATCACGCCGATCAGCGGTGGCTTGCCCGCGAGCGCCCTCGGCAGCTGCGCCTCGACGACGTGCTGCGTGGTGGCCTGATAGGTGCCGAGGTTGCGCACCGCGGCGGCGGGCAGCCCGAGCAGCGCCGCGAACGCGGGAACCCAGCCCCGGTAGCCGCCGCCGGGGGCCGGGTCGCCCCGCCCTTCGACGAAACTGTCTCCCAGTACGGTCAGCCTGATCGCCGGCATCGTGACGTCACTCCTCGATGAGAATGCGCTTGTCCCGCGGCACGCCCACCTCGTCGTAGAGCTGCTCCAGGTTGCGGGGGGCGAAGAACTCCTCGCCGGGGTAGCCGCCGGCGATGAGCCCGAAGAACTTCTTGATGTAGGACGGGCTCTGCGCGGTCGCGCCGAACACCGCCTCGTAGAAGGGGGACAGCCGCAGCGTCGCGAGGCTGCACGTGAGCTTGAAGGTGCCCGCGCTCTCGGCGTCGCGGATCTTCTCGTATCCGGCCAGCGCCTCGTCCATCGAGACCTCGCCGGCCAGCGCGCTGTGCAGCTTCCCGGCCAGCACCTCGCCGTACTTGAACGCGTCGGTGATACCCCAGCCGGTGAACGGGTCCTTGTGGTAGCCGGCGTCGCCGACCAGCGCCCAGCCGGCTCCGGCCGAGCGGCGGTAGTAGTTGTCCGGGTACCGCATGGGCCGCCACGGCTCCTCGCGGTTGCCCTCCTCGCGCAGCTGCTTACCCATCTCCGGGTCGATGTCGTCGAAGACGTCCTGGAAGTGCCGCTCGGGGTCGGCGCGGAACTCGCCGAACCGCTCGCGCGGCCGGATGATCGCCAGCAGGTTCAGGCCGTCGTTGGTGGGCCAGGTACCGAACTGCTGCTCGCCGAACCCGGTGCGGTGGTGCATGCCCCAGCCGAGGCCGCTGAAGTAGGAGTAGTAGACGAACCCGGCGGCGGGCACGTGGCGGTAGGTCTCGGCCGCCACCTTCCGCGCCACGACCGAGTTGGCGCCGTCGGCGCCGACCACGATCCTCGCCCGGAACTCCTGCTCCGGCCCGCCGGCCTCGCGGCCGCGCACCCCGGCCACGGTGTCGCCGTCGAAGACCAGGTCGCTCACGGTGAACTTCTCGATCACCTCGGCACCGGCCTCGCGGGCCGCGTCGACGAGGATCCCGTCCAGCACGGTGCGGCGCGGGCAGTACACGGTGTCGATGCCCTGGATCGGGTCGGCGAAACCGCGGATGTCGATGCCGGTGTAGGTGAAGTTCAGTTCCTTGATCGGCGTCACGCCGGTGCCGACGACGCGGTCGTAAAGGCCCCAGTCGCGCAGCTTGGCCAGCGCGAGCTGGTGCAGGTAATGCGTGGAGACGGTGTCGCTGGGGAACGTCGCGCGGTCGAGCACGAGGACGCGGTGCCCCTGGCGGGCCAGCAGC
>DASZUO010000331.1:0-3369 GCA_035547575.1 Amycolatopsis sp. | reverse complement strand
GTCGGAAGCGGAGACGGAAGAACTGGACCTCGGCGCGGCACGCGCCGAGCGGTCCCGGTTCGGCCGGATCTGGCGCGGGCTCACCGGATCGCTCGCCGCGGGACTGACCGTGCTCGCGGTCGTCGTGCTCGGTGCCGCGGTGGTCTGCGCGATCCGCGGCGCGCCCGGTCCGACCACCGCCGCGCTGGTCGGGCACCCCATCGCGGCGGTGGTGGCGTTGGGAGCGCAGCGCGTCGCCGACGTCCGGCGCGGCCGCTTGGCGGCACTCGGCGGTGTGGTCGTCTGCGCGGCGGTGGCGCTCGCGCTGTGGCTGTTCTGGTGGGACTAGTGTCGTGAGTCGTTAATTCGCTGGCGGTGCGTTGCCATGCTGTCGAGGATTTCGTCGGCGGTCTTGATCCAGATGTAGGGCTTGGGGTGGACCGGTGGGTTGAGCGTTGCGGTTTGTCAGCGGGGGTGCGTGAGCAGCCGCCGTTTGATCGCTGGTGTTGTGTGGGCGGAGGCGTCGTCCAGCAACAGGTGCCCGTCGAGTTCGGCAGGCACGCCCGCGTCGATCTTGCGGAGGAACGTGCCGAACTCGGCTGCCGGTGCCGGACGTGCAACGACCCGATCAGGTGTCCGGTCGCGACATCCAGAAGGCCCGCTCGGGCGGATTGCCTTCGGATGCGGCGACGGCATGCCCCACCCTAGCGACTGACTGGAAACTAACGACTCACGAAACTAGCGCCAGGCGGAGAGCAGGATTTTCAGCAGCGCGGCGGGGTTCTCGGTGTTGGGTGAGTGCGCCGCGGCGGGCACGGTCTCGAAGCGTGCGCCGAGGCGCGCGGCCATGTCCCGCTGGGAGTCCACGCTCCAGGCATCGTCGCTCTCGCCGGCGACGACCAGTGCGGGGATCTTCCTCGACTCCAGGGTTTCGGCGAGCGCGTCGACCAGGTCCGGCTCGTGCCGCAGGCCGTCGGCCATGCCGAGCAGTCCGGCCGGGCTGGACGAGGTGAACCGGCGCCGGTAGAAGTCGTTCAGCTCCGCGGGCATCGCGGCCCACGACGGGAACCGCGCGTTCATCTGCTCCCGCACGGCGTACGCGGCCACGACGCCTTCGTTGCGCAGCAAGGGTTCGCCGAGTGCGAGCGCTTGGAGGCGCGGGCCTGCGGGAAGCGCCGACGGGCCGCTGTCCATCAATGTCAGCCCCGCGACGGGCGCGCCGGCCAGCAGGGCGCCCCGCGCCACCAGCCCGCCGTAGGAATGCCCGAGCAACTGCACGGGACCGCCGAGGAACTCGGCCACCGTCGCGACGACCTTGCCCAGCGGGGCAGGCAGGAATGCCGACTCGTCCGCCGGTCCCGGCGATTCGAACTGGCCGGGCAGATCGATCGCGACCGCGCGGAAACCGGCCTCGGCCAGACCGTCCAGCAGCGGCGCGAAGTCCTCCTTGGACCCCGTGAAGCCGGGCACGAGCAGCACAGTCGTGTCCGCCTCGGCGGGGGTGCGCAGGGCGGCGATCGGGCCGTACGGGCCCGGCAGGTCGACGCGCTCGGCGTGGTGCGGGAAAAGTTGCGCGATCACCTCAGCGCCGCCACGGTGTCGCCGCGCTGTTCCAGCAGCACCGGTCCGAGCGTGGCCAGCCGCACCGGGCCCGCGTAACCGTGGCGGTCGACGCCGATCGTCCGGATCGTGGCGCCGTTGTCCTCGTTGAGCACCGCCAGCCCCCCTTGGATGGGCACGACCAGCTGGTGGTCGAACTGCACGCCGGGGCCGAGCGCCGACTCCAGTGTCCACTTCGGAGTGAGGTCGTTCCGGGACATGGCCATCAACTTGGTGCCGGTGAACCAGTACACGTTCGACGTCGTCGAAGCGGTGACCGGCGCGCCGCCGGCCGGGTCCTGTGCCAGGTCGCTCGCGGGCAGGTCCAGCGGGTACGCCGACACCTCGTCGCCCTCCTGACCGTAGAGCACCAGCTGTTTCTGGTCCGGCATCGCGACGGCCACGTGGTCGCCGGACATCGCGACCATGCGCGCGTGGTAGCCGGGCAGGATCTGGCTGAACGCGACCTGCGGCTGGTCGGCGTCCTTGGGCACGGCGCGGTACACGGTGAGCCGGTCGCCCGGATCGCCCGGACAGCGCTCGATCACCGCGACCCGGCTCGAGGACGCGGCCACCGAGCCGTAGGTGCACCCAACGCGCGGCTGCTTGTCGGGGTTGACAAGCGCCGGGACCTTGCCGTACTCGACCGTCTCCACGAGGTCGTCGCGCCAGGTGTTGAGCAGGGTCGGGCCGAACGCGGTGACGTAGGCGTTGTCCGTGACCAGCTGGGTGCCCAGCGGTGCGCTGCCGGTCCGTTGCGCCTTCCGGTGCCCGGTGTCGGCGTCCAGCGCGACCACCTCGCTGCAGCCGCTCTCGCCCGCGACCCCGTCCTTGCGGAACAGCGCGACCGCGCGCGACCACGCCTCGCCGACCGTGCACAGTCGCAGGTCGCGCGAGTACTGCCAGCGGACCTGACCGGTGAGGGGGTCCCGGCCGAGCACTTCACCGCCCGACCCGGTCACCACCGCGGCGCCGGCGGCCACCGGAACCGGCTCGGCGCCGTTGGGCGCCTGCCACAACTCGGTGAGCGTCGCGGGCACGGCGGGCGGTTCGACCGGCAGACCCGGCCCCGGCGCGGCGGTTTCGGACACCGTCGCGTGGCTCTCGCTGCCCGCCCAGACCAGCAGGCCCGCCGTGACGACGACGACCGCCAGCACGGCGGCGATCACCCGGTCACGCGGTCGGTTCCACGGCGAGCGGCGTTCCCGGCGCACGACCGTGTGCCGGGGCGGGCCGGACGACGGCGGCACGCCGCCGGCCAGCACGTCCTCGACACCGATGATCTGAGTGGCCGCGTAGTCGTCGACGGGCCTGCGGTGCCGCCCGCGCGCCGCCTGGTCGGCGCTGTTCTCCGACGGTCCCTCGACGGGGTCGCTCACCTGTGCTCCCGGTTGTTCGGCGCTGTCCTGCTCAGTCTGCCGAAGCGGGTGTATCAGAGGTGTTGGCGGAGTTCACCCGCCGCCGGCGCCTGCGACGCGCGGGCCGCTCGGCGGCCTCGCCGCCCTCACGCTCGCCAGACGGTGCGGTGGTGTCGCCGCCGCCGCTACTACGCGTGTGGCGTCGGCGCGGACGCTCGTCGTCGGTGCCTTCCTTGCCCTTCGCGGCGTCGGCCTTCTCGACGGCCTCCGCGGCCGCGGCACCGCCGCGCGTGCGGCGGCGCTTGCTACGGGTGCGGGTGCTGGGGGAGTCCGACGAGCGGCGCTTCCGGCCACCGCCCAGGTTCTCCTCCGGCTCGGCCGCGAGCCCGGCGCGGGTGCGCTTGCCCAGCGGCAGTCGCCCGGTCGAGTCCTC
>DASZUO010000330.1:0-3875 GCA_035547575.1 Amycolatopsis sp. | reverse complement strand
GGACGCGCTGGCAGGTGGGCTGATGGTCACCAAGGGGCAAGATCACTGCCTCTACGTCTTCCCGCGTGCCGAGTTCGAGCAGATGGCCCGCAAGGTCGCGGAGGCACCGTTCACCAACGAGGCGGTCCGCGCCTACCAGCGGTATCTGTTCGCCGGAACCGACGAGCAACGCCCGGACGGGCAGGGGCGCATCGCGATCGCGTCCGAGCTCCGGCGTTATGCCGGGCTCAACAAGGAATGTGTGGTCATCGGCGCGATCACCAGGCTGGAGATCTGGGATTCCCAGGCGTGGGAGACCTACCTGGAGGAGCACGAGGACAGCTACGCCAAGGCGCAGGAGGAGGTTCTGCCGGGCGTCTTCTAGGCGCCCGCGGGGCGGCACCCACGCCGTCGGGGGGCGCGGGTGGCGATGTGGGAGCAGCCGGACTCGGATGCCGTGAGGCCTCTGTCCGCTCAGCGGCCCTGGTGCACCTTCCCCGGCACCAGGCCCGCAGCGGGCGGGCGGGGACCTGACGGCATCCGACTGGCGTTGCCGGGCCGGCCGCAAGCCGTGGCTACCGGCCGGTTGGGCGACTACCGGCACAGTAGGGGGTGGAAACGCAATGGCGGAGCACGTTCCGGTGCTGCTCGGGCGAGTGCTCGAGTTGTTCGCCCCGGCCGTCGCGGATCGCCCCGCGGTGCTGGTCGACGCGACCGTCGGCCTCGGCGGCCACTCCAACGCGCTGCTCGAGGCCCACCCGCGGCTGCGGCTGATCGCGCTCGACCGGGACCCGAACGCACTGGAGCGTGCCGGGGCCAGGCTCGCGCGGCACGGCGACCGCGTCGAACTGGTGCACGCGGTGTACGACCAGATCCCCGGCGTCCTCGCCGAACGCGACCTGTCCACTGTGGACGGGGTGCTGTTCGACCTCGGTGTCTCCTCGATGCAACTGGACCTCGCCGACCGCGGGTTCGCCTACGCCAGGGACGCGCCGCTGGACATGCGGATGGATCCCACCACCGGGCCGACCGCGGCGGACGTGCTCAACACCTACCCGCCCGGCGACCTGGTCCGCATCCTGCGCGACTTCGGCGAGGAACGGTTCGCGCAGCGGATCGTGAAGGCGATCGTGGCCGAGCGTGCCCGCCGGCCGTTCGACTCGAGCGAGCGGCTGGTGCGGCTGCTCTACGACGCCGTGCCCGCGGCGAGCCGGCGCACGGGCGGGCATCCGGCCAAGCGGACGTTCCAGGCGCTGCGCATCGAGGTCAACGGCGAACTGGACGTGCTGAGGGCCGCGATCCCGGCGGCGCTCGGCGTGCTCGCGACGGGCGGGCGGATCGTCGTCGAGTCCTACCAGTCGCTGGAGGACCGGATCGTCAAGCAGGCGCTGGCGGAACTCGCGAGATCCCGCACCCCGCCGGGCCTTCCGGTCGAACTGCCCGGCCATGGCCCGGAACTGAAGCTGCTCACCCGCGGGGCCGAGAAGGCGGGGGAGTCCGAGATCGAGCAGAACCCGCGTGCCGCGTCCGTGCGGCTGCGCGCGGCGGAACGCATACAGGAGGCGGCATGACTGCGCCCACCCGGACACGGAGGAAGCCCGCGGCCGAGCCGCGCTCGCGCGCGGGCACGATGCCCCGCGAGACCGAGCGGCGCGAGACCCGCGGTGCTCCGCAGCGCACGGCGGCCGCCGAGAAGGCCTACGCGCGCCGCGCCCAGCGCGCGGATCTGCTGCGTGGCCGCGCAGCTGACGCGCGACCCGCGCGCAAGCTCCGGCTGCGCGTGCCGCGCTCGCGGGCGTCGTTCGTGCTGATCGTGATGACGCTGCTGGCCGCGGGGGTGGTCACCACGCTGCTGCTGTCCACGCAGGCGATCGCCGACTCCTACCGGCTCGAGCAGATCAAGCAGGACAACGCGGGCCTGGCCGAGCAGTCCGAGCAGTTGCAGCAGGACGTGACGAAGGCCGAGGCGGCGTCGTCGCTGGCGGAGCGCGCGAAGGCGCTCGGCATGGTGCCCTCGAGTGGGCCCGCGCACCTGGTGCAGAACGCCGACGGCACGATCACGGTGGTGGGCACCCCGCAGAAGGCGAACGCCCCGGCGCCCGCGACCACGGCGCCGCCGGTGTCCCCGCCGCCGGCGCAGACCCAGCCCGCCGCGCCGCCGCCCACGCAGGGGCCGACGGCGCCGATCGAGGGTGACGTGGCGCAGGGAGACGAGCAGCAGGCTCCGGTCGTGTCAACGGGAGGCCAGTGATGCCGAGCCGCGGGGGGCGGCGCGGCGGGCAGTACTCCGCCCGCGTGCGCCGGGTTGCCGGGCGCCCGGCCGCGGCGACCGGCAAGGGCCGTTACGTCGCCGTGCGGGTGGTCCTGGTCGCCGTGCTCGTCGTGGCCGGGCTGCGACTTGTGCAGGTCCAGGGCTTCCAGGCGAGCGCACTGTCGGCGAAGGCGGAGAGCCAGCGCACCACCACGATCACCATCCCCGCCCAGCGCGGGTCCATTGTGGACCGCAACGGGACGAAGCTGGCGTTCAGCGTGGAGTCGCGCGCGCTGTCGGTGAACTTGAGACTGATGCGCAAGAACTGGGCCGAGTTCGCGCAGAAGAACCCCACGCTGGGGCAGAACTTCGAGACACGCGCGGCCGCGGCGGCCAAGGTGCTGGCCGCGAAGCTGCCCGGCAAGCTCACCGAGGCCGAGGCGCTCGCCGACTTCCACAAGAACCAGGACTTCACCTACCTGGCCACCGACGTGGAGCCCTCGGTCGCGGACGAGATCACCAAGCAGTTCCCGGAGATCGGCAGCGAGACGCGGGCCACGCGTGAATACCCGGCCGACACCCTCGCGTCCAACGTGGTGGGCCTGGCGAACTGGCGGATGGACGACCCCGACGTCTCGCAGCACAACCTGCACGGTCTCGACGGTCTCGAACTGACGCGGGACGCCGACCTGGCGGGCACACCGGGCAAGATGATCGCGGACACCGCGTCGGGCAGCGACACGGTGGTGATCCCGGGCACCGAGCGGGACGTGCAGTCCGCCGTACCGGGCGACAACCTGGTGCTGACGCTGGACTCCGACGTGCAGTACGCACTGCAGAGCCAGCTTTCGGCCTATGTCGCGCAGTCGCACGCCAAGGGCGGCAGCGCGGTGATCATGGACGCGAAGACCGGCGAGATCTACGGGCTGGCCGACGACCGCACGTTCAACCCGAACGATCCGAAGACCTACACGCCGGACCTGATGAACGACAAGGCCGTCACGACGCCGTACGAGCCCGGCTCGGTGAACAAGGTGGTCACCGCGACGGCGGCGATCGACACGGGCGTCAGCACACCCGAGGCGGTCAACGTCGTGCCCGGCTCGCTCAAGATCGCCGACCACACTGTGCACGACGCGTGGTCGCACGGCACCGTGCACTACACCACGACGGGCATCTTCGCGAAGTCGTCCAACATCGGCACGCTGCTGCTCGCACAACAGGTCGGGCCGGACAGGTACACGGACTATCTCAAGAGGTTCGGCATCGGCCAGAGCACGGGGCTCGGGCTGCCCGGCGAGAGCCGCGGCTACGTGCCGGCCCGCAACACGTGGACCGGCACCACGTTCGGCAACCTGCCGATCGGGCAAGGCCTTTCGATGACGGTCGTGCAGATGGCCGGCATGTACCAGGCCATCGCGAACAACGGCCTGCGCGTGCAGCCGCGGATCGTGCGGGAAGAGGTCAAGCCGGACGGCACGGCGGTGCCCGAGCCCGCCCCGGCGACCGAGCAGGTGGTCAGCCCGCAGACGGCGACGACGGTGCGGAACATGATGCGCGCGGTGGTGCAGAACGGGAAGAACGGCAACAGCGGCACCGCGCCGACCGCGGCGCTGGAGGGGTACCAGATCTCCGGCAAGACGGG
>DASZUO010000329.1:0-8815 GCA_035547575.1 Amycolatopsis sp. | reverse complement strand
TGCGGTGGCCGTAGGAATAGATCCGCTGCTCGACCGGGTCCGGCGAGGTGATGAAAGGGTTGTCCGGGAGTGGGGCGCCGGTGCCGAGGTCGATCCGTAGCACCTTGCCGCCGTAGCTGTGGCGGTCCTGGGCAATCGTCGGGCGGGCCGTGTCGCCGGTGCCGACCAGAAGCGCGCCGTCGGCGGCGATTGTCGGGCGGCAGCCGGAGTGGCGGCCGCTCGGGTTAACCGGGAAGCCGGTGAGCAGGTCGCCGACCTTCGTCGCGGAGCGGTCGTCCGCCGAGAGGGTCCAGGTGACCAGCCGGATGTCGACCGGGCGGCCGCCCTCTTGATGCGTCTGGCATGTGGTGAAGCGCCGCGTCTGTGCGAAATCGGGGTGCACGACCATGCCCATCAGCCCACCTTCGCCCCGCACGTAGACATCCGACAGATCGGCGCGCACCTCGCTCACCGTGTGGCCGTCGATCACCGCGAGCTTGGCCGGCCGCTCGGCGACCAGCACCTTCCCGTCGGGCAGGAAGCCCACGTCCCAGCCATGCTCGAGCCCGTCGGCGACGACCTCGGCGTGCAGTGCCCGGCCGTTGTCGGGAGCCGTGCTGGCCTCGTGTGGCAGGGTCTGCGCCGGCGAAGCTGTGCAGGCGGCAGCCAGGAGGACAAACAGGACGATTCCCATCCGGCGCATGCGTCATTGTGACCTTGCCGGTGCGTGGGTGGTGTGAGAAACCCGGAAGACCGTTGTCGGCGTCGCCACGTACCCTGGACCGGGAGAGCCCCTGAGCCCTCTCGTCCCGGGCAGGGGTGTGCCCGCATGTCCGCGACAGGGAGTTTTTCCGTGACCGACCCGGTGCTATCCGGCCTGCTTTCCTCGGTCCTCGACGACCCCGCACTCCGTGGGATCGTCGAGCGCGCCGGTTCCCCGCTGCTCGATCTCCAAGGCTCCACCGCCACCCGCCAGCTCGTCGTGGGCGCGCTGGCCGCCGACGCCGGCGCCGGCCGCCCGGTGCTCGCCGTCACCGCGACCGGGCGCGAGGCCGAGGAGCTGACCGCCGCGCTGACCAGTCTGCTGGGCGAGGATCAGGTCGCCGACTTCCCGTCGTGGGAGACGCTGCCCCACGAGCGGCTCTCCCCGCGCGCCGACACCGTCGGCCGCCGCCTCGACGTCCTGCACCGGCTGCGCGGTGAGGACGCGCCGCGCGTCGTGGTGGCCACCGTGCGGAGCCTGATCCAGCCGATGGCGCCCGGACTCGGCTCGCTCGCGCCCGTCGAGCTGCGGGTCGGCGAGGAGAGCGAGTTCGAGAGCACGCTGGAACGGCTGGTCGAGCTGGCCTACACGCGCGTGGACATGGTCGAGAAGCGCGGCGAGTTCGCGGTACGCGGCGGCATCCTCGACGTCTTCCCGCCCACCGCCGACCATCCGTACCGCGTCGAGTTCTGGGGCGACGAGGTCAGCGAGATCCGCGCGTTCGCGGTCGCGGACCAGCGCTCCTTGCCGGGCGAGATAGCCGGGTTCCACGCGCCGCCGTGCCGCGAGCTGCTGCTCACGCCGGAGGTCAAGGCACGTGCGGGCGAGCTGGCGGAAGAGCACGCGTCGGACGCACAGCTCGCCGAGATGCTCACCAAGCTCGCGGGCGGCATCCCGGTCGAGGGCATGGAGGCGCTCATCCCCGTGCTGTGCGAGGGCGAGCTCGACCTGCTCACCGACGCGATGCCCGAGGGCACGCACGTGCTGCTGGCCGATCCGGAGAAGATCCGTGCCCGCGCCCACGACCTGGTGCGCACCGGGCAGGAGTTCCTCGAGGCGTCGTGGATGGCGGCGGCGGGCGGGGGAGCGGCCCCGGTCGACCTGGGCGCGTCCGCGTACCGGGACCTCGCCGAGGTCGCCAAGCACGCCACGGAGACCGGCCGCGCGTGGTGGACGCTGTCGCAGCTGACCAGCGAGGCCGAGGACGTCTTCCCGGTGAGCATCGAGGCGTCGCCGTCGTACCGCGGCGATCTGGACCGTGCGATCGCCGACCTGCGCGGGCATCTGGCTGCCGATGGCACCGGCGTGCTCGTCGTGGCCGGGCACGGCACCGCGACCCGCGCCGTCGAGCAGCTGTCCGCGGCGGAGGTTCCGGCGACGCACGCGGCCGACGGGCTCACCGGCGCCCTCGCGCGCGGTGTCGTGACCGTGGTGTGCGGCGGGCTGACCGAAGGGTTCGTGGCGCCGGAGCTGAAACTCGTCGTGCTCACCGAAGCCGACCTGACCGGGCGTGGCGCGGCCGCCGGAACGTCCACACGGGACCTCGGCACGAAGATGCCGTCCCGGCGCCGCAACGCGGTGGATCCGCTCGCGCTGAAGCCGGGCGACTACGTCGTGCACGACCAGCACGGCATCGGCCGGTTCGTGGAGATGGTGCAGCGCACGATCGCGGGCGCCACGCGCGAGTACCTCGTACTGGAGTACGCGTCGTCCAAGCGCGGCCACCCCGGTGACCGGCTGTTCGTGCCGACCGACCAGCTCGACGAGGTGTCGCGGTACGTCGGCGGCGAACTGCCGACGCTGAACAAGCTCGGCGGCTCGGACTGGAAGAACACCAAGGCCAAGGCCAAGAAGGCGGTCAAGGAGATCGCGGCCGAGCTGGTGCAGCTCTACGCCGCCAGGCAGGCCGCACCGGGGCATGCGTTCGGCGCGGACACGCCGTGGCAGCGCGAACTGGAGGACGCGTTCCCGTTCACCGAGACCGCCGACCAGCTCGCCGCGATCGACGAGGTCAAGGGCGACATGCAACGCGGCGTGCCGATGGACCGTGTCATCTGCGGTGACGTCGGGTACGGCAAGACCGAGATCGCGGTGCGCGCCGCGTTCAAGGCGGTGCAGGACGGCAAGCAGGTGGCGGTGCTCGTGCCGACCACGCTGCTGGCGCAGCAGCACCTGAACACGTTCGGCGAGCGGATGCACTCGTTCCCGGTGACCATCAAGGGCCTGTCCCGGTTCACTGCCAAGTCCGAAGTGGACGGTGTGCTGGCCGGGCTGGCCGACGGCGCGGTCGACGTCGTGATCGGCACGCACCGGCTGCTGCAGACCGGCGTCCGGTACAAGGACCTCGGGCTGGTCATCGTCGACGAGGAGCAGCGGTTCGGGGTCGAGCACAAGGAGCACATCAAGGCGCTGCGCACGCACGTCGACGTGCTGACCATGTCCGCGACGCCGATCCCGCGGACGCTGGAGATGTCGCTGGCCGGGATCCGCGAGATGTCCACGATCCTGACCCCGCCCGAGGACCGGCACCCGATTCTCACCTACGTCGGCGGCTACGACGACAAGCAGGTCGGCGCCGCGATCCGGCGTGAGCTGCTGCGTGACGGGCAGGTCTTCTACGTGCACAACCGGGTGTCGTCGATCGAGAAGGCGGCGCGGCGGATTCGTGAGCTGGTGCCGGAGGCGCGGGTGGTGACCGCGCACGGGCAGATGAACGAGGAGAAGCTCGAGAAGATCATCCAGGGGTTCTGGGAGCGCGAGTACGACGTGCTCGTGTGCACGACGATCGTCGAGACCGGGCTCGACATCTCCAACGCGAACACCTTGATCGTCGAGCGCGGCGACCTGCTCGGGCTCGCGCAGTTGCACCAGTTGCGCGGCCGGGTCGGGCGTGGGCGCGAGCGCGGGTACGCGTACTTCCTGTACCCGCCGGAGTCGCCGTTGACCGAGACCGCGCACGACCGGCTCGCGACGATCGCGCAGAACACCGAGCTGGGTGCGGGCATGGCGGTCGCGATGAAGGACCTGGAGATCCGCGGCGCCGGGAACATCCTTGGCGCGGAGCAGTCCGGGCACATCGCGGGCGTCGGGTTCGACCTGTACGTGCGGCTGGTCGGCGAGGCCGTCGACGTTTTCCGCCGTAGCGCGGGCGCCGAGCCGGTCGAGGAGGAGGAACTGCGCGAGGTGCGGGTGGACCTGCCGATCGACGCGCACATTCCGCACGACTACGTGCCCGGCGAGCGGCTGCGGCTGGAGGCGTACCGCAAGATCGCGGCCGCGCCGGACGGACCCGCGCTGGCAGCGGTCGAGGAGGAGCTCATCGACCGGTACGGCCAGCCGCCCGCGCCGGTGCGGCGGCTGCTGGCGGTGGCGGCGTTCCGGCACGCGTGCCGCGAGGCCGGCGTCACCGAAGTCTCGATACAGGGCAACACGATCCGCTTCGCGCCCCTGCCGCTACCGGACTCGAAGATGGTGCGGCTCAAGCGTCTCTACCCGAAGGCCACCTTCAAAGCGGTCACCAGCACGGTCGCCGTCCCCAAGCCGACCGAAGGCCCGGCCGGCGGGCGCATCGGCGCCCCACCCCTGCGCGACGAGGCACTGCTGGAGTGGTGCACGAAGCTCCTGCACAACCTGACGAAGGCCCCGGCACCGGTTGGTTAGACGTTTCCTTGGTGGTGCGGGGTCCCGGCGCGGGCTCGGCTGTGAGAGGGTACGCGTGTGATGCGGATCATGGGTCGTCCTCGTGCACTGGTCGCCGTTCTTGCCGCGTGCCTGTTGCTTGCCGGGTGCGGGTCCGGCCCGAGCCAGGTGGGCACCGCGTTCTACCTCGGTGGCCGCACCGTGTCGATCGACCAGGTGCAGGGCCTGATCGACAAGGCCGTCCAGGACCAGCCCGCCGCCCAGGACATGGCTCGGCAGCACAAGCTGGACCAGCTCGGCCGGGAGATCGTGCGGCAGCTCATCGTGCACCAGACGGTCACGCAGACCGCCGAGCTGGACGGCGTCCGGGTCGACCCCCAGCAGATCGAGCAGCTCATGGCGCAGAACCCGTTCGCCGCCCCGGTCTCCACGGCGACCACCGACCCCTCGCAGCTGGCGCAGCAGATCGTCTACCGCGTCCGCGATCCCCGCGAGGTCATCAACGACCTGCTGCTGCTGCAGTCGCTGGGCAGCCAGTACTTCGACAAGTTGAGCGTCACCTTCGACTACACCTCGGTCCTGTCCGACGACGGTGGCGCGGCGCCGGTCAGCATGCGGGAGAAGGCGTTCGCGGAGGCCGAGCAGATGGCGGCCGACCCCGCGGCGGCCGCACGGGTCATCCGGGAGGACGCGGCAGCGGGCCACGAGACCGGTACTGGCGAGAAGGTGCCCGCCACGCAGGCGCCGGCGCTCGCGGGCACGGCACTGTTCGGGGTGCAGCCCGGCACGGTCGTCGCGTTCGAGCCGAGCGAGCAGCAGCCCGGATGGATCATCGCGATCGTGCGGGCGCGTGACCTCACCACGCCGCAGTCGGTCGACCAGACGAGCGAGCCCACCCCGCAGCAGCTGGCCGCGATCGGGCTCCGGCTCCTGCAGACGTACGTGGACCAGGCGGGACTGAAGGTGAACCCGCGCTACGGTGTATGGGACCCGGCCGGTCTGACGCTCGTGGCGAACGAGGGTGAGACCACCGGCCTCGTACTTCCGGTGAAGGGAATCCCCCAGCCTTGACCGCCACGGTCGTCCTGTTGACCCATCCCGGGGTGGGTGTGCCGCCTGCCGCTTTCCCGTACCTGCGCGCAGCGCGCGCCGTCTATGGGAGCGGCCTGGCCGAGGACGTGCTCGACCTGCTCGGCGCGAAACCGGCGCCGTCGGTGCTCACCGAGGAGGACGGGCCGTTCGTGCTGTTCGCGTCCTCGGCGGACGATCCGGCGGTCAGGGCGCTGCCCGGTGCTCGGGTGATCGGCCGGCCCGCGGGTGTGCGGCTGGTCGAGGCGGCGCAGGTGATGGACCGGCTGCGCTCGCCCGGCGGCTGCCCGTGGGACGCGAAGCAGACGCACGAGTCGCTGCGGCAGTACCTGGTCGAGGAGACCTACGAACTGCTGGAAGCCATCGAGGACGGCGACCGCGCGGCGTTGCGCGAGGAACTGGGCGACGTGCTGTTGCAGGTGCTCTTCCACGCCCGGCTGGCGGCCGAGGACGCCGCCGATCCGTTCGACATCGACGACGTCGCGGACGAGCTCGTGACCAAGCTGGTGGGCAGGCATCCGCACGTTTTCGCGGAGGGGGATCAGGTGCGCACCGCCGAGCACCAGGAACTGAGGTGGGAGGAGCTCAAGCAGACCGAGAAGCGCCGCCAATCCATTGTGGACGGTGTCGCGCTCGGTCAGCCGGCCGCGGCCCTGGCCGGCAAGCTCGGCCAGCGCAGCGGACGCGCCGGTATCCCGCTGGATCTGTTCCCGTCCGGGTCGGACGCGGCGGCGCAGCTGTTCCGGGTGGCGGCCACGGCCCGCCGCGCGGGCATCGACCCCGAGGGTGAGCTGCGCGCGGTGGCGAAGCGGTTCGCGGCCCAGGTGCGTGCCGCGGAGGACAACGCGCGCGCCGCCGGCGTGGATCCGACGACACTGGAAGCGAGCGGCTGGCGCGCCTACTGGCCGAACAGCGTGTCGCCCCAGTAGCCCGTCTCCGAAACCCCTGGCGGCACCGCGAACAGCGCCGAACCGGTGTGTTGGACGTACTCCATCATCGCGTCATGACTGGACAGCGCGCGCTGCATCGGGATGTACTGCGTGCGCGGGTCGCGGTTGAAGGCGAGGAAGAACAGTCCGGCCTCCAGGTGCCCGATGCCGTCCGACCCGTCCACGAAGTTGTAGCCGCGGCGCAGGATCTTCACCCCGTTCAACGACTCCGCCGCGGCCAGCCGGATGTGCGCGTCCTCGGGAATCGCGAACTCGCCGCCCTCGCCGTGTACGTGCAGGTCCACCGGGTCGAACTCGGCGGCCTGCCCCAGCGGGGCGCCGGTGCCCTTGGTGCGCCCGATGATCTTCTGCTGCTCGTCCAGCGACGTCCGGTCCCAGGTCTCGATGTGCATCCGGATGCGCCTCGCCACCAGGAAGGACCCGCCGGCCAGCCACGGCTGGTCGGTGTCCTTGCCGACCCACACGTGCTGGTCGAGCGACGCCGCGTCCTCGGCCTTGAGGTTGTTCGTGCCGTCCTTGAAGCCGAACAGGTTCCGTGGTGTGACCTGCGAAACCGACGTCGACGCGCTGCGCCCGAACCCGAGCTGGGACCAGCGCACCTCGGTCGTGCCGAAGCCGAGCCGCACCAGGTTCCGTACGGCGTGCACGGCGACCTGTGGGTCGTTCGCACACGCCTGGATGCACAGATCGCCTCCGCTGCGCGCCGGGTCGAGGGCGTCCTGCGGGAACGGCGGCAACTCGACGAGCCCGGCCGGACGCCTGCCCGCCAACCCGAACCGGTCGTCGAACAACGACGGGCCGAACCCGATCGTCAGCGTCAGTGCCGACGCGGGCAGATCCAGCGCCTCCCCGGTGTCGTCGGGTGGCGCGGCGACCGGACCGTCGACGGCGCCGGTGGTGCCGACCTGGCGTCCCGCGGTCATCCTGCGCGCGGCTTCGGTCCATGTCTTGAGCAGCTCGACCAGTTGCGCGCGGTCCTTGGTCGTCACATCCAGCGACGCGAAGTGCAGATGCTCCTGCGTCGGCGTGACGATCCCCGCCTGGTTGATGCCGTGGAACGGCACGACGTCCGTCGCGGCCTGTGCCGTGTGTGTGCCGACCGCGCGGTCGATCCCGGCGCCGGCGGCGCCCGCACCGACGAGCGCGACGCCGGCTCCTGCGATGCCGAACACCCGGCGCCGGGATACCTCAGTCACTGCGCGACGACCTCCGAAACCTTGCTCAGCGGCTCGCCCAGCGCGTCCACGGCCGAGGCGAACTGCTTGATCTGATCCTGCGACAGCTCGTTGTAGTACTTGAACCCGTCACCGGCGCGGGTCTGGTCCAGCAGCTGCTGCACGTTCGCGAACTGCGTGTCCACAGTGGACACCAGCTGCGGGTCGCGCTCCTGCAGTGCGGGACGCAGGGCCGTGATCGCACCCTTCGAACCGTCCACATTGGCCTGGAAGTCCCACAGGTCGGTGTGCGAGAAGGTCTCCTCCTCGCCGGTGATCTTGCCGGTGGCGACCTCGTCGAGCAGTTCCTTGGCACCGTTGGCCAGGTCGAGCGCGTTCAGCTGCAGCGTCGCGCTCTGCGTCACCAGCTGGTTCACGTCGGCGACGAGCTTGTCGGCGATCTGGCCGCTGTCGGGCTGCAGCCCGCTGACCCACAGGTCCTTCTCCAGCCGGTGGAACCCGGTGAACTGCTGGCCTTGCTCGAGGTCCGCCTCGCGCACGTCGATCGCCGGGTCCAGGTCGCCGAACTTCTCCGCGACCGGCTCGATGCGCTCGTAGTAGACGCGCGTCGGCGCGTACTGGGCCTTCGCGGCGGCCACGTTGCCGGCCTTGACCAAGTCGGCGAACTTCTGCGTCTCGGTCTGGAGCGCGGCGGTCTGGGTGGCGACATAGCTCGCGTAGCTCTTGGTGGCGTCGGCGAGCTGCGTGTTCGCGTCCGTCGGCGCCGGCGCGCCGCCGCTCACGACGAAGGCGCCGCGGATGCCGTCGCCGGCCATGCCCGGCTTGCAGGCGGTCTGGTAGTTGCCCGCGTTCGGGACCTGCACGGTCAGCTTCCGGGTGAGGCCGGGCGCGATGTTCTCGACCTCGCCGATGATCCGGTCGCCCTCGGCGTAGAGGTAGAACTCGGTGACCTTGGTGCCCTTGTTCGTCACCTCGAACGTCACGTTGCCCGCGTTCGCCTTCGTGGTGGAGACCTGGCACGTGGTGTCCGACGCGGCAACCGTGATCGGGCCGCCGCCGCCCCCGGCGTTCGACGCCTGCTGGTCACCTCCCGACGAACACGCGGCAAGCGTCAGTAGCGCGGCCGAACCGGCCACCGCGAAGAGTCTCGTACGCAAGGTCACTCCTTCGTCCCCGCGAGGGCGGGGGTTTTCACGACTGGGCGCCGCAGGAACAGCGGC
>DASZUO010000328.1:0-17232 GCA_035547575.1 Amycolatopsis sp. | reverse complement strand
TGCATGCCGCCGGTGAGGAAGCTGGCCGCGTCGGAAAGCAGGAAGGCCGCGAGGCTCGCCACCTCTTCGGGCTGTCCCAGGCGGCCGACCGGGTGCTTGGCGGCGAGTGCCTGGGTGCGTTCGTCGCCGATGCGCCGCACCATCGGGGTGTCGATGTAGCCCGGACCGATCGCGTTCACGCGGATGCCGCTCGCGGCGTAGTCCAGCGCGGCGGCCTTGGTGAGCCCGACGATGGCGTGCTTCGCGGTGACGTAGGAGGCATTCCGGTAGGTGCCCCAGACTCCGGCGATCGAGGACACGTTGACGATGGCGCCGCCGCCCGATCGCAGCAGCGCCGGAATCTGGAACCTGAGCCCGTACAGCACACCGTGCAGGCTGATGTCGATCTCCCGGCGCCACTCGGCCAGATCGATCTCCCCGACCGGTTTACCCGTCGAGCTGACGCCGACGTTGTTGACGGCGTAGTTGAGCCCACCGTAGGTCGTCACGGCGTGGTCCACCGCGGCCGCGCTCTGATCCGGATCGGACACGTCCATCTCGAACGGCGTGGCCTCACCGCCGCCGGCCCGGATTTCGTCGGCGACGGTCTTCGCCGAGTCGGCCGACAGATCAGCGATCACGACGGAGACGCCGCTTCGGGCGAGTACCCGGGCGATCGACGCTCCGATGCCCGATCCGCCTCCCGTCACGACCGCGGACGTACCGGAGAAATGCCACTGGGTCGGTGCCGCATTGTTCATGGTCTTTTCCTTTCACATCGCGAGGAAACCGCCGTCGACGGGGGCGTAGGCCTCGAAATGCCGGCGCCCGCGCCGCGGCGCGAATTCGGCGTTACGCGACGCTAGTGGCTTTCGGCCATCAGTTCGGCCAGGTCGTCCGGCTTGAGAAAGGACGGCGGCGGCGGCGGACCCCAGTTGTAGAGGCCAAGGCGGCCGTTGGGACTGGCCGGATCCCACGCGTCGAACACCCTCGGATCCCACAGCTGGTCCTCGACGATGCAGTCGAGATCCGAGTAGTACTCGGCGAAGTTGCCGCCCGGATCGCGCAGATACCAGAAGAAGTTCGAGCCGATGTGGTGCCTGCCCAGTCCCCAGACATGACGCCCCGGATCGGCCGCCAGCATGGACGTGGCACCGCGGCCGACCTCGTCGACGTCCTCGACCTGCCAGGAGGTGTGGTGCAGGAAGCGGGCCGGAGAGTTCTGGACCAGGATGTTGTGGTGGTCGGTCGAGCACCGCAGGAACGCCGCCCGGCCCACCACCTCGTCGCTCACCTTGAAGCCGAGGCCCTCGACGAAGAACCGCTGGCTCTGCTTCTGGTCGACCGAACCGATCACGACATGGCCGAGCTTGCGCGGCCGCACCGGATCCGTCCGGAGTACCGCCTCGGAGCGTGCGGTGTCGCGGTTGATCTGTCCCGGCAGGTTGTAGGCCGGGAGGACGGCGGGTTCCTGGGTGATCCGGGGTGCCACGAGCACCCGGACCCGGATCCCGGTGCCCTCTTCGTACGCGGTGACGGACTGCGGATCGGTGTCCTCACAGGCGATGTCCAGTGCGGCGAGCCGGGAGCGGATGCGCCCGAGATCGTCGGGATCGTCAGCCGCGACCCCGACCTCGACGACGTGCCGCCATGCGGCCGGGACGATCCGGAGTTGTTCACCACCGTCCACGGTCGCGAACCGGCCGGGGCCGACCTCGTCGAGGCCGAAATCCGCATAGAAGCCGGCGACCGTGGCGGCATCGGGTACGCCCATCACCACGTAGCTCAGTCCGTGCAGTGCCATCAGGACACGTCCCTGCCCGGCTCGTCGACGACCGCGTTGCGCAACACCCCAACGCCGGAAACCTCGACCTCGACCCGGTCGCCGTCTTCGAGGAAGCTCGGGGGGTCCATGAACTGGCCGACACCGCCAGGGGTCCCGGTGACGATGACGTCGCCTGGGGAGAGCGCGGTGAAGCCGCTGATGTACTCGATCAGGCTCGGAATGTCGAAGATCAGGTCCGCCAGAGTCGCGTTCTGCCGCGTCTCCCCGTTGACCCGTGTCGTCAGGGTGACCTTCGCGGGTTCGGACAGGTCGGGCAGTTCGTCAAGCGTGACCAGTGCGGGGCCGAAAGCCCCGGTGCCGGGGAAGTTCTTGCCGGGAGTCCACTGCGTCGAGTGCTTCTGCCAGTCGCGCACGCTGAAGTCGTTGTAGAGGGAGACCCCGGCGATGTGACTCCAGGCCGCGTCCTTGCCGACGTGGTGAGCGGTCCGACCGAGCACCACCGCCAGTTCGCCTTCGTAGTCGAAGCGACTGGTCGCCCGTGGCCGCCGGGCGGGTTCCCCGTCGGCGATCTGGGTGTCCGCGAAGCGGGTGAAGATCGTCGGCCACTCGATCGCGGCATGCTTGGTCTCCTCGCGATGCGCCCGGTAGTTGACCCCGACGCAGATGATCTTGCCCGGGTTGGGCACCGGGGGCCGCAGCTCCACCTGATCCAGCGCCCACACCGCGGTCTCCGAAGAGGCGACCGAAGACAGGGCCTCCGGCGAGACCGCCGCCAGTAGCCCTTTCACGTCCTTCACCCCCGCGGGAAGGCCGATCAGTTCGGCGACCTTGTCACCTCGCAGGGCGCCGATGCGCTCCTGCCCGTCCGCCACGACCGTCACGATCCTCATGTCCGCCCTAGCTCCTCGTCAACGTCGAGCCAGGCTCGACACCCTTGCTGTTCAATGACTTCGCCGACTTCGCTCGCGGGTCCCGGTCAGCCATCGCGAAGCACCTTCCGGCGCGTGACCAGCCACTCGCCGTCGACCCGCCGCAGGTCGTCGACGAGCCGCACGCTCCGATCGATGCGCGAGCCCGCACTCGACGTGGCGATGATCAGCAGATACGCCTGCGCCGCCAGCGCGTCCTCACCCGCGTGGGAGAGCACGACCGCGCTGATCCAGTGGCGAAGCTGCTCGCCACGGGCCAGTGCCGCGCTGTTGGAGTCGGCCGCGAACGCGGTGAGTTCGGCGGTGCCGGTCGCGACCAACCGGTACGTCGGGGACTCGAACGAGCCGCCGGGCGTGAAGGTCGCCGCCCATCCGGCCGCGTCGCCACCGTCGATGGCATGGGACTGGCGGGCGTAGAGGTCCAGGACAGCGAGCCTGTCCTCGGTGCTCGGGAGATCACCACTTCGCGCGGCCGCTGCCATCTCAAACGACTCCAATAAACTTAATCGATTATTCACCGTACAATGTCTACTGTTGGGCGTCCAGCCGCTCGTCGGAGTTCAGTGGCCACGCGCGAAGCGCGCCGCGTTGATGCCGGCGACCCTGCCCATTGTCACCGCGTTCGCGACCGCGTTGCCCGCGCCGACGTAGTTCTCGCCGAGGATGCCGCCGCCGGACTCGCCGGCCGCGAAGAGACCGGCGATCCGGCGGCCGCCACGGTCGACGACCTGGGCCGAGCCGGTGATTTCGAGCCCGGCGTGCGTGCACACGAGCTCCCCCGGAAGCATCCGGACAGCGTAGAAGGGGGGTTCGGAAATCGCGTCGAGCGGGTCGGTGAAGCCCTTGTCGGCGAGCGAGACGTGTCTCATGAACTCCGTGTCGGGCTTGCCCTGTGGCAGGTGCCGGTTCCACTCGTCGACGGTGAACTTCAGAGTTTCCGCCGGGACGTCGATCTGCCGGGCGAGCGCCTCGAGCGAGTCGGCACGATGCGTCCTGCCCGCTTCGGCCTCCCGCAGGATCACGCCGGGATCCCAGTCCATGTAGCCGGGCGGCAGCGACTTGCGGGCCGTCTCGTCGAAGATCGACCACGCCCAGCCGCCGTGCTGGTCGAAGATGCCGGTCGACACCGCGTACGACACGTCTTCGTTGACGAAGCGGCGACCCGCGCGATCGACGTAGACACGGGACTTCGGGGGAAACCCCGCCTGCCAGTGGTGATGGCGCTGGAAGTAGGCCGTCAGCAGGAGCAGGCCCTGCCCTGCGCCGGCGACCGCCGCGTGGACCTGGTCGCCCAGCCGGATGTGGTCCCCGCGGCTGCCCGGCGCGGCGACGGCGAACAGCGAGTCTCCCGCCTCGAGCGCACGCGGGTAGTACTTCTCGAGCAGTGCCTCGTCGTGGCTGTGCCCGCCGGCCGCGATGACGACCGCGCCGGTCTCGACCTCGATGCCGTCCGCGATCACGCCCGTGACCTGACCGCCACCCGCGATGAGCCGCTCGACCCGGGTGTGCAGTACCAGTTCGGCGCCGCGCTTGCGGCGCTGCTTGTCGAGGATGTCGATCAGGCCGTAGCCCTGATCCCGTGGCGTGTGGGCGCGCCACACGTCGCCGACGCCGCCTTGGCCGAGGCCCGGCTGATTGGCGTTCGCGGAGAAGGTCGCGGGCACCTCCAGGCCGAGCCCGAGCAGCCACTCCAGCGTCGGCGCGGCTTCGTCGCAGAAGGCTCGCACCACGCCCGGTCGCAGTCCCCACCGGTTGAGGTCCATGTAGTGCTGGAAGAGCCGCTCGGGACTGTCCTCGACGCCGAGCGCCGCCTGGACGCTGGTGCCGCCCGCCGTGAACATGCCCGCCGAGAGCCGGGTGGACCCGCCCGGCTCACCTTCGGACTCGAACACCAGCACTCGCGCGCCCTCGTCGGCGGCGGCCACCGCGGCCGCGAGACCGGCTCCGCCGGCTCCGATCACCACGACGTCCGGCGCATCCGCATCCCGCATGACTCGCAACCTCCCGATCGCTCCGCAACCTCCAACGCCTGCGGTCCAGCGGAGCATGTCATCAATCTAGAATGTCTGCCCGGTTCTCACGGCGCACTCTGCACGACCTTGACCAGACCGGTCGTGATCGTGGGTCAGGCCTGGTCAGCCAGATCCACCCATTCGTGCCCGGACTCGGTCCGGGTCACCTGGCCCCAGCGCATGCCGGGAAAGTGCGCGGCGGCACAGGGAATCCGTTCCGCGGCAAGCCAATCGCGGAACTTCGTGATCGAGCGGACGGCCTCCGCCGGGTCGGCGTGCACCATGAACTCCCAGCCGTTGAGCAGTTCCGGCTGTGTGTGGGCGAGGTCGCCGAGCAGCGCGCCCCGCTCGTCTCCCGACGACAGCAGGAAGACCGTCGTGCCAGGTGTGTGCCCGGCGGCGTCGAGCGCCTCGATGCCGGGCAGCACCTCCGCTCCGCCGCTCCAGAACTCCATCTCGGCCGCGACGGGCCCGAACCGGATCGGCGCCGGGTCCTCATCCGGATGCGACATCGCGAGTTCCCATTCTTCGGTCTCGCGTCCTGACGTGACGAAGAAGTCCCAGTCGCGCTTGTCGCAGCGCAGTGCTGCGTTGGGAAAGAACGGGCGGCCGTTCTGGGTGACCCAGCCGATGTGGTCGATGTGCAGGTGGGTGAAGAGGACGTCGGTGATGTCCTCCGGCCGGACACCCAGTGCCAGCAACGAAGATCGGAGTCCACCGCCGGTGAACGGGTAGACCGCTTTCGAGCCGATGCCGGCGTCCACCAGCACGACGCGGTCGCCCGTGCGGACGAGGTACCCGCCGAGGGTCTGCACGAACGAGCCGGTGATCGGATCGAGCAGTCCTCGGTACGGCTCGAACTCACGGGGGTCGACCGAGGGATACAGCATCGCCGGCTCACTCAGGATCTCACCGTCGATGATCGGGTCCACCCGCATCGTGCCTATCCGCATCATTGTCTCCTTGCTCTCCACAGTGGACATCTGGCCGCCCCGAAGCGCCGTGCCGCTATCCCTGGGCCGGTGACGCGGTCGGGGTCCTGCTCGGGTGCCCCGCCTGCTTGAACGAATCCGGCACGACTCCGTTCATCTCCGCCACGATCTGCAGAGCGACCAGCGGGGAGTACCACCTGGCCTGCGGGAAGCCGCCCACCATCACCCACAGGCCCGGCTGCGCCGTCGGCTTCCAGGCGTTGCGGATCTCGCCGCCGTCGTCGAAGCCCCAGACCTCGCCGACGGACTCGGCGACGTCCTCGCCGAAGTACTTGGCGATACCGTACTTCTGGTTCTTGAAGCCGGTCGCGAGCACGACGAGGTCCGCCTCGATCACCGACCCGTCCGCGACCCGGACGCCGTTGCCGACGAACCGGTCGATGTCCTTGTGGTGCAGCAGCCGGACATCCCCGTTCGCGATGAGCTGGGATCCGCCGACGTTGATGTAGTAGCCGCCGCCGGTGCGGAAGTACCGCATGAACCACCCGGTGCCGTCCGGCTCGGTGCCGAGCCGGAATCCCACGGCGCGCAGGCTTTCGTGCAGCTCACGATCCTGCTCGTCGCCGAACTCCGTGATCGAGATGAAGTTGCGTGCCATCAGCGGGTAGATCAGGCCCGCCAGGTATCGCTGGTCGATGATCTCCGTCGGGACTTCGGTGCCGTTGTAGTCGCCGTAGGAGAGGTTGGCCGTGTCCTGGTCGACGACGATGATCGGGTTCCGCTGCGTCATCGTGACCTGCGCGCCGTGCCTGACCAGGTCTTCGGCGATGTCGTGGGCGCTCGTGCCGGCCCCGACGATGACGGCCTTCTTGCCCGCGAACTTCGCGCCGGAGCGGAACTTGGTGGAGTGGATGATCTCGCCACCGAAGTCGTCGAGGCCGGGCAGGTCGGGGTGGTTCGGGATCTCGTTGCCTCCGGTGGCCAGGACGACGTGCTTGGGGTGCATGGTCCGGACCGTGCCGTCCGCCTGCCGGATCCGGGCGTTCCAGCGCCCCTTGTCGCTGTCGTAGTCACCACCGAGGAACTCGGTGGAGGTCCAGAAGTTGAGGTCGAAGTTCGCGACGTAGGTCTCGAACCAGCTGGCCACCTTGTCCTTGGGGATGTACTCCGGGAAGCTCGCCGGGAAAGGCATGTGCGCGAAATGCAGCATCCCGTACGGCTGATGGAGCACAAGCGACGCGTACCGGGTCCGCCACGCGTCGCCGACCCTTTCCTGCTTGTCCACGATGAGGGCGTCGACGCCGAGCCGGTCCAGCTGGGCGGCGACCATCACGCCGTGCTGCCCGCCGCCGGCGATGAGCACCTCGGGATCGCGGTGTTCGTAGGCCTGGCGCTCCTTGCGGTATTCGACCCAGGTCTTGCCGTCGTGGTTCTCCTCGAACCGCCCGTGCTTGGGCCACCGGGGCTCGACCCCGTTGAGCCCCTTCAGTTCCGTGAGGATGGTGAACGCGCGCAGGCCCGTTCGCGCCGTCTCGTCCGGGACCGCCAGTAGCAGACCGGAACCGTTGCCCGCCGCCGTTTCGAAGACGAAGAACGCCTCGACCATCGGCGGGTCACTGTCCGGGACCGGCGCGGGGGCGGGCCGGTCCGCGGAGAGCTGGAAGCCCTTGGGGCGGACCTCGTCGACGACGGACCAGAGAACCCGTTCGATCTCGTCGCGGCCGTGGGCCTGCCGGAGGTTCCAGGTGAAGGCGACCAGGTCACGCCAGTACGACTCGTCCAGGAACAGCTCACGGAACAGATCCCGGTCCCTGGCTGCCAAGGCTCGCTCGAAATCGGCGAGCCAGTCGGTCACGGCCTGCGTGGGAGAGGAGATGAGACTCTGGTCCGCCATAAGGGATGCACTTCCTTCGGTCCTTCAGCGCGCGCCGCCCGACGACAGCCACGACGTCGAGGCAGCTCTGGCGCCCAGCAGACCGGGCGCTGCTCTGCGCTCGGCCATGTTCGAGTGATAGTACACTACGAGCGGTCGTCTACAGAAGTCAAGCAATAATATATTGCTCAGCCCGAGTCGCAAACTGGCGCTCGGGCCGCTACGCGTGCGCTCGACCTCGGACGATGCGCGCCAGGCCCTGAGCTGTCGCCGCGCGCCAACCCGGCGGCGCACCCCGGGGTCCGACAACAGTCTCCTCGGCGAGTCCTTTGTGGAAGCGGCCGCCATCGGGCACGACACCGGCCCTCTCGTTGTGCTATTACAGGATCCTATATTTGGAGCCAATACTTCCTGGTACATGAGATTGACTGTTATCGCGCCAATTTATAGGATACTGTACTCGCGCGACTCGTTGAGTACCCGAAAGGACGACAACACGTGATCCCGAGGAAACCGGCGTCAGCGAACACGTTTCGCTCCACCGAAGACACCCCGCCCGGCGGTGCCCGACAGCCCGTGCGCGCCGTGATCTCGGCGTTCCTCGGCTCCACCATCGAGTTCTACGACTTCCTGCTCTACGCGCAGACGGCCGCACTCGTTTTCGGGCCGGTGTTCTTCGCGAAGATGTCCCCAGCGGCTGCGACGATCGCCGCGTTCGGTACGTTCACCGTCGGCTACCTCGCCCGCCCGGTCGGTGGGCTGCTCTTCGGTCACTTCGGCGACCGGCTGGGCCGCAAGAAGATGCTCGTCGTCACGATGGTGCTGATGGGAACCGCCTCCACCGCGATCGGCCTGGTGCCGCCGCCGTCGGTGATCGGCTCCTGGAGCGTGGTCCTCCTCGTGCTGTTCCGGCTGCTCCAGGGAGTCGCCGTCGGTGGCGAGTGGGGCGGCGCGGCCGTCCTGGCCTACGAGCACGCCACCACGAGACGCCGCGGGCTCGCCGCGTCCTTCACCCAGGCGGGCGCGCCCACCGGGATCGCGCTCGGCTCGCTCATGCTCGGCCTGTTCGCCGCACTCCCCGAGGCGGAGTTCCAGTCCTGGGGGTGGCGGATCCCGTTCCTGCTGTCCGTCGTCCTGCTCGCCATCAGCTTGTGGGTGCGCAGCGGCGTGAACGAGTCGCCGGAGTTCGTCGACGCGGAGCAGCGCGAGGAGGCCGGAGCCGGCGTGCGAACCGGGCCGCTGGCCACCCTGCTCCGCCGTCCGAAGCCTGTGCTGGTGGCGATAGGCGCGCTGTTCGGCAACTTCGCGCTGGCCGGCATGATGGAGACGTTCGCGTTGAACTACGCGGTCAGTTCCGGCTTCGACAAAAGCGGCGCCTTGCTCGCCTGGTCGGCGGCGTCGATCTTCCAGATCTTCGTGGCGGTCGGCATGGGCTACCTGTCGGACATCGTGGGACGCGGACGGTTGATGATGTTCGGGTATGTCGCGTTCGCGGTGGGGATCTACCCGTTCTTCCTCGCCCTCTCCTCCCACAACTGGACGCTCCTGGTCGTCGCGCTGTTTCTGAACAAGACCGTCCACGCCACGGTTTACGGGCCGCTGGCCGCCTTCGTCGCCGACCTCTTCCCTGTCGGCACGCGGTACACCGGATCGTCGGCGGGCTACCAGCTGGCTTCGTTGCTCGGCGCGGGGATCGCCCCGGTGGCGTTCACGTCCCTCTTCGTCGCCTCCGGGAACAACGTCATCTCGGTGGCCATCCTGGCCGCCGTCGCGTGCCTGATCAGTGCGATCGTCATATTCGTCGTCGCTCGTTCGCGCAACGCCGGCAACGCGAGCGTCCAGGGCGACGTGGATGCCCTCGACAGCGGAACGGCGACGGTCAGCGGATCGTCGTGACGACGACCCGCTGACCGGGCCTCAACCGATTCGTGTGGTCAGGGCAGGGAGTCCGAGGGTGTCGCGCAGGGTGTGCCCGTCGTAGTGGGTTCGGAAGATGCCGCGGTCCTGGAGTTCGGGGACGAGCAGGTCGCAGATACGGTCCAGCCCTTCGGGCATGTAGGGCGGGGTGATCGTGAACCCGTCACAGGCCCGGTGGTCGTACCACTTCTGCATCTCGTCGGCGATGCTGCTCGCGGTGCCCCGCACCAGCTGGTGGCTCGCCGACTTGGTGCGGGTGCGGATCAGCTGGCGCAGCGTGGGCTGCTCGGTGGTGATGATCCGGTGGATGTTGGGATACCGGCTGGCGTTGAGCATCGTGCTGGCCGCGGCCTCCTCCAGTGAGGGCAACCGCTCGGGCGGGATCGGCTCGTCGAGGTCCAGACCGGTGAGGTCCGCGCCCACCAACTGGAAGCTGAGGTCGGCCAGACCGCCCTCCACCGTGATCAGGTCGGCCAGCGACTCCGCGATCTCCTCGGCCTCCGCCATGCTCTCCCCCACGATCGGGATCAGGCCCGGCAGCACCCGCACCGCGTCGGGAGCACGCCCGCACTCGGCCACCCGACGGTGCAGCTTGGCGTAGAAGGACACCGCACCCTCGAGGTCGCTCTGCGCGGCGAACACCACCTCGGCATTGCGCGCGGCGAACCCGACACCCTCCTCGGACTGCCCCGCCTGCACGATCACCGGCCGGCCCTGCGGCGACCGCGGCATCGTGAGCGCGTCACGCACCCGGAAATGCGTGCCCTCGAACCGGGGATGGTGGATCTTGGCCTGCTCGGCCCACACCCCACGCTCCCGGTCCAGCACCACCGCATCGTCCTCCCACGCGTCCCACAGCAACTGGGTCAGGGTGAGAAACTCCTGCGCCCGCGCATACCGCTGCGCCTTCGACGGCATCGCCGCCGTGAAGTTCTGCGCACCGCTGTAGGACGTCACCACGTTCCACCCGATCCGGCCGCGGGACAGAAAATCCAGCTGCGCCAGCATCCGCGCGGTGTTGTACGGCTCGGTGAACGTGGTCGACACCGTGGCGATCAACCCGAGATCCCGGGTCAGGGCACTGAGCGCACCCAGCGTCGTCAACGGCTCATAGGGATTGAGGTCCGGGTTGACCGGGTCGTCGTCGAAGGAGGCCTTGTCCGAGATGAACATCGCGTCGAACTTCGCCTGCTCCACCCGCCGCGCCGAGTAGGCCACCATCTCCAGACCCAGCAACCCCTCCACCCCACTGCCCGGCCGCCGCCAGCTGTGCGTGAAACGACCCACCGGATTGAAGAACAACACCAGACTCATCCGGCCCGCACGATGCTCCATCGCTCTCCTCGCCTCCCGGCCCCGGCGACCCACGCCGAACCCCACGTGCCCCCATCAGAACCGCACCTCAGCCTCTTTGTCTAATGCAACTCAACACCACTACCATGCAACCAACGCATAACACCTGACCGAGACCGGGAACCCCGCGCCCATGCTCGAGCTGTCCAAACTCCGCCACGCCGTCGCGGTCGCCGCCGCCGGAAGCTACAGCGCCGCCGCCCGCACGATCCCCCTCTCCCAGTCCGCGCTGACCCGCAGCATCCAGTCCCTGGAACGCGAATACGGCCTGACCCTCTTCGAACGCGGCAAATCCGGCGCCCGGCTCACCCCCGACGGCACCCGCTTCATCTCCCAGGCAGAACGCCTGCTCCGACACGCCCAGGCCCTCGACGACGACGCCAAAGGACTCGCCGCCGGCCACGGCATCACCGTCAACCTCGGCATCGGCCCGGCCACCGCGTTCACGTTCCTGCCCGACGCGCTCCCCACCCTGCTCACCACCGCCCCCGACCTGCGCGTACGAATCCGCATCGGCTCCAACAGCACCCTCCGGAACCTGCTCAGAGCCGGCGAAATCGACTTCTACATCGGCGGCATCCCGCTCGACTCCGACACCTTCGTCCTCTCCCCCGAACTGACCTACCACCCGATCGCCACGACCTCCCGCCTCCAACTGCTCGCCCGCGACGAGCACCCCCTCCAGAGCACCACGCCCACCCGCGACACCATCGCCACCTACCCCGTTGTGGCCCCCACATTCGTCCGCGACACCCTCACCGAAACCGACATCACCACCCTCGGCATCCAACCGCCCACCATCGAAATCGACGACTACGACCTCCTGACCCACGTCATCCGCACCACCGACGCCATCCTCGTCACCAGCTCCCTCTTCACCAACCACCGCATCCTTTCCGGCCTGACTCCACTGCCCCTGGACGCCCTCACCACACCCAGACCCGTCACCTACGCCCTCATCCACCCCACCCAGCACGGACTGCCCCCAGCGGCGACAAAAATCTCCGCCATTCTCACCGACGCCATCGCCACCGCACTCCGTGAGGACCGCGGGGATCACGGCCAGAACTGTCCGAAGTAGACAGCCGTCCGGCCGCCGCATGGCCGCGGCTCGCCGTGTGCTGCCGCGCGACACGGGATCGGATGCTCCCGGAGTATGGGTCGGCTTCCGGGTTCGGCGCGATATTGACAAGCGCCGGGCCACGTCGGAGCATGATCGTAAATTGGAACCGCGATTCGGAATACCGAAAACATCAGCGTGGCCGCGTGACGAAGGACGAGGAGCGAGCCGGGTGCGATCGCATGACGGAGGATTTCGGGACACTCAAACGGCGGATGCGCGCCTTCATCGACGACGAGGTCATCGCGGCCGAGCCCGTCCTGGAGCAGGCAGGTGACGAGGGCCGAGCAGCCCTCGCTGCCCTGCGCGTCAAGGCCAAGGAGCAGGGGCTGTGGGCGCTGGGCCACCCGAAGGAGATCGGCGGGGGCGGCCTGTCGTTCATGGAGACCGCGCTGCTGAACGAGGACATCGGGCGTTCCTACTTCGGGCAGAAGGCGGTCGGCACCTGGTCCATGCAGGACTCACTGATGTTGCTGGAGAACGCGGCGCCCGAGCTTCGTGAGCGCTGGCTCGAACCGCTGGTCGCCGGCGAGATCCGTTCGTCCGTCGGACTCACCGAGCCGGAGGTCGCCGGGTCCGACCCGACCCTGATCCGGTCGACGGCGGTGCTGGAGGGGGACGAGTGGGTCATCAACGCCCACAAGTGGTTCAACCGGCGCCAACATCGCCGCGTTCACGACGATCTTCGCGGTCACCGATCCCGACGCCGGCCGGCACCGGCGCGTGTCCGCCATCATCGTGCCGACCGACGCGCCTGGTTACGAGGTCGTGCGCGCCGTCCCCACGCTTGGCCACGGCGAGAGTCTCATGGGCGACCACTGCGAGGTTGTACGACGGGCCCGACGAAGTGCATCGCCACACCGTGGCACGCCTGCTGGCCAAGGATCTCGGCGCGGCCCCGTGCGCGGGCTGACCGTGGACCGGCGAGAGTTTGTGTGCAGTGGGAAAGAGTTGTATGTTTCGAACGCAGCCTCATGATCACCGGTCTCCCCACCCACTCGACGAGGAGTGAGAACGAGTGAAAGTTGGCTTCACGCTTGACTTCCGCAACCCGCCCGCACACCGGCTGCCGTGGAAGCAGCTGTGGGACGACAACCTTTTCCTGCTCACGGAGGCAGAACGGCTCGGCTTCGACTCGCTGTTGGTGCAGGAGCATTTCTTCACCGATGACGGCTACGGGCCGTCGATGCCGGTCTTCCTCGCGCTGCTCGCCGAGCGCACCACGCATGCGCGCATCGGATCGTGGATCTACGTGTTGCCCTTGCACAACCCGTTGCAGCTGGCCCAGGAAACGGCCGTGCTCGACCACCTCTGCGGTGGGCGGCTCGACGTCGGGATCGGCGCCGGCCACCGGGCGCAGGAGTACCGCACCTTCAACGTGTCGGAGAAGCAGCGACCTTCGCGGATGGAGGAGGGCATCGAGCTGCTGCGGCGCGGCTGGTCCGGCGAGACCATCGAGCATCACGGAAAGTACTACGACGTGACCCGGCTGCAGGTGCAGCCGACGCCGCTACAGCAGCCGCATCCGCCGCTCTGGGTCGGGGCCACCGCGCGTCCCGCGTTCGAGCGCGCGGCACGGCACGGTCTCAATGTGTACGCGGGTGGCGGAGATCCGGCGGACCATGCGGCCTACTGGCGGGTGCTGGAGGATTCCGGGTTCGATCCGGCAGACCACCGCGTCGCGCTCGCGCTGTCGATCACGGTGACCGACGAGGACCCGGAGGAGGTCTGGCGCCGCAATGAAGAGCATTATGTCTATCGCTGGGACTTCTACCGGCGCATCCGCGCGGAACTGGGTGACAAGGACATCGTGCTCGGGGCGCAGGAGGGCATCGCCGCCGGCGATGTCTACCGCGGCAACGAGCTGATCGGCACTCCGGAGACCGTGCTCAACACCATCGCCGCGCTCAAAGAGCAGCTGCGCTTCACTGATCTGGTGCTGCTGGGCCCGGCCGCGGGCATCGAGCTTCGCGGTGAGGGCCTGCGCGGCGTGGAGCGATTCGCCCAGGATGTACTACCCATGTTGCACAAGTGGTGAGGGGAAGGAGCCACCGATGAGTTTCACCGCACTGGCCCAGGGGCTCGGTTTCACCGAAGGCCCGCTCTGGGCGCCAGACGGCACCCTGTGGATCAGCTCGATCAGCGAAGGCGCCGTGTTCCACCTCGATGCCGACGGCACCTTGCTCGAGCGGGTCGATGTGGGCGGCGGCGCCAACGGCCTCGCGGTGGACGAAGACGGCACCATCTACGTCGCACAGAACGGCGGCGCGTGGGGCGGCAAGCCCGGCGCCGAAGGGGGAATCCAGGTCATCCGGCGCGGCCAGGTGGACTATCTGGTACGCGGGCTCGATGCGCCGAACGACCTGTGTTTCGGCCCGGACGGCCGGCTGTACTTCACCGACACCCGCGGCGAGGCCGACCCGACGCAGCCGTCCAGCATGCCTCCGGGCCGCCTCTACTCCGTGGCACGGGACGGTTCCGACCTCCGGCTGCTGCACGAGGGCATCCGGTTCATCAACGGACTGGCCTTCGCCCCCGACGGCCAGACGCTGTACCTCGCCGTGACCGGCGCGCCGCACTACCTCTCGCGCGGCACCGTCTCCGCCGACGGGACGTTCGGCGCGGTCGAGGAGTTCCTCACCCTGGCCGCGGGATGGCCGGACGGGATCGCGGTGGACGCCTCGGGCAACGTGTGGGTCGCGGCGACGGTCGATCACTCGGTGCAGGTCTACTCGCCGGACGGCGCGCTCGTGGAGCGCATTCAGCTTCCCGAGGGCTCCCTGCCCACCAACCTGTGTTTCGGCGGACCATCCCTGCAGCAGCTGTACGTCACGGCCTCGGCGACGGGTGAAGTGCTCGTGTCGCAGACCGATACCGCCGGCTTGCCGCTGCACGGCTGATCCAGCCGCGCCGTCCGCACCACCGAGAAAGGCAATGATGCGGTTCACAGTCCAGTATCCGATCGTGGCGGCCGGCTATGACCGGGCGCTCCTCGAGCCCGAGAACGTCATCGCGGTGGCTCGTACCGTCGAAGAGGCGGGATTGGACGCGCTCGCGTTCACCGAACACCCGGTTCCCTCGCAGAAGTGGATGGCCGCGGGCGGCCACGACAGCTTGGACCCCGTCACCGCCCTCGCGTTCTGCGCCGCCGCCACCACGAGCATCAAACTGATGCCTTACCTGATGGTGCTCCCGTATCGAAGCCCGTTCCTGGCCGCCAAGCAGGTCGCCACGCTCGATGTGCTGTCCGGGGGCCGGGTGGTGTTCGGCGTCGGCACCGGTTACCTGCGTTCGGAGTTCGCCGCGCTGGGTGTCGACCATGCCGAGCGCACCCGGCTCTTCGACGAAGCCCTCGAGACGATACTGGGAATCTGGGGCACCGACGGGTACTCGAAGACCGGCATGCACTTCTTCGCCAAGGCGCAGACGGCGCATCCGCGGCCCCGGCAGCAACCGCATCCTCCGGTTTGGCTGGGAGGTAACAGCGCCCGAGTGCGGCAGCGGGTGGCCGACCTCGGCGCGGGCTGGGCGCCGTTGATCATCCCAGCGGAGCGGGCCGCGACGGTCTCCACCCCTGCCATCGAGAACATCGCCGAGCTGCGTACAGCCATCGCCGACCTCAACCGGCGTGTCGAGGAAGCGGGTCGCGACCCCGGTTCCATCGACGTGCAGGTCGAGTGGGCGCAGATCAACAAGATGGCCGGGGACCGGACGCGGCAGCTGGACCTCATCGCGGAACTGGCCGACGCCGGGGTCACCTGGCTGGTGGTGGATCCGCCCGGCGACGACGTCGAGCACACCCGGGACGCGATTCGGGAGTACGGCGCCGAGGTCGCGGCGAAGTCGTGACGCCCGCGGCACTGCCAGACCCCGGCGCGCGTCGATCTCACGCCATGGTCGTCGTCACAGCGAGCCAGATGCCTTGTCGAGGCGTGCGAACTGCGCCGGGGTCAGCTCCACCCTGCCGGCCTGCGCGTTCTCTATCGCGTGGGCGAGACGGCGGGTACCGGGGATGGGAAGCATGACCGGCGAGCGTGCGAGCAGCCAGGCGATCGCCACCTGTGGTGCGGACGCGCCCAGTTCCGCCGCGACCTCGTCGACGGCCGCGGCGACCGGGGAGCCGCTGCGGATGGCGGGCGTGTGCGGGATGAACGCGATGCCGCTCTTCTCGCATTCGGTCAGCACGTCCTCCGACGCACGATTGGCAAGGCTGTAGCTGTTCTGCACCGAGACGACCGCACACACGCCGCGCGCGATCGCGAGGTGTTCCAGGTCGACGTTGCTGACCCCGATGTGCTTGACCTTGCCCGCACGCTGGAGATCGGCGAACGCGCCAACGGTCTCGGCGTAGGGCACGGCCGGGTCGGGCACGTGGACCTGGTAGAGCTCGATGTGGTCCAAGCGGAGACGGGCGAGGCTTTTGTCGCACTCCTCCCGGATGTGCTCAGGCGTGCCCAGCGCGGGCAGGCGCGACATCCCGGGATACATCTTGCCCGGCTTGAATCCGGCCTTGGTGGTGATGACCAGGTCCTGCGCGTAGGGATGCAGCGCCTCGGCGATGATCTCCTCACACTCGCCGTAGCCGTAGATGTTGGCGGTATCGAAGAACGTGACGCCCTGCTCGGCGACGCCACGGCACAGCGCGATCGCCGTCGCCCGGTCCCGGTTCCCGTCGGCGTCCTTCGCACTCGCGATTCGCATCGTGCCGAAGCCGAGACGACGAACGTCCCGGTCGCCGATCCGGACCGTCCCGACCGTCTCGTCGCTCAATCGCGTAGCCGCAGTCATCAGTGCTTCCCTTCGTCGGTGCTGGCGACAAGGCTGGCCGGTGGATCACGCCGACGCAAGTCTGCCCTGGCACGGGCCCGTGCCAGAGTATCCTGTTTGTGGCAAGCTCGGAGTGGGATGGACCTGCGAGAGCTCGATGCCTTCGTCGCTGTCGCGGAGGAGCTGCATTTCGGGCTCGCCGCGAAGCGGCTGCACGTTTCGCAGCCGACGGTGACGGAGGCCGTGAAGCGGCTCGAACGTGACCTCGGCGGGCAGCTGTTCGACCGGACCACCCGGCGTGTCGTGCTGACGCCGCTGGGCTCGGCCTTCCTCCCGGAGGCCCACGCGGCGATAGCGGCCGTCACCGCCGCCTACGAGGTCGGCCGCCGTCGAGCGCGCGCACAGCGGGAGCTGCTGGTCGCGTTTTCGGGCAACGTGCACCAGCCCCTGCACCGGGCGATCCTGCGGTGCCGTACCGGCCTGACGGGCGCGGCGCCGATCGCGTTGACGCAGGAGGCGCCGCTGGACGGGGTGCGGGGCGTCGTGGCCCGGACGCACGATCTC
>DASZUO010000327.1:0-6486 GCA_035547575.1 Amycolatopsis sp. | reverse complement strand
CACGGCGGATGCGGCCGCGTTGCGGCCCGGCATGGCGCGGGAGGCACGTGGCGCCCACATCGTGGCGAAGCAGACCGTCGGCTTCGCGGCGCGGTCGCGGTTCGCGGAGGCCGCGCTCGTCGACGGGTCGGTCGGCGCCGTGGTCGCCCCGCGCGGCCGCTTGCTGTTCGTGCTGAAGGTGGAGTTCGATGGGGACAAGATCGCGGGCTACGACGTCGTCGCCGACCCGGAGCGGCTGGCGCGGCTCGAGCTGTCCGTTCTCGGGGAAAGGGAGCAGGTGTGAAGGTCCTGGTCACGGGTGGCACCGGCACATTGGGGCGCGTCGTCGCGGACCGCCTGCTGCGAAGGGGCCACGAGGTGCACATCCTGAGCCGGCGGCCGGCCCCGCCCGGCACCCCCTACATCTGGCACACCGGTGACCTCCGCACGCGGTCGGGTCTCGGGCCCGCGACGGCTGACGTCGACACCGTTGTGCACTGCGCCACCGCGCCGCGCGGCGACGACGAGTCCACGCAGAACCTGCTCGCGAGCGCCTCCGGTGTAGGGCACTTCGTCTGCATCTCGATCGTGGGAGTGGACCGGATCCGGTTCTTCTACTACCAGGCGAAACTGCGCGCGGAACGGTTGATCGAGAAGTCGGCCGTGCCGTGGACGATCCTGCGCGCGACCCAGTTTCACGATCTCATCGCGACGCTGACCGAGTCCCAGAAACGACTCCCGGCAGTGCTCACGCTGGACGGCCGTTTCCAGCCGGTCGACGTGCGCGACGTCGCCGACCGGCTCGTGGCACTGGCGGAAGGAGCACCGGCCGGGCGCGCACCCGATCTGGGCGGGCCGGAAGTGCGCGGCGCCCGTGACCTGGCCCAGACCTATCTGCGCGCGGTCGGCCGCCGCCGGCCCGTCCTCGCGCTGCGCCTCCCCGGCGCGGCGGCCCGCGCCTTCCGGGCCGGAGCCAACCTGGCGCCGGGCCACGCCACGGGCACGATCACCTTCGAGCAGTTCCTCGCGGCCCGGCGAGCCTAGGCGAGTTGCTCCCACAGGAACTCGAACAGCAGCGCCCACTTCTGCGCTGCCTGCTCGTTGTCCGCGGCCGCGCCGTGGCCGCCCTCGATGTTCTCGTGGTAGCGCACCGGGTGGCCCTGATCGCGCATTCTGGCCACCATCTTGCGCGCGTGCGCCGGGTGCACACGATCGTCCCTTGTGGACGTCATGAACAGAGTCGGTGGGTAGTTTTGCCCACTGTGGACGTTCTGATACGGCGAGTACTTGCTGATGTACTGCCAGTCCGCGGGGTCGTCCGGGTCGCCGTATTCCGCCATCCACGAAGCGCCGGCGAGCAGGAGGTGGTAGCGGCGCATGTCGAGCAGCGGCACCTGGCACACGATCGCGCCGAACAGGGACGGGTAGCGCGTGAGCATGACGCCCATCAGCAGGCCGCCGTTGCTGCCGCCCTGGATGCCGAGCCGTTCGGGCGTGGTGATCCCACGCTTCACCAGATCCCGTGCCACCGCGGCGAAATCCTCGTACACGAGATAGCGGTTCTCCTTCATGGCCCGGGTGTGCCACGACGGCCCGTATTCGCCGCCGCCGCGAATGTTCGCCACCACGTACGTGCCACCGCGCGTCAGCCACCCCCGGCCGATCACGCCGCTGTAGCCGGGCAGACGCGAAACCTCGAAGCCGCCGTATCCCGTCAACAGCGTCGGCCCGCCCGCCGCGGCCGGTCGCACCACGAAGTACGGGATCTTCGTGCCGTCGGGTGAGGTCGCGAAGTACTGGTCGACCGATATGCCCGCGGTGTCGAACCGTTCCGGCGACTGCTTGAGCACCTCGAGTTCGCCACCTACGTGGCCGTACCGCAGCGTCGGCGGCTCGGTGAACCCACTCGTGCTCAGCAGGTACTCGTCGCTGTCGTCCGGGTCGGTGTCGAGGATCTCGGCGGTGCCGAGGTCCAGACCACTCACCAGCGGCGATCGCCGCCAGCCGTCGTCCGGCGTGAGCACGTGCAGTTCCGCCCGGACGTCCGACAGCGTCGTCAGGATCAGATGGTGGCGCGTCCAGTCGTAGGACTCGAGGGAGGTGCGCGCGTCGGGCTCGAACAGGACGGTGAGGTCACGCGCACCCGCGAGAAAGTCATCCAACGGCGCCGCCAGCAGTGTGCCCGCCGGGTACTCCCGCGCGCCGACCGTCCATGGTGACCGGACCCGGATGAGCAGCCACTCGCGGTGCACTGTCGTTTGTGCGTCCTCCGGCACGTCGATGCGGACGAGCCGCTCCGGCGTGCGCAGGTACTTCTCGGACCGGTAGAAGTCGAGCGAGCGGCCGACGAAGTCGCGCTCGAAGCCCGGCGTCGTCAGGTGGTATGCGTACACCGACACATCGTCCGGCTTGCCCTCGTACACCGTCGTCGCTTCACGCAGGGGGGTGCCGCGGCGCCATTCTTTGATCACCCGCGGGTATCCGGACGCGGTGAGCGACCCTTCGCCGAAGTCCGTTCCGACGTAGATCAGGTCCTCGCTGATCCAGCCGACGCGGCTCTTCGCCTCGGGCAACTGGAAGCCGTCCTCGATGAACGTGCGCTCGCTCAAGTCGAACTCACGCACCACGGTCGCGTCGGCTCCGCCCCGGGACAGCTCGATCAGGCCGCGCCGGTAGTTCGGCCGCAGCACGCTCGCGCCCTGCCAGACCCAGTTCTCGCCCTCGGCCTTGGCGAGCGCGTCGACGTCGAGCAGGATCTCCCATTCCGGCTGCGCGGTGCGGTAGCTCTCCAGAGTGGTCCGCCGCCACAGTCCGCGCGGATGCGCCGCATCCTGCCAGAAGTTGTACAGGTACTCGCCGCGCCGCCGGACGTAGGGAATGCGGTCGTCGGCGTCGAGTACCTCGCGGATCTCCGCGCGCAGGTGGTCGAATCGTTCGCCGCCGGTGAGCTCGCCGAGCGTTTCGGCGTTGCGTGCGCGAACCCAGTCGAGCGCCGCCTCGCCGGTCACGTCCTCGAGCCACAGGAACGGGTCTTCTTCTGCCATACCCTCCAGTCTGCCAGGTGGGTACCGTTTTCAGTAAAGGTTTGGGTCACGTCCCGTTAACGCGAGCAGCACGGAATTCGCCGGCCTACCCGGCGGCGTGATTCTCGGAGCGAAGGTGTCTCGATTTCACCCGAATTCCGCCTCCGCCGCACGTGCGCCGGCTGCAAGTCGGCGCCCACGCCCCGCGCCGGGTCCGCCTGGCAGACGCAAGGTGGCGCAGCGGTTGCGATGTCCCGGAAACGGTCAGCACGCTTGGGCCCGCTAGGCGGGCCTGGGTCGGCGCGGTGGTTGCGGCGTTTTCTGCGCGGCGAGCGCGGTGGAGGATTTGCCTGGCGGGCCGGCATTAGCGCGGCGGTTGTGGCGTTTGGGGCGGCGAGTGCGGCGGGGGGTCGCTTGGCGGGCGCGAGTTGGCGCAGCGGCTGTGTCGTCGCGGGACGGCGAGTGGGGCGGGGGATTTGCTTGGCAGGCGTGCGTTGGCGCGGTGGTTGTGGCGTTTGGGGCCGCGCGTGCGGCGGGGGATTTGCTTGGCGGGCGCGAGTTGGCGCAGCAGCTCTGGCGTCGCGGACGGCGAGCGCGGCGAGGGATTTGCTTGGCAGGCGTGCGTTGGCGCAACGGTTGGAGCGTTTGGGGCGGCGCGTGCAGCGGAGGTTTGCTTGGCGGGCGTGGGCTGGCGCAACGGCTGTCATATCCGGAGCACCGTCGGCCCGCCCACGACGGCGGTACGGCGCGGGTTTCTTGCCGCGAAAGCCTGCGTCAGCACCTTCGCCCGCGGCGACCTGCCCCGCCCGAGCGCTCGTTCGTGTCCGCGACTCGGTAAGCCAGGCACCGCTCGGTCGGGCAAGGCAAGGGTTGGTCCTGCGTATCGAGCGACGCGACTTCACCGGTTCGCTCTCCGCCACTAGCGGCGAGCACGTGAGTACGGACAGCAGACCCGCGCCGCACACCGCCGACACATGACGCGCCGTCACAGCCCGTGGTCGCTGCGGCCACTCGCGGCTCCCCAAGCACCGGGATGCTGTGCGCGCCGCGTGCGCTATCGGTGTGGCACCGCAAGCCGCGATCGAACCCGGCGCGATTGGTCCAGTGCCCCGACGCTGATCCGCCGGCCGAGTGATAGGCGAGCACACAGAGCGACAGTTCTGCCGTTGTCCGGGCGCCACCCGGCCCAAGGCGATTTCGCCCGGTTCACGACTTTCGCCCCCGGTCGCGGAGCCCTAACCTAGTGTGAACCAGATCACTACCCGGGAGGTACCGGATGCGGATCGCGGACGTGTTACGAAACAAGGGCACTGCGGTGGCAACGCTGAGCCCCGACGCCACAGTCGAACAGTTACTAGCCGGACTGGCCGAGCACAACATCGGCGCGATGGTCGTGCTCGGACCCGCGGGCGTAGCGGGCATCGTGTCCGAGCGTGACGTAGTGCGCAAACTGCACGAACGGGGTGCCGCCCTCCTGTCGCGGCCGGTGTCCGAGATCATGACCACCATCGTCGCGACCTGCACGCCCAAAGACTCCGTGGATGACCTCAGCGTGCTGATGACCCAGCGTCGAGTCCGGCATGTGCCGGTGGTCGAGGAGGGCCGACTGGCGGGCATCGTCAGCATCGGTGATGTGGTCAAGACCCGGATGGAAGAACTCGAGGCCAACCAGCAGCAACTCCAGGCCTACATCGCGCACGGTTAGGGGTCAGGATTCAGCGCTCGCACATTCGCTCGCGTACGGCTTAGTGCTGTGCGCGCAGGGACGCGCAGAGTGTTGCGAACTTGCCGTATGTGCGCGTCTGTTGCGTACGCCCCATCGGTGCGCGTGCACCAACCCACGCATGCAACGCATCCGCGCATGGACAAGCTCACACGTGCACGAACGCACACGTGTACGAACCCACGCCGTCGCACCACTCCCCGGCACCGCGGCGCGCGAGTCGCGTTCGCGGCGCGCGAACGCGACCCGCGACCGCGCGGGCGACCCCATGGCGGCTGCGGCCTTGCGTTCGTGCTGCGCCGGTCGTGCGTAGTTCGCGCATCGGCCAGGCGCAGGTCAGCAACCGCTTTGTTCGATCGCGCCGCGACCGTCGATGCCGTCGCAGGGTTCCATGCACGGTCGGCAAGCCCGCAGGGCCACGCGGCTCAGGACCAGGTCCTCAGCACCCGGTCGATCGTCTCGCGGATGCGATCGCGGGCTTCCGCCCGCGGTGTGCCGGACATGAGCAGCGCGTCGTACTCGGTGTCCGCGTGCCGCACCGACGCCACCACCGCCAGCCGCACAGCCTCCTCGTCGAGCATGCGTCCGGCGGCGCTGCGGCCGACGCGCCCGCTACCGCGAGTACCGGCGTACTCGGCGATCGCGTGGGCCCGCTCGGGCGGGCAGCCGGGATACAGTCTCCGGATCTCCGCTGCCATCGCGGCCTGGAACTCGACGTCCTGTCGGGCCCGCCGTTCGGCGTCGCGTTCCCGGCGGCGCGCACGCATGTCCTCGTCGGCCAGACATTGTTCCTCAGCTCGCTCGAGTGCGGCCTGCTCGACCAGAATCCCTTGCCGCTCATGGCGTTTCCGGCGTTTGTTGAACCGCATCACCAGCGCGGACAGGGTGCTCTCCTGCTTCGCGCGCCGCGACAACGCGGCATTGCCGGCGGGCAGGAAGACGAGATGGTCGAAGTCGGCACAGGTCAGGCAGAGTGGATCCGCCTCCGGCAACTGCCACTCGCCTGCTTCTGCCCGCATGCCGCAGCCGCCGCACGTCCATCGACCGGCCGGCACGACCACTATCAGATCGGGTGCCTTGTTCTGTCGCGCTGTGAGCCCTTCTCGTTGTTTGTCGGACAGGTCCGTGGAGATCCAATGCGTGCGGAAGACCCGGTCGGTTGCCTCGTCGCCGGCGAACACCAACCGGCGCCGATCCCGTGTCGCCGCGACGTAGGCAGTCTCGCTGGGGTGAAGGCCACGTTCCCGCGCCCAGCCGAGCAGGTACTCGAACGCGGTCGACACTCTTGCCTGGTCGACTGCCAGTTCGTCCGCGAGCCGCCCGAGCCTGCCCTGGCGCCACGCCTCGACCGCAGCCCACCGCGTCCAGCCCAGCTGCACGAGGATGTCAACCGGCGCCACATATTTCTGCCGCCGAAGGACGTCGTCAGCAGCGGCGTTGACCCGGCGTTGCAGCTTCGGTAGCTCGACCATCGGCTGGAAGTCTAGCCAAGCAGCGCAACGCGGGAGTCCGCCGATATCACGGTCTGGCCAGCAGGGGACGCATACGTGCGCACTGTGCCGCGGGGGAGTGCACGGCTCCGACCCTCGCGACCGACCACAGCGACAACGCACGCATATGCCTAAGGGCGTGTCTTACGTGGTGATCTGTCGGTGATCGGCGATGATCTTGGGTTGTGAGTGATGCGTTGTCGTTGCGGTTGGTGCCGGATGAGCTGTGGGAGTTGGTGGAGCCGTTGATCCCGAAGTTCGAGCCCCGGCC
>DASZUO010000326.1:0-2451 GCA_035547575.1 Amycolatopsis sp. | reverse complement strand
CCGTGGGCCGCGGTGCCGCATGGGCGTTCGCCGTGCCGCCCTCGGCCACGCGGCCCACCATGGTTCAGCGCTGCCTGCGGGTGACGCGCCGCGCGGTCCGCCGCGAGGTGCGGCGGGCGACCCTGCGAGATCCGAACATGGCGCTGCCTCCTGACTCTAGGTGTGGCTGGGTGCGCCGGTTTCCAGCGCGTGCAGCTCGGTGGCTTCCTGCGCGGTGGCCAGGCCGATGTCGATCAGGTCGAGCGGGCTGACGAAGTTGTCGGCGAGGCGGAAGCCGCCGGCGCCGGCGATGGCGTCGCGCAGCGGGATGGCCCAGCGGTGCTCCAGCAACAGCAGCGCCGCCGCGGAGCCGTCCGGGATCTCCGACAGCACGTCCCAGGCGTCCTCGTCGGTGAACATCTCGATGCCGTCCGCGGCCGCCTCCGCGCCCGCGGCCGCACCGGGGGCCACGCCGTCCTCGCCCTCGATCCCGAGCCCGATCAGCGCACCGATCTTGCTGCCGAGTTCGATGGCCTCCGCGTCGCTGATGTTGCTCAGCTGGGCGATCTCGATGCCACCGTCGACGTCCTTGTGCACCGCGAGCGCGTCGATCACGCGGATGGTGTCGTTCTCCCGCAGGCGGTCCAGTTCCGCGATGATCGCGCCGTGGAAGTCCGGCTGCGGAAATCCCAGCACGACGAGCTGGACGGGTCCGATCGTCATAGGTGTACCTCCGTTCCTCCGCGGCGAAGTGCCGCTCACCGCGAGCGTCGGGGGCGTGCCGGCTTCCAGCCTCATCTCCGGCAGGTGAGCTTCGCCCGGCCGTCCGGTGCTGCCGTACGAGGAGGAGGGGCGATGAACGCATGGGCTTTTCCGGTCGCGGCTCTGGTGCTGCTCGGCTACGGGGCGCTGTCCGCGCGCCTGCGGGCCACCGTGGTGTCCCGTGCGATGGTCTTCGTCGTCGCAGGCGTGGTGCTCGGCCGGGTGGGCGGCCTCGTGCCCGGCCGCGCGGACAACCACACCGTGCAGGTGCTCGCCGAGGCCGCGCTCGCCGTGGTGCTGTTCACCGACGCGTCCGCGATCCCGGTCGGTAGCCTGTGGCGGGAACGCGCACTGCCCTCGCGCCTGCTCGGCATCGGCCTTCCGCTGACCATCGGCGCCGGAACGCTTGCCGCGCTGGGGATCTTCCCGCACCTGAACCCGTGGGTCGCCGCCGCGCTCGCGACGATACTGGCCCCGACGGACGCGGCGCTGGGCCAGCCGGTGATCGAGGACCCGAGGGTGCCCGCCCGCATCCGGCAGGGTCTCACCGTCGAAAGTGGACTCAACGACGGGATCTGAGTTCCGCTGCTCATCATCTTCCTGACGGTCGCGGAGTCCGCCGAGGGAGCGGGCCACGGCGGACCGTTGCAGGTGGTGCTCGCCGAGATCGGCTACGGCGCGGTGGGCGGCGTCGTGGCGGGGGCGCTCGCCGGCCGGCTGCTCGTCGGGTTCGCCGCCAAAGGCTGGATGAGCCCGGCGTGGCAGCAGATCAACGCGCTCGTGACACCGCTGCTCGCCTACACCGTCGCCGCGGCGCTCGGCGGCAGCGGGTTCCTCGCCGCGTTCCTCGCCGGCAGTGTGTATCGGACCGTCGGGGGCGGCCGGGTGCGGCGCACCACCGGGCTGGCGGAGCACACCAGCGATCTGCTCAACCCCCTGACCTTCCTGGTGTTCGGGGCCGTGCTGCTCAGCCCGGCGCTGACGGCGCTCGACTGGCGCGTCGCCTGCTACGCGGTCGCCAGCCTGACCGTGGTGCGGATGGTGCCGGTGGCGTTGGCGCTGCTGGGCAGCGGCACTCGCCCGCCGACTGTCGCGTTCGTGGGCTGGTTCGGTCCCGTGGCCTCGCGTCGATCGTTTTCGTGCTGATCCTGGTCGAGGAGACCGGAATTGCCGAGCGCCACCTGATCCTGACCGTTGTCACCTGGACGGTCGCCCTCTCGGTATTCGCCCACGGCATCACCGCGGCCCCCGCGGTCACGGATCTCATCAGGGATGGGCGAGGAAGCGGCCCGGCCCGGCGCGCCAGCGTTGACCGTCGGGCGAACCGAATCGTCGATCCCGAGCGGAGGACAGAAAATGACTGAGCACGCCTACCCGCCTACCGCGACGGCCGATGCGCGCGACGCGCCGCGGCCGCGGACCGGTCCGGTCAGGGCCGACGCCCGCTGGACCGGCAAGCTCGTGTTCGGCGGCGTGATCATGATCGTGGCCGGGTTGCTGAACGTGATCATCGGTATCGTCGCGCTGTTCAACAGTGACTACTACATCGTGGGCCCGTCGGGTCCGCTGGTGCTGGACCTCACCGGCTGGGGATGGCTGCACCTGATCCTCGGCGCGCTCGTCGCCGTCACCGGCGGCGCCCTGTTCACCGGCGCCGCCTGGGCGCGCGTGATCACCGTGCTGCTCGCCGGGTTCAACGCGCTGGCGACC
>DASZUO010000325.1:0-2236 GCA_035547575.1 Amycolatopsis sp. | reverse complement strand
AGCTGCACGGTCTCGTACGCGACACCGGTCGTGCCGGCCGCGAGCAGCGCGTCCGTGCAGGCCTTGTCGGCGGCCAGGTGCAGGTAGGTGAACAGCACCTGGTCCTTGCGCATCCGGTGGTACTCCTCGGCGATGGGCTCCTTGACCTTGAGCACCATCTCGCCGGTCGCCCACACGTCGTCGGCGGAGTCGAGGATCGTCGCGCCGGCGGCCACGTAGTCCTCGTTCGGGATGGCCGAACCGACGCCGGCGTCGCGCTCGACGAACACCTCGTGACCGAAGCGGGCGAGCTCATGCACGCCTGCGGGAGTGATCGCGACGCGGTACTCGTGGTTCTTGACCTCGCGCGGGATGCCGACCTTCATGGGGGATGCCTTTCCGGGCAGGAGGGGACAACGCTGTCTACCGCCAGATTTTGAACGATGTGACGGCAGATGCGCTAGAGAACCGAACAAGATTCGGTAAGCTGCCGGTATGGCAGTGGAATCCGCATCACGTCCGACCTCCGTCGCGGCGGCGTCGAACAATGTTCGGGCATCGCTGGACGCGGTCGACACCCGCATCGTGGCCGAGCTTTCCGCGGATGCGCGGCTGCCGAACAACGCACTCGCCGAGCGGGTCGGCATCGCGGCGTCGACCTGCCTGGCCCGGGTGCGTTCGCTGCGGGAGCGGGGCGTGATCCGCGGCTACTACGCGGACGTCGATCCGGCCGCGCTCGGCCGTCCGCTGCAGGCGATGATCTCGGTGCGGCTGCAGTCCGGCGCCCGCGGACACCTGTCCGGCTTCGCCGAGAAGATGGCGGCGCTGCCCGAGGTGCTCAACGTGTTCTTCCTCGGCGGCGCGGACGACTTCCTTGTGCACATCGCGACCGAGGGCAGCCAGACGTTGCGCGACTTCGTCGTGGTGCACCTGTCGAGCGACCCGGACGTCGCGCTCACCGAGACGAACCTGATCTTCGACCACCTGCGCGCCGGTTTGACGCACTGATCCCCGGGGACGCGAGCGCGTGGTCAGCGCGCGGCGGCGAAGACCCCCGATGGGAACGCGCCGTTCGCAGTGGCGACACGCGACAGTCCCTTGCCGAGCTCGATCAGCCGCTGGGTGCGCTCCTCGCCTAGGTGCTGCCACGCGGCGACGTCCATGCGATCGGTGTCGTGCTCGACGCGTTCGCGCAGCGCGGCTCCGCGCTCGGTCAACTCCTCGCCGGTCAGCAGGCCGCGCTCGTTCAGTCCGGCGAGCGCCGCGCTCCACTGCTCGTCCGTCCATCCGCGCAGCCGTTGCGCGGCCTGCATCGTCATGCCGCGGCCGGTCGCGCAGTGCGTGATCAGCGCGTCGATGCCGGACAGGCCTGCCGAGACGAGCGCGGCTATGTGCCCGTCGCCGCGGTATTCGCGCAGCAGCGTGATCGCGTGCCACATGACCAGGTGCGGTTCGTCGGGCCACGGCAGTCCCGCGTGGCCGGCGTACAGCGGACGTCCCTCCGGACCGAGCGCGGTGGTCGCCTCGCGGGCCAGCGCGGCGAGTTCGGCGACCTCGCCGGACGTCACCGCGTCGCCGAGCAGCCTGCGCAGCGCGCGGTCCGCGACCCGCAGGCGGGCAGCGAGCACCTCCTCGGGGGACGCGAGCGTCCAGGCTCGGGGGATGTGCCGCGCCACCATGGCCGGGCTGAAGTTGTAGAACGTGGCCGTGGTGACGCCGGGACCTACGGCCCCCATCGGTGCGGATCGGCTTGCGAAATATGGCATCGAGCCCGGACGCAGCCCGATCGCGTTGAACTCCTCCTCGGCCTCGGGGACGAAGTACACCAGCGAGTGCAGCGAGTTCGTCGCCCGGAACGCCCGCCCGGCCAGGTCCGCCGCGCTCACGTGGTGGAGATCAATCCGCCGGTGCTCCACTGCGCCCAGCTCAGGTTCCAGTCGCCGTAGCCGTCACCGAGACGCATGCGCGGGCCGTCCGTGTGCGGGAAGCGGACGACGTCGCCGATGTTCAGATAGTGGTAGAGCCGCTCGGCGTCGTTCGGGCGCAGGTTCGTGCAGCCGTTGGATGAGTTGCCGTGGCCGATGTTGTTCGCCGGGCCGACGCAGCCGGGTGCGCCGGTGCAGTTCCACGGCGCGGCGTGCAGGTACTCGCCGCCGTAGGTCAGCCGCTGGTCCCACTTCACCCCGCACTCGTGGTAGGAGGGGCCGTTGGGCGGGTTGCCGCTCATGCACACGCTGGTGAGCCGCTCCATGATCAC
>DASZUO010000324.1:0-48285 GCA_035547575.1 Amycolatopsis sp. | reverse complement strand
AAGGCCGGTCGCGGACCCGGAGTACTTCGAGGTGCTCGCCGGCCTGATCCTGGCCATCACGGTGATCCGGAAGGCCGACATCGAGGTCGAGCGGGGCAACCTGCCCTCCTCGACCCGGATGGGGCAGGACAACACCGTGACACGGATGCTGGCGCGCCGCCTCGGGCTGCCGCTTCCCGAGGTGGCACCGGACTACGCGCGGCGGCGCGTCGACGTGTCCCGCGCCGCCGGTCCGGCACCGGCCCGGACCGGCGACACGGCGGTCGAGGTGGACTTCACCGGCGGCGTGCTCACAGTGCTGTTGAACCGCCCGCACAAGGGAAACTCGCTCGACCGCGCGACCCGCGGTGACCTGGCGGCGCTGTGGCAGCGCTACCAGCGGGAGCCCGGGCTGCGCTGCGTGGTACTCGGCGCGGAGGGCGGGACCTTCTGTGCGGGCGCGGATCTGGACGAGGTGACGGCCGTGTCCCGGCCGGCCGTGTCGGACGGATACGACGCGTCACTGCGGCACCTGCCGAGCCGCTGGTTGCCCGTGCCCGTCATCTGCGCCGTGAACGGACCCTGCGTCGGGATGGGTCTCGACCTGGTGGCGGACGCCGACCTGGTGGTGGCGTGCCCGCAGGCGTGGTTCTCCGACCCGCACGTCAGCATCGGCCACGTGACCGCCATGGCGCCGTTGCTGTTGTCGGCCCGGCTGCCGGCGCCGGTGGTCACGAAGATGGTCCTGCTCGGCAGCGCGTTTCGGCTGCCGGCGGCCGAGGCCATGCAACACGGCTTCGTCACCGAGGTCGTCGCACCCGGCGAGGTGCGGCAGACGGCGGACACATGGGCGAGGCAGATCGCCGAGGCGTCCGGAGCGGCGATCCGGCGAAGCCTGAAGTTCGTTCGTTCACTGCAGCGAGATGGGGTCGACATGCGACTTGACGCAGCCTGGTCGGCGACTGCCGAGCACTGGTCACATCCCGACGCGGCGGCGGGGCCGCTCGCGTTCCGGGAGCACCGCACGCCGAGGTGGACCGGTGAATAGCCGGGCGGCGTTCGCCCTGCCCCGGGCGCCGTTGGCCGGCAGCTTCACGACCGTCGGTGAAGCGCTGGCCGCGGCCGGCGAGCAGTTCGGCGACCGGGAGGCCGTCGTGATGCCGGGCGCTGCGCCGTTGACGTTCGCGGGCTGGTACGAGTCCAGCCGGCGACTCGCCGGTCACCTGCGGCGCATCGGCGTCGTCCCCGGCGACGTGGTCGCGCTCACCGTGCGCCCCGGCAACGACTACGCGATCGCCTACGGTGCGGCAGCGCTGCTGGGCGCGATCAGCACGGGCATCAACCCCCGGCTGGGGGTGCGGGAGATCGAGTTCATCCTGGACCGCTGCCGGCCCAAGGTCGTCATCGGCGAAGAGTGCGCGCACGCGCATCCCGCGGACAGCACCGCGACCGTGCTCACCGAGCGCGAGCTTCGGGACGCGCTCGCGGGCCCGCCGCTCGCCGGCCCGTCCCATGCCGGGGCCGCGTCGGATCCGGTCGCCATCGTCTGGACGAGCGGCACCACCGGCACCCCGAAGGGCGCCTGGTTCGACCATGCCAACCTGGCCGCCGTCGCGCGGATGTCCGGTGTGGTCAGCGCACCGTTCGACCGGCGCATCCAGGCGAACAGCTGGGCACTGGCCGCCTACATGACCAAGCTGTGGGACCAGCTGGCCTGGGGCATCACCCTGGTCGGCATCACCCTGCCCTGGAATCCGGCCGAGTACCTGGAAATCGTCCGCCGGGAACGCGTCACGGTGCTCGCCGCGGTCCCCACGCAGTGGGAGAAGCTGATCGAGACCTACGACGGCGCGCCGTTGCCCGCGGTCCGGCTCGGAATGACGTCGGCGGCGCCCATCTCGCCCGAGCTGGTGCGCAAAGTCATCGCCACGATGGGTATTCCGCTGGTGTGCCGCTACGCGTCGACCGAGAGCCCGCTGGCCACCGGCACGTCACCGCGGGACTCCGCCGAAGTGCTGGCCGAGACGCTGGGAAAGCCGCAGGCGGACGTGGAACTGCGCGTCGTCGGCGCCGACGGGAAGCAGGTGCCCGACGGGACGGTCGGCACGGTGCAGCTCCGTTCGGAAGCGGTGATGCGCGGCTACTGGGGCGAGCCGGAGCTCACCGCGGAAGTGCTCGCCGCCGACCGGTGGCTCACTACCGGCGACTCCGGCCGGATCGACCCGCAGGGCAACCTCGTGCTCGCCGGCCGTCGCACGGACATGTACATCCGGGGCGGGTACAACGTCTACCCGGCGGAGGTGGAGGCCGTTCTCGCCGGCCACCCCGCGGTGGGGCGGGTGGCGGTGGTCGGCGCCGAGACGCCGGTGATCGGCGAGCTGGGGGTGGCGTTCGTGGTGCCCGAGGCGGGTGCCACGGCGCCGACGCTCGCCGAGCTCCGGCAGTGGTGCGGCACGAAACTTGCCGACTACAAGTGTCCCGACCGGGTCCACATCGTTGAGGATCTTCCGCTGACCGCCGCGATGAAGGTCGACAAGCGCGCGCTGCGCCGGCTTGCCGGCACCGCGAACGACTCCGAGGCGCCGGCCGCGGACCCGCTGGTCGAGGCGGTGGCCCGCGAACGGCGGGCGAGGCTGGACGAGGGCCGTCCCGAGGCCGTCGCCAAGCAGCATCAGCGGGGCGAGCTGACGGCGCGGGAACGCGTTGCCCGCCTCGTCGACCCGGAGAGCTTCGTCGAGTACGGGCTTTTCGCCGAGGCCGGCGACCCCGGGCTTTCCGTTCCCGCGGACGGGGTGGTCACCGGTGTGGGCAGTGTGGCAGGCCACCCGGTGGCGGTGATGTCCTACGACTACACCGCGATGGGCGGTTCCCAGGGGCATGTCGGCCACCACAAGGTCGACCGCCTGCTCGGCTTGACCGCGGCGCGGCGCTGGCCGCTGGTCGTCATCACCGAGGGCGGCGGTGCCCGCGCGCAGGAGGTGGGCGGGCAGTACAACGTCGGCGGGCGGATCACGACGTTCAAGGGACTGGCCGAGCTGTCCGGCAAGGTGCCGACCGTCGCCGTCGTGCCGGGGCGCTGCTTCGCCGGGAGCGCCAACGTCGCCGCGTTCGCCGACTGCATCATCGCCACCGAGCGGGCGACGCTCGGCCTCGCCGGGCCGCCGCTGGTGCAGGCCGCGACCGGCCAGCTCCTGTCACCCGAGCAGATCGGCCCGGCGAGCCTGCACGCGAAAGCGGGCAACCTCGACGTCGTCCGCGCGGACGAGGTCGAAGCGCTGGAAGCCGCCCGCACCTACCTTTTGCGCTTCCTGGAACCGGTTGCGGCCGCGCGGCCCTCGCACGCAGCCCGCGACGAGATCCGCGGCATCGTGCCCGACAACCCGCGCAAGCCCTACGACATGCGCGAGGTGCTCCGCTGCCTGTGCGACGCCGACGGCGTCCTCGAGCTCAGGTCCGGCTTCGCGCAAAGCGTCATCACCGCCCTGTGCAGGCTCGAGGGCAGGACGGTCGGGATCGTCGCCAGCCAGCCGAAGGTCCGGGCCGGCGCCCTGGACACCGCCTCGGCCGACAAGATGGCCCGGTTCATCCAGCTGTGCGGCGCGTTCGGCATCCCGATCGTCTTCCTCGTCGACACTCCGGGCAACATGGTCGGACCGGACGCCGAGGCGACGGCGCTGTTGCGGCACAGCGCCCGGCCGGCGCTGGCGCTGGCGCACGCGGGGGTCCCGTTCATCACGGTCGTGCTGCGCAAGGCCTACGGGCTGGCGCAGTTCTGCATGGGCTCCCGGATGATGGGGCCGCTGCTGCACGTCGTCTGGCCCACCGCGGAGTTCGGCGAGATGGGTATGCAAGGGGCCGCGAACATCCTGAAGTCGAGCAGGACGTCGGACGCGCAGCAGCCGGACGCCGCCAAGCTCGGCGAGTCCTACATCCCGAAGTCGTACGCCGCTCAGTTCCGGACCGACGACATCATCGACCCGGCGGACACGCGTGACATCATCGCGCGGTCGCTGCAGCACGCCGCCACCACCCGCGACGAGGCCTCCGCGCCGGACCGCTGGGTGGACACGTGGTGAGCTGTGGCCGGAAACCAACTGTGATTGTGAGGGCCTCCCCATGGTGAACACCGCGTTCACGACGGATCAGCACGACGACGGCGTCCTGGAGCTGACGCTGACACGGGCCGACCGCCGCAACACGATCGATCTGGACACGGCCGCGGAGATCGAGGAAGTGCTGCAGAAGGCGGGTCTGGACAAGACCGTGCGCGCACTGCTCATCACCGGCGAGGGGCGCGACTTCTGCACCGGCGCGGAGGTCAGCCCGAGCGCGACCGAGATGGGCCCGATGGACTACCGCTGGGCGACCCGCAAGATGTCGAAGATGACCCAGGCACTGTGGGAGATCGAGAAGCCCGTGGTGAGCGCCGTGAACGGGACCGTGGCCGGCGCGGGATGGATGCTCGCGCTGCTCGCCGACCTCGTGGTGGCGGCGTCGGGTGCGCGGTGGACGCACGTCTTCGCCCGGCGGGGCATGGTTCCGCATGCGGGTGACACCTACTTCCTGCCCAGGATCCTGCCCTTTCACCAGCTGATGGAACTGGCCTTCCTGAGCGAGACCGTGACCTCCGAGCGGCTGCACGAGATGGGCGTCATCAACCGGCTGGTGGAGCCGGACCAGGTGGTCGCTGCCGGACGCGAGCTCGCGGCCCGCCTCGCCGCCGGGCCGACGCGCAGTCTCGGGCTCGCCAAGCGGCTGTACCGCAGCTCTCTGGGCCACGACATGACCACGGCGTTCAACGAGGAGTACGACGCCACCGCCCTGCTGTCGACGACCGCCGACCGGGCGGAGGGCATGCGGTCGCTGATCGAGGGCCGGCCGCCGGTGTTCATCGGTGACTGAGCGAGCGGGGGCCGGGGCGCAGTGACGTACCTCGGCGATTCCTCCGTCCTGCGTACCGGTCCGGGTACCTACCGGGGGCGGATCGGCGACGGGTGGCAGGTTCGCGGCCACACCAACGGCGGGTACCTGCTGTGCATCGCGGTGCGCGCGATCCTGGACGCCACCGACCGTCCCGATCCGGTCACCGTCACCGGTCACTTCGTGGCGCCGCCACAGGATCGTGTGCTCACGGTGGACGTCGACGTCCACCGGCACGGCCGCCGCTTCCGCACCGCCGGCGCCGTCGTGCGGGACGGCGAGGGAACCGCGGTGCTGCACACGCTCGCGACGGTCGGGGACCTGGAGAGCCTGGACGAGCCGGTGCTGTATGCGATCGAGGCTCCGCCGGACCTTCCGCCCCCGCACGAATGCGTCGAGCACGTGCTGCCCGGCGTGCGGAGCCGTCCGGTGCAGATCATGCTGCACCCCGCCGACGCCGGGTACCTCCAGGGGCGTCCCAGCGGCACGGCGCGGCTGCGGGGCTGGTTCCGGCTGACCGGTGAGGAGGCGTACGACACCGTGACCGCCATCCAGATGGCGGACTCCTTCCCGCCGACGGTCTACAACCTCGATCTGCCGCGGACGTGGGTTGCGACCCTGGAGCTGACCGTGCACGTGCGGGCGCGGCCGTCCCCGGCCGGGTGGATGCGGGTGGCGTTCGAGACGGCTTTCGTCGGCGCGAAGTTGGTGGACGTGCAGGGCACGGTGTGGGACGAGCGGGACCGGCTGGTGGCCCGGTCACGCCAGCTGGCGATGCTGCACCGGGAGATCGGCTCCTGAGCACCGACCGATGCCGCTCGATCGCACTTCCGCCTTGTGCGCCGCGCCACCGAACCCTTCCGACCAGGGCTGAGGGCGACCCCGGCCGATCGGCAGCGTCAGAACCGGAAGCGAGTCAGGCCGCCGGGCTCCATCGACAAGGCCACGATCGCCGAGCGTGGCTCGATGCGATACACATTCCACGGCGGAGGGCCTTGCGATGGTGCGTTGAACGGGGCCGTGATGCCCTGCCCGCTGTCGTCGGGTTCGGCCGGCCACCCGTTGTCCGCCCACGCCTTCGCAACACGCGTCAATGCTCCCGACTCGGTCACGCGCGCGGCGTCACCTTCGAATACGACGTCCGCGTCCCGGATCGACACCGCGATCGAACACCGCGGATCGCGCGCCACATTGCGACCCTTCCGTGTGCCCGCGCCCGTTTGGAACCAGAATGTGCCCTCCAGCCACAGGGCACCGACCGGAGTCACATGCGGGCTGCCGTCCTCGTTGACCGTGGACAGCCAGGTCGTGCGGGAGTTCATCGAGTCAGGAGCCGGCGCGGATCCCGCCTCGAGTTTGTCGGCAACGGGGGCCCAGTCCACCGGCGGCAGCCCGTCCGCCTCGCCCAGATTGATGATCTCCATGATGAATCCTTTCATCGTGCGACGGACAAACCGGCCAACAACGTCTGCCAGATAAGACCCCCGACGACGACGAAAGTCATCGGTCACCGGCAAGCCACACGATCCGACATCCATCATCCGGAACCACACTCGTCCCGTGGCTACGTGCCCCATTTAATTCGACTGTCGAGTTGACAATAATACCCGGTGTTCTTATCGTGTCTGCTCGACCGGGCAGTGCCGCCGAGGTCAGGAGAGGAGCTCACCGTGGACCTCATCGACGATGGGAAATGGATCTTCCGGGCCACGGTGGGAGAGCGAACACGCCGCCGCCGGCTCGCGGCTGTCGCGATGGCGTTCATCTTGGCACTCGTGGTGGGATCGACCGCACCGGTGGCGCATGCCGACGGGCCACCGTCGTGTCGCGACGTCATGATCGCGACAACCGCGCTCGCGCCCCTTGCCGGCGACCAGCAGGTGTACGGACGGCTCTGCGAGCCGGGCGGGCGCCCCGCCACCGTGCTCCAGGTCCTCGTACACGGCGGCACCTATTCGCACACCTATTGGGATTTCGCGGGCTTCGACGGGAAGTACTCCTACACCGACGTCATGAACCGGGCCGGTTACGGCACCTTGGCCATCGACCTTCTCGGCGTCGGCAACAGCTCGCATCCGAGCAGTGTGCTGCTGACGGCGGAGGCGGAAGCTCGCGTCGTGCACGATGTCGTCCAGGCCGCCAGGAGTGGCCGGTTCGGCACCGCCTACGGACGCGTCGTCACCGTCGGCCACTCGATCGGCAGCGTGACCAGTGTGCTGGAAGCAGCCCTCTACCACGACGTCGACGGGGTGGCGGCAAGCGGTTTCTCACACTCACCGGGTCCCGTGGGTCTCGCGCGGCTGGCCGTCTATGCCCGGCCGGCGCAGCTCGATCCGGTTACCCGCAGCCAGGTTCCCCCGCTCGATCTCGGCTACCTGAGCGCCCCAGGGTCCCATGCGGCGGTCTTCTACGGAGCGGGCGACGCCGACCCGGCGGTCGTCGAAGCCGACGAGGCCACTCGTAGCCCGTTGGCCGCGGGCTTCCTCGCCACCTTCCCGACCTACCTGCCGCTGACGAGCGCCATCACCGCTCCGGTCCTCGTCGCGGACGGTCAGCTCGACGTGATGTTCTGCGGTCAAGGCGGCGGAGGTTCACTCACCGACTGCGCGACCGACGACTCCCTGCGCGTCTCGGAAGCACCGTTCTTCGGGCAGACACCCGATCTGGAGACCTTCGTGCTGCCCGGCGCCGGCCACATCCTCAACCTCACCCGCGACGCTCCGGCATGGTATGCGCGGGCACTGGGCTGGTTCGAGAGCCATTTTCCGGCCGGCGCATGAGCCACAATTTCATCGACCCATCGGTTGACAGTAATCTGGGTCACACTCTATCGTTGTCGGGGCTCATCCACACCGGCCACGCCGGGGCCCACGAGAGGAGACAGCCTTGGACCTCATCGACGAACTCGGCTTGAAGGTCGTCGACTGCGACACGCATGTCGTCGAGCACTACGACCTCTGGACCTCCCGCGTGCCCTCGAAGTACGGCGACAAGATTCCGCACGTGGAGCGGGACGCGAACGGCATCGAGTGGTGGATGTCGGACGGCAAGGTGCTCAGCCCGGCAGCCGGCCTGGCCATCGCGGGATGGAAGGAGCCGCCGCCGAAGTTCCCCGCACAGCTGGACCAGGTCGATCCCCGGATCTGGCAGCCGGAGGGCCGGCTGGAGATCATGGACGCCTACGGCATCCACGCCGAGGTGCTGTACCCGAACGTGAGCGGGTTCGGCGCCGGGAGGTACACCGACTTCGGTGACATGGAGCTGGCCCTGCTGCTGTTGCAGGCCTACAACGACTGGCTCGCCGACTTCCGCCGCGTCGCCCCCGATCGCTACGTGCCCGTGATGGCCGTTCCGTTCTGGGACATCGACCTGTCCATCAAGGAGATGCAGCGCTGTGTCGAGCTGGGCCACAAAGGACTCATCTTCTCCCAGGCCCCGGAGGCATTCGGCGCCCCGGCGCTGAACGACCCGCACTGGGACAAGCTGTGGGCCGCGGCGCAGGAGATGGGCCTGCCGGTCAACTTCCACATCGGCAGCGGTGACGCCACGATGCAGCAGATGCTGCACCCCTCGGCAGGCGTGCACACGAACTACGCCACGTTCCCGATGACGTTCTTCCTCGACAACGCCAGGACCGTTGCCACGCTCATCAGCGGCGGCGTCTGCCACCGGTTCCCCGATCTGAAGTTCGTCTCGGTGGAGAGCGGCGTCGGCTGGGTGCCCTTCGCGCTGCAGGCGCTGGACTGGATGTGGAAGGAGTGCGGCGTCGCCAAGGAACACCCGGAGTACGAGTTGCTTCCGACCGAGTACTTCCAGCGCCAGATCTACGCCTGCTTCTGGTTCGAACACGGCCCTACGCTGGATGCCACGATCGACTACATCGGTGCCGACAACATCCTGTACGAGACCGATTTCCCGCACCCGACAAGCATGTCGCCGGGCCCGGTCAGCTCCGCGCTGGCGCCACGCGAGTTCATCAACACCAATCTCGCTCATCTGCCGCGCGACACGGTGCGCAAGATCCTCCAGGACAACGCGACGAAGCTGTACCACCTGGGCTGAGCGAACCGGCGTCGACAACGGTTTCATTGGGGCCACCGCACCCGCGCTGGCCCCAATGCCCTGTCACCAGGTGACAGGCAGCTTCGCGGGGCCCATCACGAAATTCGACCGGGTCCACTCCATGTCGCCGTCGGGGTGGATGTCGGGGAACGCCCGCAACAACGCCCCGATCACGGCGCCGGCCTCCGCGCGGGCGACGTGAGCACCGAGACAGAAATGCCTGCCCTGCCCGGAGAAGGCGAGATGCGGGTTGGGGGAGCGGGTGATGTCGAAACGGCCGGGGTCGCGGAACCGCGCGGGGTCCCGGTTGCCCGCGCCGTAGTACACGCAGACCTTGTCGCCCACCGCGAGTGTTCTGCCGCCCACTTCGGTCTCGGCACTGACGGTACGGCGGTTGTACACGACCGGCGTGACCCATCGCAGCATTTCCTCGACCGCGGCGGGCATCCGGGCCGCCAGGTCGCCGGTGAGCAGCTCGCGCTGGTCGGGATGCTCGAAGAGGGCGAGCATGCCGCCGCCGATGAGGTGCCGTGTGGTGTCACCGGCGCCGACGAGGAGCAACGTCAGGTTGGCGCAGAAGTCCTCGGGGCTCAACGGCTCGCCGTCGATCTCGCAGCTCGCCAGCTGGGAGCACACGTCGTCACCCGGATTCGCGCGGCGCTCCTCCCAGACCCCCAGCGAGTACCGCACCAGCGCCTCCGTGGCGGCCTGCCGTTCCTGCTCGGAGTACGCGCCGCCACCGAGGCCGACCTCGATGTGGTCATAGAGCCGCACCGCGTCCGCACGGGGAATGCGCAGCACGTCCGCCGTGACGTAGGCGGCGATCTTGCCCGCGACGTCGACGGCCAGATCGCATCGCCCAGCCGGCCGGATCTCCTCGATGATGGCGTCGGCGGCGTCGACGAAACGCGGCATCCGCTCGCGCACCGCACCCGGCAGGAACCCGGGAATCGTCGCCTTGCGAATCCGCGTGTGCAACGGGGGGTCGAGGTTGACCATGGACTTGTGCTCGGTCTCCATGAAGTCCTCGATCATGGACACCGGCCAGTGCGAGAAGTGCTGGTCGTCCCGGTTCACCTGACAGATGTCGGACCATCGGGTGACGGCCCAGAATCCGGGCCCGGCGGGCTCGTCGTGCCAGTGGACGGGGTCGTTGTCCCGCAGCCACGCGTAGGTTTCGAAGGGGTGGCCCTGTGCGAAGGCGTCGACCGAGTAGAGGTCGACGCTGTCGATGTCGATGGTGGTCATGGGATGGGTTCCTCCAGCCGGCGCGCAACGGTGACCTCGTCGAGGATCGCCGCGTGGAATCTGGTGATCAGCAGGTTTCCGTCCACTTCGGTCAGCCGGACGTGGTAGTCGCCGAGGCCGAGCGTCGCGTCCGGCTCCCGGGACAGCACATAGTGGAAGTAGCTGCGCACGACCACGGTGCCATCGGGCTCCACGTCGACCAGCGGGTTGGACACGCTGTGGCGGGCCCACTGCCGCTGCCCGAACAGCGAGGCGAGGATCTCCACCACGGTGTCCCGGCCGGCGAAGGTCTGCTCGCCCGCGACCAGTTCCGCGTCTTCGCTGAAGACGTCCTTGAGCGCCTCGGCGTCATGGTGGTCGATGGCCCGGCAATAACGGTGCAGCACGGTGATGGCCCGCCACGCGAGCGCACTGTCCGCGGCTGTCATGGTCGATCCCTTCTGCAGAGGTCAGCGGTCGACGACCAGCCACAGGTTCGCGACCGAGCTGCCGGCGTCGCATACGACGGGTTGTCCGTTGATGAGCGAGGCGTCGTCGGAGGCGAGGAAGAGGTGGACGTTCGCCACCTCACCCGGCTCCGCGACCCGGTTCATCAGGGCCGCCGGATCTGCCCGGCCGGGCGGCTCCGCCTGCTGCTGCGCCATCACCAGCGGCTGCAGGTCGGTGCGGCTCAGCAGGTTGGTGTTGATCCCGCCGGGGCATACGCAGTTGACGCGGATCCCGTCCGCGACCAGTTCGTAGGCGAGCGCACGGACGACGCTGACGATGCCGCCCTTCGAGGCGCTGTAGGCGGCCTGCCCGGCGACCCCGGTGAGCGCCGCGGTCGAGGCGGTGGCCGACATCGTGCCGCCGCCCGCGCGGCGCAGTGCCGGGATGGCCGCGACGAACGTGCGTATCGTCCCGCCGAGATTCGTGTCCAAAATGGACGCCCACTGCTCCTCGGTGAGGTCTTCGAGGTGGTGTGCCACCGCCGAGCCGCCGACCGTGCCGGCGTTGGCGACGACGGTATCGAGGTGGCCGAACGTCGCTTCGGCCGCGGCGACCGCCGACTCCAGCTGGTCGCGTCGGCGCACGTCCACCTTCTGGAACAGCGCCGCACCGCCCGCCGCGACGATGTCTTTCGCCACCGCGGCACCGCTGTCGTCGAGATCGGCCACCACGACCTTCGCGCCCTCTCTGGCGAACAGGGTGGCGGTGGCGGCACCGATGCCCGACGCGGCCCCGGTGATGAGCGCGACCTTGCCGGCTACGCGCACGACGATCCCCTTTCGGCCGAACGGGTTGGTGTGTCCTCGTGGCCGCTCACAATGCCGCACCGGCGGCGGCGTAGCCGTCGATCAGTTCCGCCGCCTCGTCCAGTGAGCCGAGGCGGTGGTTGAAGCCGACGGCGAAACTGGTGGCGCCGGCGGCGGCATACGCCTCGGCGGGCTCGAAGGTGCGTTTCGCGTCAACGCGCCCGAACGCATCCAGGACAGGGGGAAGCGGTATCCGCACCACGAGTGCCGAGTCGTCCCGCCCCGCCTCGGCGTAAGCGGTGCGCAGCAGTGCCACGCCGTCGCGTACGTCGTCCGGACCAACGCCGACGGGGGTCCAGCCGTCGCCGAGGCGGGCGATCCGGCGAGCGTTGGCGGGCGTCATCCTGACTCCGTAGAGCAGCGGCACCCTGGACTGTACGGGCGTCGGCAGCGCCCGCAGACCGTCGAGGCGCTGCCCAGCCACGACGATGGAGAACGGTTGCGGTCCCCACGCCGCACGGCAGATCTCGACGACCTCGTCGAGACGTCGCCGCCGGCCGCTCCACGTCAGGCCGACACCCGCGTATTCCTCGGACTGCCAGCCGGTGCCGAGACCGAGCTCGACCCTGCCCGACGAGATCACGTCGAGTGTCGCCACCTCCTTCGCGAGCACGAGCCCGGCACGCAAGGAGGCGAGCAGCACGGCGGTCGACAGCCGGACGCGCTCGGTGGCGGCCGCGACCGCGGCCAGGGACACCAACGGGTCCGGCCACGGCGTTCCCGGCGAATGGCCCCACGGCCCGTACGGGTAGCGCGACGTGTCCTCGGCCATCACCACGTGCTCACCGAAACAGAGCGAATGCAGTCCGGCGGCCTCGGCGAGCCGCGCGATCTCGAGGAACGCGGCGAAGTCGCCCCCGGGTGCGAGATCAGGTCGGGCGAACAGGCACAGATCCACGTCAGGCGTCTCCCATCGGGCCGCCCGCGACGGCTGGAACCGCGGACATCGACGGCCACCGGCGGTACCACGGTATCGACAAGGGCCTAATTTGGTCAACCAGCGGGTCGGTTAATTTCAGGCGCCGGAGCTGCCTGAGCGTGGGATCGGGTGGCCGTCAGGAGATGACGCCGGCGATCTTCAGCTGGAGCAAGGCTTCCGGTGTGCGGCCCAGCGCCCCCAGTACCTCATCGGTGTGCTCACCCAGGGTGGGTGCGGGCTTCAGCTCGGGCACGTCCCCGTCGAACCGCGCGGGGACGGGCACCATCGGCAGCGTGGCGCCGTTGTCGTAGCGCACCATCTGCAGGTAGCCGTTCTCCAGGACCTGCTCGTCGTCCAGGGTGTCGCCGGGAAAGGCGACCACGGCCCACTGGCCTTCCTGCGCGTTGAGTGCCTTGGCCACCTCGTCGAAGGTCATCTCCGCGAAGATCGCGTCCAGTGCCGCGACACATGCCTCGCTGTTGCGCGCGCGCAGGTCCAGGTCGGTGAACCGGTTGTCGGTGGCCAGCTCCGGATGGCCGAGCACATCGCACAGGCCCGCCCAGTACCGGTCGGCCTGCAGCATCCCCAGCACGAAGAAACGGTGGTCGGCGCTGCGGTACAGGTTCGTCAGCGGGTTCGGCGGACGGCGCCGGTCGAGCTGGACGATGTTGTTCGACCCGAGCACGTGCGAGCCCGCGACCGATGCCTGCATCGCCCACATCCCGGCACCGAGCAGCGACGTGTCGACGACGCCACCCTCGCCCGTCTTCTCCCTGCGGTAGAGCGCGGCGGCGATGCCGCCGGCGAGGAACATGCCGCTCTGCACGTCACCGAATGCCGGCCCGGCCAGCAGGACCGGGAAGTCGTAGTCGGGCGGGCTGGCCGCGGTGCTCACCCCGGGGCGGCTCCAGTACGAGACACCGTCGAACCCGCCCTTGTCCGCGTCGGGCCCGGCCGGGCCCTGGCCGGTGCCGCGCCCGTAGATGATCCGTGGATTGCGGGCCATGACCTGATCGACGTCGATGCCCAGGCGCGCCCTCGCCGGCTGCATGAAGCTCGTCAGGAAGACGTCTGCCTCGTCGATCAGCGACAGCAGCAGCTCCTGTCCCTGCGGGGTGGCGATGTCGATGCCGACGCCGCGCTTGTTGCGGTTGAACAGTTCCCACAACGTCGTCACTCCGCCGTCGCCCGGCTTGAAGCCGTAGGAGGCGAGACCGCGGACCGGGTCACCGGTCTCCGGATGCTCGATCTTGACGACGTCGGCGCCCCAGTCCGCCAGCGCGGCGCCCGTGGACGGAACGAACGCGTACATCGCGACTTCGACGACCTTGACGCCTTCGAGCAACCTGCCCATCGTGCCCTCCCGAGCCGCAGTGAACGCTTTTCCATCCGCACCGATGAAGCGACCGATCCAGCTCCGCCCGCGACTTCGCGGCAGAAGTAAGGTATGTACTGCCGCCTACTTCTGTCAACGCGGTAGTCGGTAATAATCAGCGCACGATCAGTTCGCAGCAAATGTCCGCGAACTCCTCCGGCGAGTCCCGGCGGGGGTCGAACCACTTGTAGCACCAGCTCGTCAGGCCGATGATCGAGTTGGCCACCATACGCGGGTCACGCTGCGGAATGGCGTTCACCGCCATGGCCGCCTCCACCGCCAGCACGAACTGCCGCAGATAGCGGCGTTCCTTGAGGCTGATCTGGGCGAGGTCGGACTTCTCCAGTCCGGTCCGCTGGTCGAAGAACACCGCGAACAGGGACGGCTCACGCAGCACCAGCCGGACCTGGTGGCGGATGAGCGCGATCAGCCGCTCTCGCGGATCCGTGATGTGGGCGAGCGCCTCGACCTCCGTCAGCGCGGCCGTGATGGCGCGATCGAAGACGAGCCGGAGCAGATCGCTTTTCTTGTTGACGTAGTAATAGAGGCTCGCCTTGCTCAGGCCGAGCGCCGCCGCGACGTGATCGAGCGTCGCGGCGTCGTAGCTGCGAGACCGGAACACCTCGGCGGCCACGCTGACGATGTCCTCCAGCCGGGAGCGGTATTCCTCGCTGGGCACAACGTTGGGCGGCCTGCCCCGCTTCCGGGGTACGCCGGCTGGCGTCTTGCTCATGAGAATTCCCTCCGGGACGATCGGCGCCGCCTCACCGGCGGCCGTGCCTGCTGGTCGAACGACCTCGCAGGCCGCAGCGCGCCGGCGGTCCAGCTTATAGTCAGCGGTTACTTCCGGCGGTAAGCGGCTCGCAGCTCCCGCTTGAGCAGCTTGCCGGACGGCCCGCGTGGCAACGCTTCGGCGAAGTCGACCGACGTCGGGCACTTGTAGTGGGCAAGTCGCTCGCGGGCGAAGGCGATGAGGCCGGCGGCCGTCGGGGTGCTCGACGGTGCCGGCACGACGATCGCCTTGACGGTCTCGCCCCACCGCTGGTCCGGTACGCCGATCACGGCGACCTCGGCGACGGCCGGATGCGATATCAGCGTGTTCTCCACTTGCGCCGGATAGACGTTCTCGCCACCAGTGATGATCATGTCGGTGACCCGGTCGTCGATGAAGAGATAGCCCTCGGCGTCCAGATGGCCGGCGTCACCGGTCCGCAGCCAGCCGTCGCCGGTGAGCGCCGCGGCCGTCTCCGCGGGCTTTCGCCAGTAGCCGATCGTGTTCTGTGGTGAGGAGATCCAGACCTCCCCGACAGCGTCGGCTGGCACGTCGGCGCCGGTCTCCGGGGACACGATCCGCACCCGCCCTCCCTCGACCGGGCGGCCCGCCGACCGCAACCGCTCGGCGTGTGCCCCGGCGAGCGCGCGGCGGTGGTCCTCGGGCGACAGCACGGTGATCGTGCCCGTGGTCTCGGTGAGCCCGTACACCTGCACGAAGTCGCAGCGGAACGCCTCGATCGACCGCGTCAGTGCCTCGACGGTGATGGGCGACGCGCCGTAGGTGATCGTCCGCAGCGCGGAGAGGTCCAGCCGGTCCCGGCCCGTGACGTCGATCAGCGACTGGAGCACGGCCGGGACGGCGAACAGGGCGCTGATCCGGTGCCGCGCCAGCACTTCCAGCAGCTCCCGCGGTTCGATCTGGCGCAGGAGCACTGTGTGACAGCCGGCGTAGACGCCGATCAGGGCGTACCCGCTGCCACCGATGTGGAACAACGGCATGGGCACGAGGTTCACGCTGTCTTCGTCGAGGCCGAGCAGCGGGCCGCTGACGCGCGCCAGCGAGATGACGTTGCGTTCGGTGAGAAGCACGCCTTTCGGCTCGCCCGTGGTGCCCGACGTGTACAGCTGGAGTACCACGTCGTCGGGCGTGGCGCGGAGGCCGGGATCGATCACCGGGGCTCCGGCGGTCCAGTCCTCGTAACCGTGGTGCCGCTCGTGCCCGCCGATGACGACGATCGTCTTGACGCGCGGCAGGCGAGGTTCGATGGCCTCGAGGACGGGCACGAACGCCGCGCCGACGATGAGGGTCGCCGCCTCGGAGTCGTTCACGATCGCGGCCAGCTCGGCGGGCGCCAGCCGCCAGTTCAGCGGTACCGTCACGGCGCGCAGCTTCGCCGTCGCGAACAGCACCTCGAAGAATTCCGCGCTGTTCGTGTCGAGAAACGCCACCCGGTCGCCGGCACCGAGACCGTCGGCCGCGAGCACCTGCGCGACCTGGTTCGACCGGGCGTCCAGCTGACCGAAGGTGATCGTGCGGCCGTCGGCCGTCAGCGCGGGACAGTCGCGACGCCGGGCGCCGTGCACCCGGACCAGTTCGGCGACCGAGCTGATCGAGGCCGCGTCTGCCTGGTGCCCCGCGCCCCGCTCCAGCTCCATGGTCGTCGCCTGCCTCTCACCGCAGCCACCCGCTTCGCCGTTGACCGTAAGAGGCGCTCGAGATTATTGTCAACTACTGAGTCGACGAAAAGGAGACATCGTGATCACGCTTCAGGAGCCCGCGGCGTGGTCCGACGGTCGCGTGGACGGCGTCGTCCGCGACATCCGCCGACCCATCCCGTATGACGGGCTGCTCTCCGGCGCGGTCTTCCGGATGGGCGACGAGACGGCGGGTCCGGTCGTCTCGATGACCATCCAGGAACGGATCTTTCCCCGCAAGGCGCCGGTGCACATGCACAAGAGCGACAGCTTCCGGATGGCGCTGGGCGAGCCGATCCGGGTCGGCGGTACCAGCTACGCACATGGCGAGTTCCGGCTGCAGCGTTCGGATACCTTCTACGGTCCCGAATACTGGACCGACGAGGTCGGCACGAACCAGTTGCTGCTGATGGCCGATCGCCGGGGTCTGAAGCCCTACCTGACCGACGCGCAGCGGCAGCGGTCGGTCGACCTGGCGCTGGCCGATGACGTCTCACTGGAGAACATCGTCCCGCATCCCCGCGACGCGGTGGTGGAGCACAAGATCAGCAACGGGTTCGGCGCCACGGTGCGGGCCGGGCATTTCGACGCCGGGTTCGCCGACAGCGGTACCTGGCCGGCGCTGTCGGAGGGCAGCAGGCTCGCGGTCATCGCGCTGGGCCACCCATGGTCCGGCCCGCTGGTGCTCTGCTGGGACCGGCCGCCTGGCGCGCCCGCGTTGCCGGCGTGCCGGTTGCCCACGGACGTCGCGCGGCTGGTGGTCGACGGCTCGCTGTGGCTGGGCGATGAGGAGTTCGGCAGGCTCGGATTCCGTTTGCAGCAGGCCGACAGCCGGCAGGACAGCTGCCGGCCCGGTGACTCCGGCTGCCGAGAGCTGTGGATCGTCGCCGACCGCCGGGGATGGTCACCGACGTTCGACGACGGCACCGGCTCCGCCGGCCGCTCGGTACTCACCGAGGCCGGCCGCCTGATCGACGCGGTGATCGCCGAAGCCGCCGCATGACGCACGGCGCCGTCGTCGCGCTCAGCCGGCGACCAGTGTCACCGACCGGTTGGTGCGTGCCATGCCGTTCGTGACCACAGCCGTCCGGGCACCCTCGACCTGGCGCTGCCCGGCTTCGCGGCGCAGCTGGCGTACCGCCTCGATACTGTGCCGTTCGTTACCAATCCGACCACAGCCACGGCTGTCCGGCTTGCGTAGCGACGGTTACGCACTGCTCGGGGTCCGCATCGCCAGGATCGTGAACCCGTCGTAGGGATAGGCGATGTCCATGTCGGCCGGCTGTAAGTCGGTGTGGCCGAACAGGTTCCCGACCGCGCGGCGGGCGGCGATGGCGTCGGCCTCGGGCCAGTACAGGCCGTCGTTGTGGCAGAGCAACGCGCTCGCGAAGCTGTCGATGGACACCGGCCGATGCGGCAGGTCCCGAGCCCGCTCGACCGTGGTGACGGCAACCGCCAGCGCCCCGTCGACGGGCGCGTCCATGTCGAGCAGGTGCATGGGAGCATCGATCGCGGGTGATGCGAGGTAGTCCCCGATCGTGATGGGTGTGCGGAACACCGCCTGCGGATTGCCGGCCGCGTTCGTTCGATTGTCGACCGCGACGCGGCCGAAGTCCTCGCGGGTGCTGCCGTAGGCCGTCATGTGCTGACGCATGGCGCGGGCGGCCCAGAACATCGAACCGGCGTGCTCCACCAGAGCGTGCCCGAGATTGGGGTCGAACTCGTGCGCGGGCGCCAGGCGAAGCGGGTCGCCGCGGCTGACGGCCGACGTGTTCGCCGTCGCGCCAGCAGATCCGGCTCAGCAACCGCACCTCCGGCGCGGCGTCGAGTGCCACGACCTCGGTGATCGCGGGCTGGTCGGCGTCGGATCCGGTCCGCGGCTGTGACCAGCTGACCAGAAGTCCCGTGCCGGCAACGGTTTCCGCGCGGACGTCGTCGGACCGGCACCGCGGGCAGAGGCCGCGAGGCGGGTGAACCCAGGTCCCGCAGCGCTGACAGCGCGATCAGCAGCTCGCGCCGCTGCCAACCCTGCCAGCACTCGGTGGTGTCGTGGTTGAGCTGAGCCGCCTGGCCCCATTTCATCCCGCGCTGTCGACGTTCGGGCGCTCCGGGACATCCGCGGGCACGTCGCCGGTGGTGTCCCGGATGGTGTCGAAGACATGAGCGATGAGCCGATAGGCGCTGGCGGCATCGGCGAGCGGATCGGCCGGCAGGGCCGCCAGGTCCGGGAAGGCGCGGGCGGCGACCGCGTCGGCGTGCACGACCTGGACCAGCTCTGCCTGGGTGTAGAGCAGATCCACGGTCGGCGGGTCACCGGTCAGCCGCCCGTCCGTCCAGGTGGCGTCGACCAGGCTGCCGTTGCGGGTGCCGTGGACGGTGAAGGCCGGGCTCACCGCTGAACCCCGATGGCCTGCCAGACCTGCAGCAGTGCTTCGTCGTCCGGCAGATCATCGCGCCACCCGTAGGGTTTGGCGAAGGTGAAGGTCTGCGGTTCACGATAGGTGTCGTCGCTGGTGTGGTACATCGTGATCGACACCGACCGCTCGCCGACCGCGACGAAGAAGAACTCGCGGTAGTCCGAGATCGTGACCTCGAAGAGGGTGATCCGCGGATCCGGCCGCGTGGCGCGCACCCGCCAGGTGCCCGCCCGGCTGCGCCCGGCTTCACCGCGCGGCCGGGCTGTCGCCGGATCGCCGAGGCGCCCGTGTCGCGGCGCGCTCATCAGAGGAACCGCCGGTTGGCCGTGTCCTCGGGCACGGTGATGCCGAGTTCCTCCAGCATCGGCCTGGTGTCGGCGATGTAGGCGTCGCGAAGGTCGGCGTTGTTCTTCGTACGCAGTCCCCAGCGGACGTAGGCGTCGGTGAAGGTGGAGTCGGAGCGGCCGAACATGTCCAGCGCGGCCGGCCACCAGATCTTGATCTTCTCGTCGGCCTCGGCCCGTCCCTCGGGCGTGGCGCACACCCGCTTGAGGTTGCTCATGCCGAGGGTGGCGTGGAAGACCTCATCCTTGTGCAGCCGCTCGGCCACGGACAGCAACGGCTCGTAGGGCACGCCCTCCCACGTCTCGCCGATGTAGCAGCCCACCCGGTCGCCGAGGGCGTTGAAGTAGGCGAGGTCGCAGAAGGTGTCGATGGGCAGGTGAAACAGGTACTGCTTGATCGGCATGTCGATCGGGCCGACGCCGAGACCTTCGAGGATGCGCGCGGTGATCACGCCGTGCTCGACCTCCTGCGCCATCAGCTTGGCGAAGGTCGTCTTCAGCCGTTCGGTCGGTGCGAGCGTCATGCACTTGAGCCACAGTTTGCCCAGCAACTCCGTGTACTGCGGGTTGGTGGAGTTCTCCAGGTGATGGCTCAGCATCCGGATCAGCAGCTCGCGGAACTCCTCGGGGATGTCCGGGTCGCCCTCCCGGTAGATCCGCTGCGACGGCGGCACAGTGCTCGTGTCCAGGCTCATGTTCTGCCTCCTCCCGTGCTCGTCGGTACTCGCCGAAGCTAGACCGATGTCATTGTTTAGTCAACTTGCGCGTCGGTCGAATTAACTCTTGACTCGGCGGGGGGCCATGAGGAAATCTCAGAGCAGGCCAGACACGTGACCGGGACCACTGTGCGGACGGTGCTGGACGCGTTCGCGTCTGGCAAAACAGCTGTTCCAATGGAGGTCGGATGCGCGAGGAAGCTAAGGGCACCACGCTCGCCGAGGAGGACCTGACGGTCTCCGCGCCCGTGCTGGGCGCGCTGGAGAAGGCACTCGGTACCGCGTCGGCGGCCGGAACGGCGCGGCTGGTCCCGTACTTCGGGGCCGTCGTCGGCGGCGAGTCGACGGCCGTGGACGGCCTCGGACTCGACCTGTCGCGCGGCTTGCTGGCCGGTATCGAATACGAGTGGCACCGTGCCTTCCGGCCGGACGAGACGGTGCACGCGCGGGTGGTCGTCGAGGACGTCTACACCAAGGGCGGCAACCAGTTCGGGGTGCTCGCGGCCGAGTTCACCGACGCGGACGGAGCGCCGGTGCAACGGCAGAAGATCACCTTCATCGAACGCGGGAGCAAGTGATGGAACTGACTCAGGCGAGCAGGGGGCCGGTGACCCGGGTGCAGATCGCCCGGTACGCGGGCGCGGTGGGTGACTTCAACCCGGTGCACCTGGACGACGAGTTCGCCCGTGCCGCCGGGCTGCCTTCGGTCATCGCGCACGGGCCGTTGAGCGTGGCGCTCGCGCTGGACGCGGTCGTCGAACAGATCGGGCCCGAGGCGCTGCGGTCGGCGAAGGCCCGCCTGTCGGCGCCCGTGTTCCCCGGCGACGAGCTGACCGTGCAGCCGGTCGAGGACGGTGTGCGGGTGCTCAAGGCGGACGGCACCGTGGTGGCCACGGTGCGTCTCGAGGAGGCTGACCGCTGATGGGCTACGAGTTTGTCACCGTCGAAGACGAGCCCGAGGGTGTGCGGGTCCTGACGCTGAACCGGCCGGATCGGATGAACTCCTGGAACGCGCAGATGCGGCAGGAGATGAGCGATGCCGTGGCGGACACCGCCATCGAGCCGCACGTCCGTGTCCTGATCGTGGCCGGGGCCGGCGACCGTGCCTTCTCCGCGGGTGAGGACGTGGGGGGCATGGACGACCTGACGGCGCTCGGCACTCGCGTCTTCCGCGCGCATGCGCGGCGTATCCACGACGTGTTCGACACCGTCGAGGCGATGGAGGTCCCGGTGATCGCCGCCGTGGACGGAGTGGCGGCCGGCGGTGGTTTCGAGCTCGCCCTGTCCTGCGACTTCCGGGTGGCCGGCGAGAGCGCGCGATTCGTCATGCCGGAGGCGAAGGTCGGCCTCATCCCCGGTTCGGGCGGCTGCTCCCGGCTGGTTCGCCACGTCGGTCTGGGCCGGGCCAAGGAACTCGTCATGCTGGGGGGCCGGCTGACCGCGCCGCAGGCCCAGCAGATCGGGCTCGTCACCGAGGTGGTGCCTGCGGGCACGGCCCTGGACGCGGCACGCGCGATGGCCGCCCGGCTGACCGGCCTCGCCCCGCTGGCCCTCGGCATGGCGAAGCTGGTGCTCAACACGTGCACGGACGTGGACGCCGAAACCGGGCGCCGCCTGGAACGGCTCGGCCAGAGCGTGCTGAAGACCACCGAGGACCACCGGGAGGGCGCCAAGGCGTTCCTGGACAAGCGCCCACCCCGCTGGCAGGCCCGTTAGGAGAGGACGTGAACCCGTGTTGATCAGTGCCGATCATCGCTACTGGAACCGGGCGACGCAGACGGCCGACCGCGCACAGCTGGACGAGCTGCACCTCGAGCGGATCCGTCGTCTGGTCGGCTGGGCCTACGAGAATTCCCCGCTGCACCGGCGAATCTACGACGAGGCCGGGGTCCTGCCCGCCGATATCCGCACCTGGGACGACTATCACCACCGGTTGCCGTTCACCGACAAGCCCGACTACGTCGCCGACCAGGAGAGCGCCGCGAACGGGTTCGGGGGCATCGCGCTCGACCAGGACCAGTGGCAGCAGTACTTCCACACCACCGGCACGACCGGTCGCTTCCTCAACGAGTCGTTCACCCAGTACGAGATGCAGAAGGCCGGCACCCAGTACTGCTACGGCCTGTGGGACCACGGCATCCGCGCCCGCGACTCGATCTACTTCTGCTTCGACTTCGGCATGTGGATCGGGCTGTGGAGCTATTACTGGGGCGCCCGAAACCTCGGCCTGACCATCCTCTCGGGCGGCGGCGCGTCCGGGGTGCAGCGCGTCCACCAGATCCTCGACCGCAGGCCCACCATCGTCTGCGGCACTCCGACCTACCTGCTGCACCTCGCCGAGATCGCCGAGAGTCATGGTCTGGACATCAGGCAGGCCGGGGTCCGGATGCTCGCCGGCGGCGGTGAGGCCGGGCTGTCGGTGCCGGGGACGCGGGAGAGGCTGAAGGATGCCTGGGGCGTCGAGCAGATCTACGACGCCTACGGCATCGGGGAGGCGTTGTTCATCGGCCAGTCCTGCGCGGAGTGGGGCGGTGGGGTGCACGCGATCGAGGACGTCTGCCATTCCTACTCGGTCGACCCGGACACCGGCGAGCCGGTCACCGACGCGAACGCGGTGGGGGAGCACGTGATCACCAGCTACACCCACTTCACCCAGCCGTTCATCAAGTACCGGACGCACGACCTGGTCCGGATCGACGAGCATCCCGACCATGGCTGTGGCTGGACCTGGAAGCACTTCCCAGGGGTGGTGCTCGGGCGGGCGGATTTCATGGTCACGATCCGCGGGGTCAACGTCTACCCGACCGCGGTGGAGAACCTGATCTGCGAGGTACCCGGGCTGTCCCACCACTACGAACTGCACATCAGCCGCGCCGCGGGGATGGATCGGATGCTGGTGAAGGCGGAGTCGCTGCCCGGGGTGTCCGATGCGGACGCGCTGGCGGCCAGGCTCGCGACCCGGTTGCGGGACAACATCGGTGTCCGGCTCGAGACCGAGGTGGTCGAACCCGGATCGCTGCCGCGCTACGAACAGAAGACCACGCGGATCTTCGACACACGGACCGCGGACGAGCGCCCGGCCGTGCGACTCGGGAGGCGTTGAGGCGATGACCAGCACACAGCATGAACCCGTCACGGTGCACGCCGCCGACGCGGCACCAGGCTTGGGTGAGAGCGTGGACCAGCAGCGAGAGCGCCTGCTCGCGCTGCGCGCACAACTGGTCCAGGAGCGGCAGCGAGCGATCTCGCCCGCGGTCGGCCGGGCCCTCGAGATGGCGGAGATCTACCTGTTCCTCGGACTCGGCTACGTCGGCTACACCGACGAACTGCTCCCGGCCTCCGATGCCGACCGGGCCGGCAGGGCATGACCCCGGCGACGACGGTCGGGGCGCCCCGCGACGATCTGAGCGTGTACGTCCTTCCGGGGCGCGTCGGCGACACGGCCGCCGTGCTGAAGGAGGCGCGGGACGCCGAGCAGGCGGGTTTCGGGGCGGTGTATGTCAGCGAGCGGCTCGACCTGAAGGACGCCGGCGTGGTCTGCGGCGCAGTCGCCGCGGTCACCGACTACAGCCGGATCGGGACGGCGGTGATTCACCAGGGCACGCGCCATCCGCTCGCCATCGCCACGCTCGCCGCGAGCGCGCAGACGATGAGCGGGGGGCGTTTCGTGCTCGGGCTGGGGCGCGGGCTCGGCGCACTGGCACCCTCGCTCGGTGTCGCGGCGCCGACCCTGCGCAGCCTCGAACACCTGGTGAGCGTGCTGCGCCGGTTGTGGGCGGGCGAGCGCATCACCGAAGAGGGCGCCGCCGGCTCCTTCCGCGGGATGCGGTTCTCGGACCTGCCACCGGACGGCCCGCCACCGGTCGTCCTCGGCACCATCGGTCCGCGGGGGCTCGAACTCGCCGGTCGCGTCTTCGACGGCGTGATCCTGCACCCGTTCCTCACGGTGGACGCGGTGGCGGCGTCGGTCGCGCTCGTGCGGACGGCCGCGGCGCGGGCCGGGCGCGATCCCGCTTCGGTGCGGGTGATCAGCACCCTCGTCGCCGCACCCGACCTGCCGGCCGCCCGTACCGATCTCGCGGTCCGGGCGCGTGCGGTGAGCTATTTCCAGGTCCGTGGGCTCGGTGAGCTGCTGGTCGAGCGCAACGGCTGGGACCCGGCGGTGCTCGAGCGACTCCGCGGGCACTCGGTGATGGCCGGCCGCGGGATAGCCGACACCGCGCTGACCCGCGACCGGCTGGTGGCTCCGGCCGAGGTGATCCCGGACGAGTGGTTCCGCACCGGTGCGGCGGTGGGGTCGACGGCCGCGTGTGTGGCGCGCGCCGAGGACTACCGGGCGGCGGGAGCCGACGAGATCCTGGTACACGGCGCGTCTCCAGCCGAGGCGGCGGGAATGGCCGCCGCGTGGGGCGGCGGCACATGACGGCGCCGGCCGCGCCCGCCCAGCTGGCGGCTGGGCTGGCGACAGCACTGGGCCGCGCGCTGGGGGAGCCGGTGCGGGTGCGGTCGCTGGTCCGGCTCAAGGGTGGCTACTCGCGGGAGATGTGGTCCTTCGACGTCCACCTCGCGGCCGGCAGCCGTGCTCTCATCCTGTGCGCGGACACGCCGACGGGCGTGGTCGGCAGCGACGACTCACTGAGCCGGGTCGAGGAATACCGGTTGCTGGCCGAGGTGCGGGCCACCGGCCTCCCGGTTCCATCCGTGCTCTGTGCCGGTGACGCCGATGACGTGCTGGGACGGCCGTACCTGGTGATGGAGCGGGTGGACGGGACCACCGCCGTCGGGCCGTTGCTGCGCGACCCGCGATACATCCGTCGGCACGATCAGTTCGGCCGGGAGATGTCCGAGATCCTGGCCGCGATCCACACGCTGACACCGCGCTGCTTTTCCGCCGGTGGCGAGGATGCGGCCGGCCGTGAGGTGGCCCGATGGGCGCGCGCGGTGGCCGCGGTGCCGGAAGCCCGCACACCCGCGGTCCTTCGCGCCGTGCGCTGGCTGGAGCGCCACGAACCGCGACGACCCGACCGGGTCGCCCTCGTGCACGGTGACTACCGGACCGGCAACCTCATGTACGACCCGGACGGGATTCGTGCGGTCCTGGACTGGGAGATGGCCCACCTCGGCGACCCGCTCGAGGACGTGGCGTTCGCCCAGCTGGTGTGCTGGCGGATGGGCACGGACCGGGTCGGCGGACTGGTGCCCGTGGACCGCTGGCTGACGCTGTACGAGCAGGCCGCACAGCGGGCGGTCGACGCGGACTCCCTGCGTTTCTGGGAGGTGCTGGCCGCGGTGAAGATGGCGGCGCTCACCGTCCGGGCCGGTGGGCGGCTGCCCCCCGGCCCGGAGCGGGATCTGCTGCGCCGGCTGTTCGCGCAGCTCGACGCGGACCTCCGCGACCGGCTGCTGCCCGGCAACCGGCGGGACCGGGGCGCGCCGGCGGTGTCCGGACTCTAGAGTGAATCCGGTCCGACCACGAGACTTCGGCGCGGCCGGCCGCCGCCGTAGCGCTACGGGAGAACTCTCATGCCCCCTTCGGCCCGTCGAGCCACCCGAGACTCGGACCCGCCGCCGCGCCGGCGTCCCGGGCGTCCGAGGCTGACCGAGCCGTCCCGTGAGTACCGGCAGCGTCTCGACGAGATCATCGAGACCGGGATCAAGGTCTTCCACGACCAGGGTTACGACTCGGGGTCGCTCGACGACGTCGCCGCCGCGCTCGATCTGCGCCGGGCCAGCCTGTACCACTATCTCCGTAACAAGGCGCAGCTGCTCTATTTCATCTTCGACCGGGCCTTGACCATCGCCTTGCAGCGCCTCGACGAGCTCGCCGGTATCGCCGACCCTCGTCAACAGCTCGGCGCACTGATCGCACACCAGGTCCGCATGGTCGCCAACGACCCGAGCCTGTTCGCGGTGTTCTTCGACGAACGCCCCCGGCTGGACGACGCCTACCGCGAGCAGATCGCCACCAAGGAGCGCGACTACGTGCACCGGTTCGCCTCCATGGTGACCCAGGCGGTCACGGCGGGGGAGCTGAGTGAAGTGGACCCCCGCCACGCCGCGCACGCACTGATCGGCATGACCAGCTGGATCTACAAATGGTTCGACCCGGCGCGGGACGATCCCGACGACATCGCCCGCACGATGATCAGGCTCGTACTCGGCGCGAACGTCGATCTGGAGGCCGCACTGGACTCGGCGCCGGCACTCGACAGCTGGAGCCGGCCCGCGACGCCTACCAATACCGCGGCGCCGACCTGACGTGCGGCCATCGTGCTACGTCGCCCGGTCGGCTTCATCGAGTGCCCTGCTGTGGGTGGTGGTTATGAAGGCGCAGGCGATGGCGGCGACGAGTGCGGCGGCGATCGCGATGGCCGCGGTTGGGGACCATTGGAGGATGCCCGCGCCGGCGGCGGCGCCGCCGAGCATGGCTGCGATGGATCCGATTCGGCGGTGCGGTTTGGCTCCGGGCCCGCGCGCGAGCGCGCCGTCCGCGGCCAGTCCGGTGAGGGTCAGCGTCAGCACGGTGGTGGTCAGGTCGGGCGCGCCGAGGTGGCGGACGGTGCTGTTCTGCACGCCGAGGGCAGCGGCGAGGATGGCGATGGTGGCGAAGCTGCCGTGCCCGGTGAAAGGCAGCACCCTGGTTGCGGTGAGCACGGCGACCAGCCCGAGAATGATCGCCTCGCCAGTGAACGCGATGGCCAGCCAGCGGCCGGGCCGAGCGGCCAGGGTGTGCGCGGTCCGGCCACCGGCCAGGGCGCCGAGGGCGAACCCGGCGATCGCGATCAGCGACGCGGCCGCGGACAGGCCGGCGTGCGGGTCCACGCTGAAGCCGAGGAACACCACGTTGCCGGTCATGTTCGCGACGAACACGTGGCCCAGCCGCAGGTAGCTGACGGCATCGACCAGACCGGTGACGACGGTCAGGATCAGCAGCGCGGCCACGGTCTGCCGGGAGCCGAGTGGAGACTGGACAGCCATCGCGAGTTCACTCCGTTCGGGGGTTCCTGGACGGTCAGGTGACCGCACCGAGCGCGGCGCTGACGCTGGTGATGATCACGCCGCCGAGTGCGATGGCGACCAGGGAGCGGGCGAAGCCGGTGCCGAAGAAGCGCCACCGGACCACCGCCAGTGCCACCAGCTCGACGGCGATGGTGACCAGCGCGACCGCCAGGGCGACACTGTACTGCGGGATCAGGAACGGCAGGGCGTGCAACACGCCGCCGAGGAACGTGCCCGCCCCGGTGATCGCGCCGCGCAGGTACGGACTCCCACGCCCGGTCAGCTCACCGGTGTCGGACAGGCCTTCGGAAAACGCCATGCTCACCCCGGCTCCGATCGCGGTGGCCAGCCCAGCGAAGAACGCGTAAAGCGGCTGGTGGGTGCCGAACGCGACGGCGAACACCGGCGCCAGCGTGGACAGTGAGCCGTCGATCAGTCCGGTCATCGCGGGCTGTGCCCGCTGCAGCAGAAACGATCGCTCGTCCCGGCGCCCGGATGGGCGGGGCAGCGTGAGAACGGTCATTGCTGGGCTCCTTGATCGAAACGAAACTTCTAGTTTCGTATGTGCCAACGGTCGGACGCCGTGCGCTGTTCCTCGTTCTGCGGGTGATTCTGTGTGACACAGGGAATAGCGCGACCTACGCCTCAATAAGAAAACTGGTAGTACCGTTTTCGTTGGGAGCAACGGAGGAAATCATGCAGCAGACACACCTTGGCACCCGCCCGCTGGGCCGCACCGGCCTGGAGATCACCGGCGTCGGTTTCGGCGCTTGGGCGATCGGCGGCGGTGGCCGGGAGTTCGGCTGGGGGCCGCAGGAGGACGACGAGTCGATCGCCGCGATCGGCCGAGCCCTGGAACTCGGGGTCAACTGGATCGACACGGCCGCCGCCTACGGTTTCGGCCGCTCGGAGCGGATCGTCGGCCGCGCGCTGCAGGGCGGGGCCGAGCGGCCGTACGTGTTCACCAAGTGCTCACTGCTCGACGATGGCACCGGGCACGTCCGGCACAGCCTCGAGCGCGACTCGATCCTGCGCGAAGCGGAGGCGAGCCTGCAACGGCTCGGCATCGACGCGATCGACCTGTACCAGATCCACTGGCCGATCCCCGCCGAGGACATCGACGAGGGCTGGGCTGCCATGGCCACACTGAAGGAACGGGGTCTGGTGCGCCACATCGGGGTCTCCAACTTCGACGCCGGGCAGTTGCGCCGCATCCAGGCGATCGCACCGGTCGAGACGATCCAGCCACCCTATTCGCTGATCGACCGGGCGGCCGAGGCGGAGATCCTGCCACGCGCCGAAACCGACGGGATCGGTGTGATCGTCTACTCGCCCATGGGCTCCGGGCTGCTCACCGGGGCGATCACCCGGGAGCGGATCGAGGCGATGCCCGCCGACGACTGGCGCAAGACGGACCCACGATTCACCGAGCCACAGCTGTCCCGGCACCTCGCACTGGCCGGCCGGTTGCGGGCGGTCGCCGACCGGCACGGCACCACACCCGGCGCGGTCGCCGTCGCATGGACCCTGCACAACCCCGCCGTGGACGGTGCGATCACCGGCTTCCGCCGACCGGCGCAGGTGGAGGAGATCCTCGCCGCGGCGGACCTCGAACTCACCGACGAGGACCTGACCGACATCGAAGCAGCAGCCCGAGCGAACTGAAGGAGAAGGCGATGACCACAGTCGGATTCGTGGGCCTGGGCGCCATGGGCGCGCCGCTGGCCCGCCGCCTGCTGCCCGGAAACCAGGTACACGGGACGAACCGCACCAAGCCCAAGGCCGCCGGCCTGATCGACGAGGGACTCCGCTGGCAGGACACGCCGCGCGAGGTCGCCGCGGCCGCGCAGGTGGTCTTCAGCATGGTCACTGACGACGCCGCACTGGCTGCGATCACGGGCGGCCCGGACGGGATACTGGCCGGTCTCCGGCCGGGGACCCGCTACGTCGAGATGAGCACCGTGAGCCCGCAGGCCAGCCGCGCGCTGGCCGCACGGGTGGCCTCGGCCGGCGCCACCATGATCGACGCCCCGGTCTCCGGCAGCGTCCCCGCGGCCGAAAACGGCACGCTGACGATCATGGTCGGTGGCCCCGAGGCGGCCTTCCAGGCGGCCGCGCCGCTGCTGCGCCGGCTGGGCAGCAGCATCACCCACGTCGGCGGCAACGGCCAGGGCCTGCAACTCAAGCTGGCGATCAACATCAGCCTCGCCGTGCAGATGCTCGCCTTCAGCGAGGGGCTGCTGCTGGCCGAACGCGGCGGCATCGACCCGGAGGTGGCCGCTCGCGCGATGACCGCATCCGCGATCGGGTCACCCATGCTGCGGGCACGCGCCCCGCTCGCCCGCGACCTGCCCGAGCGGGCGTGGTTCGATGTGGAGCTCATGCACAAGGACATCCGCCTCGCGCTGGAGGCCGGCCACGAATCCCGGGTTCCACTGCCCGCGGCCTCGGCCGCCGACCGCGTACTGAGCCGCGCCGAGGACATGGGCTACGGGCACCGCGACATCGCCGGCCTGTTCCAGGTGCTGGCTCACTCGGCGGCATGACCCGCGACATGAGCACCGAAGGCACGCAACGCGGCCGGCCCCGTAGCGAGAAGGCCCGCAAGGCAATCCTCGACGCGGCCGCGGAACTCCTGCTGGCCCGCGGTCTGTCCGCGGTCAGCATGGACGCGGTCGCGAGCCGGGCCGGGGTCAGCAAGGCCACCATCTACCGCTGGTGGCCCACCAAGGAAACGCTGGCCCTCGACGCGCTGTACACCGAGTGGGCCGCCGCGCGCCCGTACCCGCGAGACACCGGCACCCTGCGCGGCGACTTGCTCTCGCTGCTGCGTCCATGGGCCCGGCTGGCCGGCAGCCGGCCCTACGGCCGGGTGATCGCGGCGTTGCTCACCGAGGCGCAGACCGACCCGGTTTTCGCCGCCGAGTACCGGCACCGCCTGCTCGAACCACGCCGGGACCAGGCCCGCGCCGTCTTCCGCCGCGCCATCGAACGCGGCGAGATCCCCGCACGCACCAAGGTCGACGTCGCGCTCGACCTGCTCTACGGCCCGCTCTACCACAGGCTGCTGCACGGCCACGCACCGCTGAACGACCGGTTCGTCAAAGACGTCGTCGACACAGCCCTGGGCGGCATCCAGCCTGCTCCCGACCGAGCAACCACCCCGGCAGCGCACGGCTCCTGACGCAAAGGCGTGTCACCGAACCGCGGACAGGCCGGCCTAAAGCCGGGGAATCAGCCGGCCTGGCGGCGCTGCCGTGGCGCCGTGATCCCGTCGAGGACGAGTTCGAGCAACCGGGTGCTCTGGTCGTGGCCCGGCGCGGAATTCTCACGTGCCCAGGCCGCCGACGTGATGATCGCGAAGAGGTCTTCGGGCGTCAGGTCGGACCTGACGCGCCCGGCTTTCTGCGCGCGACGCAGGAGCCGTGCGCCGGTCTCGTGCATGCGTGCGCACGAGGCGTGCAGCGGAGTGCCTTCGTCGTAGGAGGACGCGGCCAGGAAACCGACGAGACCGCGGAAGGTGCTGCAGTGCGCCACGGCGAGCGGCAACCAGCCGGTCAGAGCATCCAGCGGCGCGGAGCCGGCGGCCAGTTCGTCGGCGCGATCGCACACGGTTTCGAGTCCGTCGCGCACGGACGCCTCGATCAACGTCTCACGGGTCGGAAAGTGCCCGTAAAGCGTTCCGACGGCCACGCCCGCCGCCCGCGCGATGTCGTTGAGCGAGGCGTCGGCACCGTGGGCGTCGAACGCCGCGCGCGCGGCCGCGAGAATGCCGTCGTAGTTTCGGCGCCCGTCAGCGCGCTTCGGGCGCTGCGCGAGACGAACCTGACCGGCGGCTGATGTCACGAATCCTCCCCGAGACTCAAGGCGAGCGTACCTCGGATTACGTGGGGTCAGTGCGGGTGCCAGGACCGAACCAGAACCCCGCGGCCACGAGCAGCTGCACGACAGCGATGGCCGCGCCCCACAGGAAGACGTCCGAGATCGTGTCGGCGACGTGCCCACTGCCGGAGGTGAACGGGATGAGCAGCACCGCCGTCCCGATGGAGCCGCCGACCGTCAGCGACGTCTGCAGCAGCCCGGCCGTGACCCCGGTGTCCTCCGGTGCGGCCGTCGACAACACGATCATGTTGAACGGCACGATCGCCACCCCGACCCCGACGCCGAGAATGATGATCTGCGGGAGCACGTCGGCCGCATAGGAGGACGATCCGTCCAAACGCGACAGCCACAGCACGGCGCCGAGCACGAGGACGAGCCCGGCGACCGCGCGCGTCCTGAGTCCGAACCGCGCGAGCACCTTGGTCAAGAACTGGGTGCTGGCCAGGATGGCCAGGCCGAAGGGCAGGATCGCCAGCCCCGTCTGCAGCGGCGTCAATCCCAGCACCGTGTGCAGATACTGGTTGGAGTACACCAGGAAGCTCGTCAGCACCGCGGCCAGCAGCAACAGGTTGACGAAACCGCCGACGCGGGCGCGGTTGGCGAACACCCGTTTGGGCAGCAGCGGTTCCGCGGTCCGGGAGTCCACCGCGATCACCGCGGCGACCAGCACGACGAACAGGATCAGCGGAACGAGGGTCCACGTGTCGCCCCAGCCGTGGTCGGCCGCGCGCACGAGGCCGTAGACGAGCGCGGTCAGCGCCGCCACCACGAGCAGCGCGCTCGGCAGCGCCAGCGGCCGCCGCGTCGTGGAGGCGCCGCGGCCGCCGAGCACGCGCAGTCCGATGAGGACGATCGCCAGCCCGACCGGCACGTTGACCAGCAGGCTCCAGCGCCATTCCCCGGCCCAGGTCAGCACCCCGCCGAGCACCATGCCCGCGGACGCGCCCAGCCCGGTGACGGTCGAGTAGAGGCCGAAGGCGCGTTGCCGCCGGTCGTCGGTCGCGAGGACGGTGAGCAGCGCGAGCCCGGTCGGACCGGCGACCGCGGCCCCGGCGCCCTGCAGGATCCGGCCGATGAGCAGCACCGGGAAGTTCGGCGCCAGCCCGGCGACGAGCGACGCGACGGTCACCAGTCCGATGCCGGCGAGGAACACCCGGCGATAGCCGAGCACGTCGCCGAGCCGTCCGGCGAGCAGGAGCAGTCCCCCGAAGGCCAGGAAGAACCCGTTGACCACCCAGGACGCGGAAGCGATGCCCAGGCCCAGACGGGCCTGCAGGTCGGGAAGTGCGACGGCGACGATCGTGCCGTCCAGTTGCAGCATGAACTCGGCGCCGACGACCGCGACCAGGACGAGTCCCCAGGCGCGTGGAGGAGCGCCGGCGCCGGCACCCGTCTCGGCTTCGGTGGTCATGAATCGGCCTCCAGCACAGATATCAGTAAGGTGAGTGTCACTCGACTTAAGTTCTACCATAACCTGAGACACCATCGACTTGCGTCGGTGCCGGTGTCACAGTGCATCCGGACGAACCAGTCGAGCGGTGGAGGAGCGAGCCGAGTGTCCTCAGTGCTGAGTGAACGCGAGCTACATCTCAGCGTTCACCCGGTGGCGGCAGGCCACCATCCGGGCGCGTGGCAGTGGCCGATCCGGTCGCGTTCGCGCGGATCGAGGGATATCTCGACGTCGCGAGGGTCGCCGAGCGGGGAAAGCTGGACTCGATCTTCCTCGCCGACGTGCCGGGACTGCACACCACGTGGTGGCGGCCTGCCCGCCTTCGTCGACCACGTCGTGCCGGTGCTGCAGGGGCGCGGCCTGTTCCGCGGCGAGCACCGGGGCGCCACGCTGCGCGAGCACAAACGGCTTCCGATCCCGGACGTCGCCGCCCGCCGGCCGCTCGCGCAGGCGCTGTGATGGTCGCGCTCTCGATCGTCGATGAGGGCCCGGTGTTCGAGGCCCCCGCCACGCGTACACGAAGGCCCTGGTGGACGCGGTGCCGCGGCTGCCGTAACCACCGGACTGCGATCAGTTGGCGGGCTCGCCGAACCAGCGGGCGAGGTGGTCGTCGAGGTCCTCCTGGTGCTCGCCGATCCAGGCGACGTGTCCGTCGGGACGCAGCAGGATGGCCGGGCCATCCAGTGCCGCGGCCGGATCCGCGACGATGTCGACGCGGTCCGACCAGCCATCGACGGTCAGGCGTTCGGTGCGGTCGAGTACCAGGCCGCGGCCCTGATGCAGGTGGTCGTAGAGGTGGCCCTGTTTCAGGTCGATGTCGCGCATGCGGCGGCCGAGCAGGTCGGGGCCTGCGCCGAAGTCGTAGCGGACGCCGGTCGCGGCGATCTTCTCGATCAGGTACCGGTTCACCTCGTCGAAGTCCATCAGTTCGGTGAGCAGCCTGCGCACGGCCCGCGGGCCCGGTTCGGGTGCCAGTAGCTCCATCTGGGCACGGGTGTTGTCCAGCACGTCTTCGGCGACCGGGTGACGTTCGGCCTGGTAGGTGTCCAGCAGTGTTTCCGGCGCCCAGCCGCGGATCTGTGCGGCCAGTTTCCAGCCGAGGTTGAATGCGTCCTGAACACCAAGATTCAGGCCCTGACCGCCGGTGGGCGGGTGGATGTGGGCCGCATCGCCGGCCAGCAGCACCCGCCCGACGCGGTACCGTTCGGCCAGCCGGGTGGCATCGCCGAAGCGGGACAACCAGCGCGGCGAGTGCACGCCGAAATCGGTTCCGGCGATGGCGTGCAGCTGTTGCCGGAAATCCTCGAGGGTGGGCGGTTCCGCGCGATCGCTGACTCCCGCGGCGGGGACCACGACGCTGTAGACCCCAACGCCTGCGGGTCGGAGCCAGAACGGGTGGTGTGTCGCGCTGATTTCGGTCACCTTCGCGGCGATCTCCTCCTGCGGCGCACCCACTTCCATCTCGCCCATCAGCGTCTCGGTCCGCGCGGGCTCGCCGGGGAAGCCGACGCCGAGCAGTTTGCGCACCGTACTGCGCCCGCCGTCACAGCCGACGAGATAGCGCGACCGCAGCCGTGCCCCGTCGGCCAGCTCGACGGTGACTCCCTCGTCGTCCTGCTCGAGACCGGCCACCGCGCAACCGTGCCGGACCTGCGCACCCAGCTCGATCGAGTGTTCTTCGAGCAGGCGAACGATGACCGGCTGCGGGATGCCCAGCAGATAGGCGTACGCGGAATCCAGGCCCTCGGGCGCGGGTTTGGCGATGGCGGCGAAAATACCGCCGACCGGACGCTGCCTTCCCCGTTCGAGAATGCGATCCAGCAGTCCGCGCATCGCCATCAGCTCGATACTGCGAATGTGCAGACCGACTATGCGGACGAACGACGCGGGCTCGGTTTCCTTTTCCAGAACGAGCACCCGCACATCGTGCAGCCGCAGTTCGGCGGCCAGCATCGCACCTGTCGGCCCGCACCCGGCAATGATCACATCGAACATGAACCACCCGTTCGCCCAATTCGCTCCCGCATCCGGCCGCCGATTGTGCGGCGCCCCCGTGTCCTGCCGCAAGCGAATTGACTCAACGTCCGAATGCGACACGCTGGTGGCCGAGGAGATGCTGGACGAGACCGCCCGCAGCGGTGACGATGAGCAGATGAGGCAAAGACGCCGGTGACTCGTGGGAGGCAGGTCTGGTATGGAATTGGCTCGCAAGCTTGTCGCTGAGGCATTGGGTACCGCGTTCTTGGTGTTCTTCGGGGTCGGCACCGCCACGTTGTCGTTCGGCTACAAGCTCTTCGGGGCCAGCACCGCGGCCGGTGTCGTGACCACTGCCCTCGCGTTCGGTCTGGTGCTGCTGGTGCTGGCCTACGCGCTGGGCTCGATCTCGGGGGCGCACGTCAATCCCGCGGTCACGATCGGCTTCCTCGTCGCACGGCGGATCACCATCGTCGAGGCGATCGGGTACTGGGTGGCGCAGATTGTCGGCGGCATCGCCGGTGCCGCGGTGCTGCGCGGCATGTTCGCCAACGCCGAGGGCTACTCCACCGACACGGTCGGCCTCGGTACGAACGGCTACGGTGGGGAGTCGCTGATCCACCTCGGCCTGGGCGGTGCCTTCCTCGCCGAGGCCGTGCTGACGTTCCTGTTCGTGTTCGTCGTACTGGCCGTGACCCGCCGGGCCGCGTGGCCGCAGCTCGGTGGCGTGGCGATCGGGTTCGCGCTGGCGACGGTGCACCTGGTCGGCATCCCGCTCACGGGCACCTCCGTGAACCCTGCCCGCAGTATCGGGCCGGCGCTGATGGTCGGTGGTACCTCGCTGAGTCAGCTGTGGCTGTTCATCGTCGCCCCGCTGGTGGGTGGCATCGTGGCCGCACTGGTCAGTGTCTTCTTCTACCCTGGCGAACACCGCCCGCCGGAGACGACCGCCGACGAGCCCACGGCCGGTGGTGCCGAGGCAGGGCCCCGGCACGCCTCCTGACGAGTCCCTCGCTGCTCAGGCCGGATCGGTAGCGAAAGGCACACTGTCGCCGAAGTATCGGATGTTGAGCTCCTCGAGGTGGGTCTGCCAGTGTTCCTGGGCGCGTTTGGCGTCCCGTGCCTCGATCAGCCGCACGAGTTTGGCGTGTGAGCGGCTTGCCGCGCGCCGCTTGCCGACGTCCTCGCGCGACGGATCGATGTTGATCTGGACCTGGTGATCGTCGATGATCTCGGCGGTCATGTCCGAGAAGAGCTTGAGGGTGCGCACCCCGGAAGCCGCGACCACGCCCTGATGGAAGCGGCTCGCCGCGCGCGACCACAGCCGGGCGTCGTCGACGCAGCCGGTCTCGTCGTCGAGCAGGCCGTGCAGCATCGCGATGCTCGCGTCGTCGGCAACCTTGGCGGCCAGGTAGGCCGCGCCGGTTTCGAACGCCAGCCGTGCCTGGTAGATGTCGCTGAGCGGGATCTGCTGGGACTGCAGGATCGCGGCCGCCGACCGCGCCGTGACCGAGACCGACGGGGCCTGCACGATGGCGCCGCCGACGTTGCCCCGCTGTACCTTGACCAGCGCTTCGGACTCCAGAATCCGCAGCGCCTCCCGCACCGCGGGACGCCCGAGTTGCCACTGGGCCATCAGCTCGGCCTCGGGCGGGAGCCGCTCGCCCTCGGCCAGCTCGCCCGCGATGATCTGCCGGCGAATCTGATCGGCGAGGACGTCGGCCGCTTTGGGTACTCGCAAGCCCCCGCGGTTGTTCTTCACCGTCGTCGGATGCAACCCGATCACGCCTGCCCTTGTTCGGCGTCCTTGGGCATGACGTGGTGCAGGTAGGAGAGCAGCCCGACGGGGATACGGCTGCCGCCGGTGACCTGGACGACGGCGCCGCTGGTCCAGGACGACTCGTCGGCGGCGAAGTACACGGCAAGGGGCCCGATGTCGTCGACGGTACCCAGGCGCTGCAGTGGGACGGTCTCGATCTGGCGGCGGCGCCGGCCGGGCGAGCTCATGGACCCGCCGCCCTCGGTCGGGACGACGCCGGGCGCGATGGCGTTGACGCGGATGCCCAGGTGGCCCCATTCGGCGGCCATCGTGGCGGTGAGGTTTTCCACACCGGCCTTGGCCGCGCCGTACTGGCCGGTGCGGGGGTTGGGCTGGGATCCGCTGCGGGAGGAGATGTTGACGATCGACCCGCCGGTGGCCGACATCGCCCTGGCGGCCGCCTGGGCGGCGAAGAACGTCCATTTGAGATTGACGTCGACGACGGCGTCCCATTGAGCTTCGGTCATGTCGAGCAGTGGGCCGACATCGCTGGGTGAGGCGGATCCGGCGTTGTTGACCCAGCAGTCGATGGTGCCGTGGCCGAATTCGGTGGCGGTGGCGACGAGGCGGTCGAGGTCGGCGCGGTCAGTGATGCTGCCAGGGCAGGCTTCGGCGCGCGCTCCCAGACCGTGCAGCTCGACGAGCGTGTCGTCCAGGGGCTGCCGGGAGCGCCCGGAGATCAGCACGTCGGCGCCGGCCTTGGCCATCGCGCGCGCTATCCCGCGGCCGATCCCGCGGCCGCCGCCTGTCACGACCACCGTCTTACCCGTCAGATCAAACACCTTGCCTCCATCGCGACGGAAATGCTTGCCACTATCCTGTGCAGGATAGATCGGTTAGCGTGCAGCTGCGGTGTGGCCCACCCCACGCCGAGCGTGCACGGCGACAAGAGGGAAGACGACATGCGACCGGTCGACATCTACAAGAGGATCACGAAGGCATTCTCCGAGGGGGACATGGCGACGGCGACGGAACTGATCGCCGAGGACGTCGTCTGGCATACCGACGACAACCAGACGACGGTGCCGTCGGAGTTCCGCGGACGGGATGCGTTCTTCGCCGCGGCCGGCACCCCCAAGGACGCGGTGACAGAGTGGGAGGTCATCCCGCACGTCGTCGTCGGCGACGAGAAGTCGGTGTTCAGCCATCAGATCGACCGGTTCGTGCTCAAGGACGGGACCGAGTTGACGGTGCACTTCTTGTTGCACATGCAGTTCAACGACAAGGGGCAGATCCAGGAGGTGTGGGAGTTCGGCCAGTCCGCGATCCCGCACTGAACCGCGACGCGGAGTTTCGGCACCTTCCGTCCCGGGTAGCACCCGGCCATGGAGGTCTGGCTGGCGGTGGACGGCGAGCGGCGGCGGCTCGAGATAGACGCGCGCACGACCTTGCTGGACGCGTTGCGCGAACGAGCGGGAAACCCGAGCCCGAAGAAGGGCTGCGACCACGGCCAGTGCGGTGCGTGCACGGTGTTGCTCGACGGCCGCCGGGTGCTGTCGTGCCTGACGCTGGCGGTCGCGCACGACGGTGCGGAGGTGACGACGGCCGCCGGTCTCGACCATCCGGTTCAGCAGGCGTTCGTCGACCAGGACGCGTTCCAGTGCGGCTACTGCACGCCGGGTCAGGTCTGCTCGGCGGTGGGAATGCTCGACGAGTTCGAGCGGGGCCGGCCGAGTCACGTCACCGAGGACCTCGTGGCCGGACCCCGGCTCACCGATGCCGAGATCGCCGAGCGCATGAGCGGGAACCTGTGCCGCTGCGGCGCCTACGCGAATATCGTGCCCGCGATCCGGCAGGCATGGGAGCGCCGATGAGGCCCTTCACCTACGAATCGCCTCCGGACGCGCTCGCCGCGGTGCGCCGGGTTGCCGCCAGCCCCGGCGCCGCGTTCCTCGGTGGCGGCACCAACCTGGTGGACCACCTCAAGCTCGGCGTCGCGCACCCGGACCTGCTGGTCGACGTCACCGCGCTGACCTCGGCCGAGATCACCGATCATGACGGGGGGCTGTCCCTGGGTGCCGCCGTACTCAACAGCGACCTCGCCGCCGACCGGCGTGTCCGCGAGCGGTACCCGGTGCTCGCGCGGGCGGTGCTGGCCGGTGCGTCCGATCAGCTGCGCAACATGGCGACCACCGGCGGGAATCCGTTGCAGCGCACTCGGTGTGTGTACTTCCAGGACGTGACCACCCCGTGCAACAAGCGCGAACCAGGGTCGGGCTGCTCGGCGATCGGCGGCTATACGCGCCACCACGCGATCCTGGGCGCATCCGAACACTGCGTCGCGACCCACCCGTCGGACATGGCTGTCGCGCTCGCCGCGCTGGACGCCGTCGTGCGCGTGCTGGGTCCGGCGGGCGAACGCACCATCCCGTTCGTCGACCTGCACCGGCTGCCCGGCGACGAGCCGGAGCGCGACACGGTGCTCGAGCACGGCGAGCTGATCACCGCGATCGACCTGCCCGCCCTGCCGCAGGCACGCCGGTCCCGGTACCGCAAGGTCCGCGACCGGGCGTCGTACGCGTTCGCACTCGTGTCGGTGGCCGCGGCGATGGAGGTGGCGGACGGCACGATCCGCGACGCGCGGGTCGCGTTCGGCGGGGTCGCGCACAAGCCGTGGCGCGCCTACCGCGCGGAGCGGGCGCTGCGCGGTCGACCATCCACAGTGGACACCTATCGCGACGCGGCCGAAGCGGAACTCGAGGAAGCACAGTCGTTGCAGGGAATCGACGGCGGCAACGCGTTCAAGATCCCGCTGCTGAAACGGACCCTCGTCGCGGCGCTCCGCGAACTGGGGGACTCCTGATGCCGGGCGAACACCACGCGATCGGACGAGACGTCGCACGCCAGGACGGCAGGCTCAAGGTCACCGGTACGGCCACCTACGCCTACGAGACGCCGGTCGACACGCCCGCCTACGCCCATCCGCTGCAGGCCTCGGTCGCCAGGGGCCACATCACCGCGGTGGACACCGGCGAGGCCGAGGCACTCGACGGCGTGCTGACCGTGCTGACGACCGGCAACGCCGAACGGCTCGCCTCCACCGAGGACGCCGAGCTCGCGATCCTGCAGGACGACGAGATCGCCTTCCGCGGCCAGGTCATCGGCGTCGTGGTCGCCGAGACGTCCGAGATCGCGCGCGACGCCGCCGACCGGGTACGCGTGACCTACGCGACGCAGCCGCACGATGTGACGCTTTCAGCGGATCGCGACGACTTGTACCAGCCGGAGACCGTCAACCCGAATTACCCGTCCGACGTCATCGAAGGCGATGTCGACGCGGCGATGGACGCGGCCGAGGTCACCGTCGACCAGACGTACCGGACCGCGATGTACCACAACAATCCACTGGAACCGCACGCCACGACGGCGCTGTGGGACGGTTCGCTCACCTTGTGGGACTCCACGCAAGGTGTGCATCCGGAGCGTTCGCTGGTGGCCGGGGTCTTCGGGCTCGACCCGGCCGACGTCCGGGTGATCTGCCCGTATGTCGGCGGTGGGTTCGGGTCGAAGGGCGTGCCGCACGCCAACGTCGTGCTCGCCGCGATGGCGGCGCGCGCCGTGCCCGGCCGTCCGGTGGAACTCGCGCTCACGCGGCAGCAGATGTTCTCCCTGGCCGGGTACCGCACCCCGACGATCCAGCGGATGCGCCTTGGCGCCGACCGGGAGGGCAGGCTGGCGGCGGTATCGATCGACGTCGTCGAGCAGACGTCGAAGATCAAGGAGTTCGCGGAGCAGACCGGCCTGCCCGCCCGGATGATGTACGCCGCGCCGCACCGGCGCAGCACACACCGGCTCGCCGCGCTGGACGTGCCGGTGCCGTCGTGGATGCGCGCGCCCGGCGAATGCCCCGGCATGTTCGGGCCCGAGGTCGCGATGGACGAACTCGCCTGCGCACTCGGTATGGACCCGATCGACCTGCGGATCCGCAACGAGCCCGAGCGCGATCCGCTCAGCGGCAACCCGTTCTCCAGCCGCGGTCTCGTGGCCTGCCTGCGCCAGGGCGCCGACCTGTTCGGCTGGGCCGGGCGTGACCCGCGGCCGCGGGTACGGCAGGAGGACGGCTGGCTCGTCGGGACCGGCGTCGCGTCGTCGGTGTACCCGACCTACCGGCAGGCGAAGTCCACCGCGCGCGTCCGGTTCGAACGGGGGCGCTACGTCGCCGAGATCGGTGCCGCTGATCTGGGCACCGGCACGTGGACCACGCTGGCACAGATCGCCGCCGACGCGCTCGGCGTACCGCTGGACGACGTCGAGGTGCGCATCGGCGACACCGCCTACCCGTTCGCCACGGTCGCGGGCGGCTCGTCGGGCACGACCACCTGGGGTTCGGCCGTTGTCGAGGCGGCGAGGGCCTTCCGGGAGAAGTTCGGCACCGACCCCGGCGACGGGGACGCGATCGAGGCGGCGATCCCGGAGAACCCGGACCTGAAACGGTATGCGATGTACGCGTTCGGCGCGCAGTTCGCCGAAGCACGTGTGCACGCCGACACGGGGGAGATCCGGGTGCCAAGGCTGCTCGGGATGTTCGGCGCCGGCCGGATCATCAACCCCCGGACCGCCCGATCGCAGTTCATCGGCGGGATGACCATGGGCCTGTCCATGGCGCTGCATGAGACGAGCGTGCTCGACCCGAGGTTCGGCCACGTCGTCAACCACGACCTCGCGGAGTACCACATCGCCGCGAACGCCGATATCGGCGATGTGTCGGCACACTGGCTCGACGAAGCGGATCCGCACGTGAACCCGATGGGCAGCAAGGGGATCGGCGAGATCGGCATCGTCGGCACCGCGGCGGCGGTCGTCAACGCCGTGTACCACGCGACGGGAGTGCGGGTGCGGGAACTGCCCGTCACACTCGACAAGCTACTCGGCTGAGCTGGGTCAGCCGGAACGCCGCGGGTCGCGCCAGGCCCGCTTCTCGGCGCCGGTGGTCTCGGCCGACCCGATGTCGGCGCCCGTGATCCGGCCGACGTAGGTCTGGTTCGGCGTGGGACCGGTGGTGCTGTGCTGATCGGCGGCGTCGGGGTCGGGCACGCCACCCCTGACTCGCGACGAGGCGACGCCAGGGTCGCGGGACACATCCTGTTCGCTGGCACCGCTGTCCGGTGCCCGCCGCTGGTTCCGGTAGGTCGCCAGGGCCCAGAGGCACAGTCCGCTCAGCACGAGCACGATCCCCAGCACGGTGAGCCACGCGTGGCCGAGGCCGATGCCCAGCCCCAGTAGCGCGCCGCCGGCCAGCACGCCCGCGACCGTCCCGGCCAGTTCTGTGTGTCGGATCATCGTCGGCGCCTCCTCCGGTATCGGCAGGGTGATGCCTTGGGCATACCCGTTTCGCCGCCAGGTCACCCGCCCGTCGCCGGCGTACGCTCCGTGACCATGGTTGACCCGCGTGCGAAGCGGGTATGCGGATGGCCGGAAAGGGAGGAGACCGATGACCGGAGACGAACGCCGGCGTGGCGGGGAGCCCGCGGACAGCCCGGCCGAGGACGACCCCTTCGGCGACACGCGGCGGGCGCAGCGCGAGACGATCCGCGGCGAGCAGGGCACGTCTTCGGGCGACCCGCACGACGACACCGATCCCCAGGCGGGCTGATGCCGTGCGGATGCGCCTGACACCACGCGGCTCGCACTTCTTCAATCTGCTCACCGACGCCGCGGGGAACCTGGTGAGCGCCACCGCGCTGCTCCGGCTGTTGCTCGCGACCGAACCGAGGCAGCGTCCCCAGGTCGCCGCGAAATTGCGCGACGTGGAGCACGACGGGGACCGGCTCGTGCACGAGATCATGGTGCAGCTGAACAAGTCCTTCATCACGCCGTTCGACCGCGAGGACATCCAGGCACTCGCGTCGCGGATCGACGACGTCCTCGACGCCTTGTACACCGCGGGTGACCTCGTGGTGCTGTACCGCGTCGACGAGCTTCCGCCGGAGGTGTCCGCGCTGATCGACGTGCTCTGCCGGGCCGCGGAGCTGACCGCGAGTGCCATGCCGGGGCTGGCGAAGGTCAGCGAGCTCGAGCCGTTCTGGATCGAGATCAACGACCTCGAGAACGAGGCGGACCGGCGATACCGCCGGCTGCTCGGGCAGTTGTTCGAACCGGGAGCCGACCCGCTCACGGTCATGAAGATCAAGGAAGTGCTCGACCAGCTGGAGTTCGCCGCCGATGCTTTCGAGCATGTCGCCGACGTCGTGCAGACGATCGCCGTCAAGGAATCGTAGTGCCGCAGACTGCCGCGCTGATCGTCGTCATCGGGCTGACCCTGTTCTTCGACTACACGAACGGTTTTCATGACGCCGCGAACGCCATCGCGAGCGCGGTGTCGACGCGGGCACTGACCCTGCGCGCGGGGCTCGTCCTGTCCGCGGTCATGAACCTGGCCGGTGCGCTGCTCAGCACGGGTGTCGCGGTGACGGTGGCCAAGGGCATCATCGACGTGCCGGCTTCCGGTGCCGCCTTGACCGTGGTGTTCGCCGCGGTAGCGGGCGCGATCGCCTGGAATCTGACGACCTGGTATTTCGGGCTGCCATCGTCTTCCTCCCACGCACTCGTCGGCGGCATGGTCGGTGCGGCGCTGGCGTCGGCGAGCACCGTGCACTGGTCCGGGATCGTGGAGAAGGTGCTGATCCCGATGGTGGCCTCACCACTTCTGGGGCTCTGCCTCGGTTATCTGGCGATGGCCGGGGCACTGTGGCTGCTGCGCCGCCGCAACCCGCACCGCAGCGGCCGCGTGTTCCGCCGCTGCCAGGTGGTCTCGGCAGCGGGGCTCGCGCTCGGCCACGGGCTGCAGGATGCGCAGAAGGGCATGGGACTCATCGTGCTGGCACTGGTCGCCGCCGGACGTCAGACGACCTTTACGGTGCCGCTGTGGGTGGCACTCGCGTGTGCCGGGGCGCTGGCGCTGGGCACCTATTCGGGTGGGCTGCGCATCATGCGGACGCTCGGCCGCAAGGTGTTCCCCTTGGACCCGCCGCGCGGGTTCGTCGCCGAGTCGGTCGCTTCCTCGGTGCTATACGTGACGGCGTTCGCCGCCAAGGCACCGGTGTCGACCACGCACGTGATCACCTCGGCGATCATGGGGGTGGGTGCCACCCGCCGGCTCTCGGCCGTGCGCTGGGGCGTGGCCCGCGACATCGTGCTCGGCTGGATCATGACCTTCCCCGCCGCCGCCGTCGTGGCCGCCGCGGTGTTCCTCTGCGCCCATGCCCTCGGCTGAGGCAGGTTTGTGCCCTCGCCCCACGGGAATACCGGACACGTGCGCAGTGAACCTCGACGAGGAGACAGTGATGGCGAAGGCACGTGACATCATGACCAGCAACCCCCAGTGCGTGCGTTCCAGCGAAGCGGCGCTCGATGCGGCACGCCGGATGGCTGACCTGTCGGTCGGAGCGTTGCCGATCTGCGGCGAGGACAACCGTCTCAAGGGCATGCTCACCGACCGCGACATCGTGGTGCGGGTACTCGCCGCCGGCAAGGACCCGAGGGCCATTCAGGCCGGCGATCTCGCGCAAGGGGAGGCCGTCACCATCGGTGCGGACGACGACGCGGAGGAAATCCTGCGGACCATGGCGGAACACAAGGTGCGCCGGCTGCCTGTGATCGACGGCCACGACCTCGTCGGCATCGTCGCGCTCGCGGACGTCGCGCGTGCGCTTCCGGACCGGCAGGCGGGCGACCTGGTGGAGGCGTTGTCCACCGACTGACAACGGTGCTGCGCCACCAGTTCAGCGTTGGGAGGGAGTTCCTGCCGGCCTCCGCGCGCGGGCCGGCGAAGGGGAACGTGCACGAGACCGGATTTGGGAGTGGCCATGACGAGCGGCCGTGGCGACGACGTAGCGGGCGGGAGAGCCATGCAGGCCTTGGACAATCCGGGCGACGGCATCGACGGGGCGCTCCGCGCATTCGACCGGGCAACAGGGCGACCCGGAGATCGGGCATCCCGCGACTCATGAGTGACCGGGCACTGGTCGAGCGGCTGGAGGCGCACGCCTTCACCGTCCCGGTCGACGGTCCCGGCGGGCAGGAGCAGGACGGCACGCTGAGCTGGGACGCCACCACGATCGTGCTGGTGCTGGCGTACGCCGCCGGGGAGATGGGCGTGGGTTACACCTACGGCGCCCCCGCCGTCGCCGGTTTCGCCGGGACCACGCTCGCGCCGGTGGTGTGCGGGGGCGATGCCATGGCGCCGCCCGCGTTGACGCATCGGATGTTCGCGGCGATCCGCAATGCGGGCCGGCCGGGGCTGGGCGCGATGGCGGTGTCGGCCGTGGACATCGCGCTGTGGGATCTCAAGGCCCGGCTGCTCGGCGTTCCGCTGACCACGCTGGTGCCCGCGTGCCACGACAGCGTGCCCGTCTACGGCAGCGGAGGTTTCACCAACTATCCCGACGACCGGCTCGCCGCACAACTGACGGGCTGGGTCGCTCAGGGGATCGGGCGGGTGAAGCTGAAGACGAGTCGTGACCCACTCGCCGACCCGCGCCGCCTCACGGCGGTCCGCGCGGCGGTGGGCGACGCCGTCGAGGTGTTCGTGGACGCCAACGGCGCGTTGACGCCCAAGGAAGCCCTCTACTGGGCGCACCGCTTCCACGACGAATGGGGCGTGACCTGGTTCGAGGAACCGGTCAGCTCGGCGGATTTCGACGGCCTGCGGCTGGTCCGCGAGCACAGCCCCGGCGGCCTCGAGGTCGCCGCCGGTGAGTACGCGTTCGTGCCGCGCGACTTCACGAACCTGCTCGGCGCCGTGGACTGCCTGCAGGCCGACGTCACCCGGTGCGGCGGCATCACCGGCGTGCTCACGGTGTCGGGACTGGCGGCGGCGCACCAGCTCGACCTGTCCGCGCACTGCGCCCCGGCGGTCTCGGCGCACGCTTTCCAGGCGGTCGAACGGTTGCGGCACCTGGAGTACTTCCACGACCACGTTCGCGTCGAGGCGCTGGCGTTCGACGGTGTGCCGCAACTCGACGGGGGCGTCCTGCGGACGGATCCCTCCCGTGCTGGCCTCGGGCTGACCGTGAAATGGCCGGATCTCGAGCCCTATCGTGCCAAGGCGATGTTCCGATGACGACCCACGGGCGTCCTCGCCTGGCCCACGCCGATTCGGTGCAGGCCGGTGCCGGCCAGTGACCTGTCGTCGAGCAGGTTCCTGGTGTCGACGACGGCGGGCCGGCGGGCCGCGGCGGCCATGCGTGACCAGTCCAGTTCGCGGAACTCGGGCCACTCGGTGAGGATCACGACGGCGTCCGCGCACTCCGCGACCTGGTACGGGTCCGGCGTCGTCGGGAGCCAGTCCGGCCCGTCGGCGACCTCGGGGTCGTAGGCGGTGAGCACGGCACGCTGGCTCGCCAGTTCCGCGGCGATGGCGAGTGCGGGGGAGTCCCGCACATCCCCGGTGCCCGCCTTGAAAGCGAGCCCCAGCAAGCCGATCCGGGCGCCGGACAGCGAACCGTCCGGGGTTCCGGTGGCGGCGACGCGGATCTTGCGCACCATCGACGCGGCCTGGCGTGAGTTGACGGCCACGGCGTCGCGCACGAGCGGCAGGTCCACTCGGGCGCGTTCGGCGGCCCCGAGCAGCGCCCTGGTGTCCTTGGGCAGGCACGAGCCACCCCAGCCCGGGCCCGGCGCGAGGAACCCGGAGCCGATCCGGTCGTCGAGGCCCATGGTGTGGGTGACCTCGCCGATGTCGGCGCCGACCCGTTCGCACAGCTCGGCGAGAGTGTTCACATAGGACAGTTTCACGGCGAGGAAGGCGTTGCTGGCGTACTTGGCAAGCTCTGCGCTTTCCGCGCCGGTGTGGAGCACGGGTGCGTCCAGCCCGGCGTACAGGGCGGCCACGCGCTCGGCCGCGTCGCGATGTTCCGCCGTGGCGCCGATGAGTATCCGGTCCGGGTTGAGGAAGTCCGCGACCGCCTTGCCCTCGCGGAGGAACTCGGGGTTGCTCGCCACCGGGATGTCGTTACGCCCCAGCAGTTCCGGCAGTCGCGCGGCGGTGCCGACGGGGACGGTGGACTTGGTGACCAGTACGCAGCCGGGCGGCAGGATGTCCCGCAACGAGCCCAGCACGGACTCGACCGCGCGCAGATCGGCCGTTCCGCCGGAACCCATCGGAGTCGGCAGGCACAGCAGCACCACGTCGGATTCGCCGAGCGCCGCGAGTTCGGTGGTGAAGGCCAGCCGTCCCTCGTCCAGCCCTTCGCGGACGAGCACGGGCAGTCGCGGTTCGGCGATCGGGACCTCGCCGCCGGCGCAGCTGTCTACTTTGGACTTGTCGTTGTCCACGCAGGTCACGTGATGACCGAGGTGGGCAAGGCAGGCGGCGCTGGTCAGCCCCACGTAGCCCGCACCAACCACACCGACGCGGTTACCCATGGGGCACCTTCTCCCGTAGCAGACCGGCGGCGGCTGCCAGCACGCGTTCGGGCCGCAGCATCAGCAGCCCGGGGTCGGGCCGGTCGCCGTGCGGGTCCCCGACGTCCCCGACCCACAACGTGACGTGTTGCGGCGCCGAGGCCGGTGGTCCCCACAGCCGGGGCGGCGTGGGGCCGAAGAGCAGCACCGACGGAGTGCCGAACGCGGTCGCGAGGTGGCCGACGCCGGTGTCCCCGCAGACGACCAGTTCCGCCGCCGCCACCAGCGCGGCGAGCTCGGCCAGTCCGGTCCGGCCCGCGAGCACGGCCGAATCGGGAAGGCCGGCCGCCGTGGCGACCTCCCCGGCGAGGGGAACTTCCGCCGCCGCACCGGTCACCACGACGTCGTGCCCCGTCGCCGAGAGTTCCTTCGCCACCGCGGCATACCGGTCCGGCGGCCACCGGCGCGCCGCGTAGGCCGCACCGGGGTGGATCACCGTCGCGCCGGGCGCCGGGCTGGGGCCCGGCGGTGCGGGCAGCCGGAGGTCTTCGCGATCGGCCTGGATCCCGGCGTACTCGAGCAGACGGCACCAGCGGTCCACCTCGTGCACATCGCGCCGCCAGTCCAGGCCCGGCTGGCCGGGGAAGTCCGGATGCCGGTGGGTGAGCAGCTCGCGCGGCCGCTGCGCGCGCAGGTCCCGGATGCTGTCCGGGCCGGACCCGTGCAGGTTCACCGCCAGCGACGGCGGCTCGCCCGGCCAGGCCAGCTCGTCGAGGCCCGGCGTCGGCAGCAGCTCGTCGACCGCGTCGACGAGGTCGACGAGATCGCGCAAGGCGCCGGGCGCGGCCAGCACGAGCCGCGCATCGGGGCGGGCTCGGCGCAGTGCGCGCAGGGCGGGCACCGCGGTGAGCAGGTCCCCGAGCCCCAGCGCGCGCAGCACAAGGATCGAGCCGGTCACGGCCACGACCCTTCCTCCGAGGAACAGACCACCAGTTCCCGCACCTCGCACCCGGGCGGCTGGCTCAGCGCGAAGATGACCGAGCGCGCGGTGTCCTCGGGCCGGTTGAGCTTCGCGCCGGGCGGCGGCTTGTACTGCTCGGTGCGCCCGTCGAAGAACGCGGTGTCCATCCCGCCGGGGATCAGCAGGGTCACGCCGACCACGCCCGCGGTCTCGGCGGCGAGCGCGCGGGTGAAGCCGACCACGCCCCACTTCGAGGCGCAGTAGGCGGTCGCGTCCCCGACCGCCTTGATCCCCAGGGTCGAACCGCAGGTGACGACGGTGCCGTGGCTCTCCTTCAGTAACGGCAGCGCGGCGCGCACCACCGCCACGGTGCCGAGCAGGTTCACGTTGACGACCCGTTCCCAGTCCCGCGTGGACACTCCGTCGAGCGGCCCGCAGGCGTCGACGCCGGCGGCGGTGAAGACACCGTCGATGCGGCCTGCTCGCGTCGCCATCTCGCGTACGGCGTTCTCGGCGGCCGCGGTGTCGGCGAGGTCGGCCTGCGCGAACTCCACATCACCCTTGGGCCGGACGCGGTCGATCACGTACGGCGTGCCGCCCTCGCCGGCCACCGCCTCGGTCACGGCGGCGCCGAGTCCGCTGACGCCGCCGGTGATCAGGATGTTTCCGAGCGCTGTCATAGCTCTCCTTCGCTTTGCCGGGGCCGGGTCGCACCGCGCGCGGCGGCGACCAGCCTGCTGGTGGAATGTCCCGCGACGGTGGGCACGAGGACGATCTCGCCGCCATGGCGCCGGACCACCTCGCCTTCGGGGAGGTCGGAACCGGTGTAGTCGCCGCCCTTGACCCACACGTCCGGCCGCAGCCGGTCGAGCAGTTCGGCAGGCGAGTCCTCGGCGAACACGGCCACGGCGTCCACACAGGACAATTCGGCGAGCACCCGCGCCCGATCCTCGGCGCGCATGAGCGGGCGGTTCGGACCTTTGAGCCGCCGCACCGACTCGTCGGAGTTGAGGCACACGACGAGCGCGTCACCGAGCTCACGCGCCTGCCGGAGCAGCGCGATATGCCCGGGGTGCATCAGATCGAAGCAGCCACCCGTGGCCACCAGCCGC